>DATKVD010000424.1:0-2552 GCA_035530235.1 Planctomycetota bacterium | reverse complement strand
ATTTCCTGGTAGTTGACGGCCACTTCACGGACCACGGGAGGCGGACACCCGACGAGGCAGCAGAGCCCCGCCAGCGCCATCACCGAGCTGACCAGCGTCACCCACCGCTCACGTCGCTTTGTCATCGAGGGCCCTCCACAGTCGTGCCGTTTTCCCGATTATGGCCCGCTTCCCGGGAAAATGCAAACAGGAAATGGCCGTCGTGCGGCGAGACCGTCATGCACCCGCACCGGGCTGCCGCAATGTCTTCTCGAACCGGATGACCTCGAAGGGGCCGTGCCGTCGTCGCCCGGCCTCGACGTAGCCGCTGTTCCGGTAGAGTTCCTGGGCGGCGGTCTGACCTGTGGTGGTTTCGAGGGAAAGTGAGCGATATTCCAGCTCGGCGGCTCGTCTTTCGAGACGGGTGAGGACCTGTCGGCCGAACCCGCGTCGCCAGAAATCGGGGTGCACGCGCATCCGGGTGATCTCGGCCGTCTCGTCGGTGTGGCGTCTGAGCGCCCCCATCGCGACGATCCGGCCGTCGAGTTCCCCGACGAGAAACTCGCCGCCGCGCTCGAGGTAGACGTCTTCGATGTGGTGGAGGTCGTCGTCGAACGGTCCGTGGCCGCCGTGCGCACCGACGGCGTCGAGGGCGACGTTGTGCAGCTCCCACACCGCGTCACGGTCGGCCGGGCGGTATCGACGGATGTGGAGCACGTCCATTGCGGTCTCTCAGACGACGTCGTCGAACGGGGTGATCTCCGTGCGCTCGGCCCCGCAGAACAGACACTTCCCGTGACGGGCGGACATCGCCCGGCCGCACTGCGGACACGGGGCCCCCTGTCCCTTCAGCTTCCCGTCCGTGCTCCCGTCCATCGCGTCGAGCTGCTTCATCCGCTCGGCCAGGTCCTCTTCGGAGACGGCGCATTTCTCCGAGAGCAGCGACCAGAGTGCCATGCTGATGAGTGCGAGCTTGTCGACACGCTTCTCGAGAGCGGCGACCGCACTCTGGGCGTCCTGGGCGACGGACTTCGCCAGCGTGGCCCGGGCCCTCGCGGCTTCGCTCTTCGCGTGGGCCTTGGCCTGATTGGCCATGCCGAAAACTCCGAAACTCATGACGGCCTCCTTTCGCGGAAAAACGCATCTCTGCTGCTACATATCGTCCGCAAAGGAGGTCCGTACAAAGGTTTTCCGGGCAAAATGACGTCCGAAAAGAAGGTTCCGCCGCGCCTCGAGCGGGGGCCCTCCTCCGGGCGGCGCGTCAGACGACGTCGTCGTATGCGGTGAGCTTGAGCCGCTCGGCGCCGCAGTAGAGACACCGGGTGTGTCTCGGTGACATGGTACGGTTGCACCGGGGGCACTGGGCGAGCTGCCGCTGGATCTTGCCGTCTTCGGCGCCGTCCATCAGGTCGAGTTTCTGGACCCGCTCCATCAGGTCCTCCTCGCTGAGTCCGAGCTTCTCGCCGAGGAACGACCACATCGCCATGCAGATGAGGGTGAGCTTGTCGAGTCGACGCTCGACCTCCGAACTCGCCCGTGCGGCTTCCCTGGCGTGTGAGGCCGCCTCCCGCGCCGACACGTCCGCTTGGGCCTCACGACGGATCTCGTGGGCGTAAGAGCGGGGCATCCCGAAAAAGCCGGACGACATCTCGACCTCCTTTCGTGACGGCAGTCGCCTGCCGCGTGCTCTTTAGACCACGTCGTCGAACGCCGTGAGTTTGAGACGCTCGGCACCGCAGTAGAGGCACTTCGTGTGCCGGGCCGACATCACCCGGTTGCACTGCGGACACTGGGCCACCTGCCGCTGGAGCTTCCCGTCCTCGGCACCGTCCATCAGGTCGATCTTCCTGACCCGCTCCAGCAGGTCCTCTTCGATGAAATCGGTCTTCTCGCTGAGCATCGACCACAGGGCCATGCAGATGAGGGTGAGCTTGTCGAGCCGGCGCTCCAGTTCCGAGACGATCGCCTTGGCCGACCTGGCCCTCTCTTGCTCCCGCTTCGCCTGCTCCTTGAAGAGGCTCCTGCCGATGGAGTCTCCCTCACGGGGTATGCCCGGAATCGCGCCTCTCATCGCCGTTCTCTCCTTTCATACAAGCCCTGGTCCCCAAGGCATAAATGTAGTCCTTTTCGGGCCGTGTGACAAGTCTAACAGCCTATGCCGATAGCTTCTATCCGGCGCGGCGGGTCTCCTGACCCGCCGCGTTTGCTGACGCCGGCCCGCCCGTGGTGGGTCAGGAGACCCACCACGCCCCGAGAATTGGGGCCTCAGCCGCGTCATTGGGATAGGCGCTAAGTGACCGGGCCGAAGGCGTCCACCCGTGCGCCGATTTCGAGCAGCCTGTCGAAATCCGCCGCGGGCGGGGTGGTGTCCGAGATGCCCAGGATCAGGTGGTCGCCGCGGCCGACGGCCTCAAAAAAGCCGTCCAGGAACCTCTCGAACTCCGCGTCCGACATCGACTCGGTGAGCAGTGCCACCGACGGGATGCCGCCCATGATGGTGACGCGTCCGGCGAAGGCGTCCCGCACCTCGGCGAACGTGAGCTTCGTCATCGGGGCCGGGCAGATGGAATCCG
>DATKVD010000423.1:0-2833 GCA_035530235.1 Planctomycetota bacterium | reverse complement strand
GTTCACGTAGGTACGTTTCCCGTCACTGACGACGGTCCCGGCGCCCTTAAGCACGCACAGCACGCCGTGCGCGGCGGCAAACGCGGTTGCGGTTCCCTCACGGTCGCTCTGCACGTCACTGAGGTCCGTGCCGGTCATGTGAGCCATCTCGCCCGGGTGCGGGGTCACGACGACCGGTCCCTCGTAGCGGTCGAGGACGTCGAGGTTCCCGGCGAGGTGGAACAGCCCGTCCGCATCGATCACCAGCGGACAGGCCAGCCACGAGATGAGGCCGCGGACGGTGTTGCCCGTCTCGACGCCGCGTCCGATTCCGGGCCCCAGTGCGAGCACATCGGCCCACTCGGCCTGCTTGAGGAGCGGTTCGAGCGCGGTCTCCGAAAACGCCCCATCCTCGGTCTCGGGAAGTCCGACCGTCATGACGCACGTCAGCTTGGTGGCGGCGACGTCCCACAGTGACTCGGGCACCGCGAGCTTCACCAGGCCCGCACCCGCCCGCAGGGCCGCGCTCGCCGTCAGACACGCCGCCCCGATCATCCCTCGCGACCCCGCCACCACCAGCACCCGTCCGAAATCGCCCTTGTGGGCGTCGGTGCGACGCTCCGGGAGTCTCGGAATCTCGACCTCACCCATCCCGCCGTTCCTCCACCGCAACCGAGCAGATGAGCGCCCCGACGTAGCCGCCCCCGAAGCCGTTGTCGATGTTCACCACGCTCACCCCGGCCGCACAGCTGTTCAGCATCGTCAGCAGGGGTGCCAGTCCCCCGAAACTCGCCCCGTAGCCCACACTCGTCGGCACCGCAATCACCGGGGCTCTCACCAGTCCGCCCACCACGCTCGCCAGCGCCCCCTCCATCCCGGCCACCACCACGATCACCGTCGCGTCCAGCATCTCGGCGTGATGACTCAGGAGACGATGCAGTCCGGCGACACCGACGTCATAGATGACCTGGACGTTGGCTCCCATCAGCTCCGCCGTCACCCGCGCCTCCTCGGCCACGGGGACGTCACTGGTGCCGGCGGCGACGATGACGAGTTTGCCCGGAAGCGGCTTGGGAGGCGTCTGGATGAGGGTCACTGTGCGTGCACGCTCGTTGTACTCGGCCCGGTCGAATTCCTCGCTGACCGCGGCGAAGACCTCGGCCGACGCCCGTGTCGCCAGCACGTTGGCACCCGCGTTGACGATGGACGCCACGACGCGGACCACGTCCCCGGCGGCCTTCCCCTGACAGAACACCACCTCGGGGAACCCACACCTGAGCGCACGGTGGTGGTCCACCTTGGCGAACCCCATGTCCTCGAACGGCAGCAGTTTCAGGGCCTCCAGCACCCCGTCCTCGGACAGGGCCCCCTCACGGAACTTCCTCAGCACGTCCCGCAGACGGTCCTCTCTCATGGGTTCTGTCCGTAGGTCTTGCGGATCCTCGCTTGGCGCTCGTCCGTGTGGTCCATCTCGTGCACGGGTCCGGTGACACTGGTGCAGATGTTGGCGAGATGTGAGGCCACACGTTTGAAGTATCTCGAAAGCAGTGTATAGGCGACGGCCTTCTGGGTGGGGAGCTTGTCGTGGATGAGTTTTTCGATCATGGCGTCACAGCGGTGTCCCACGTCGTGGGCGGCCCCGATGACCTCCCTGGCGGTGGCTCCGTCGGCTTCGGCGAACGCGATCCGTGCGTTGCCGAAGAGTCCCTCGACGTCCGAGCGGATCTGCTTCAGGGGCGTGATGTAGCGTCCGTGGTCGAAGTTCATGGTGTAGAGACACGCCACCTCGTAGAGGTTCTTGCAGAAGTCCCCGATGCGCTCGGCGTCCTTGACGACGCTCATCAGCACGAGACACGCCGGCACGTCCGCCTCACGTCTCAGACTCAGGTGCTCGACAATCCGTCGACGAATGTTCCTCTCCGCGTCGTTGATCTTCTTGTCCCGGGCGAAGAACTCGTCGTGCACGGTCTCGGGCTTCTCCTCCCTCAGCAGCACCCTCCCCACCGTCCGGAACATCCACTCGCCGTCCCGGAGCATCTCCTCGAAGTCGTCCAGCATCTCACTCAGGAGGTCACGTCCACGCCACGCACTGATCAGTTGTCGCAGCATTCCAGCCATTGCTCTCTCCCGCAAAATGACCTCACCACGTCAAGAGCAGTATACGTCACCCCACGTCTCTTGACAAGTCGATCTTCGTCCTCCCGGCTCCTCAGAGAAGCCGCATCACCCCGATCACCACGATCGGCAGGACAAAGAACACCCCCAGGATGAAAAACGCGGCGTAGCGCGGACGGTCGGCCGCCAGGTTCGCATACCACCGGGCGGTGCCGATGGGGATCATCCGCAGGGGGAAAAACACCGCCGCCCCGTGGGCGTTAAAGAGCAGGTGCACCAGTGCCACCGTGAACCCCAGACGCCCCAGGGCCCCCTCCGCCATCACCGCCAGTGAGGCGAGAAACGCCGTGATCGTCGTCCCGACGTTCGCCCCGATCGTGTACGGATAGATCTGCTCCACCGTCAGCAGTCCCGCCCCCAGCAGCGGGACCACGAGACTGGTCGTCACGGAACTCGACTGCACGACGGCGGTCACCAGCATGCCGACCATGTACGCGATGAACGCGTTTCGGAAGAGGAAGCGGTCGAGGAAGAGCTCGAACTTCCCGGCCACCAGACCCCGCATGACGACCGTGATGCCGAAGAGCACGCCGATCAGGAGTGCGAGGCTGCCGACGATGAGCACGGCGGCGGCCCATCCGGCCGACAGGCCCAGTGTGGTGAGCAGCAGGTGTTTCGCCGCGTCGACGACGGGGTCGATGACATATCCCAGCGGACGGAACGCCCCGACCGTCTTCGC
>DATKVD010000422.1:0-15170 GCA_035530235.1 Planctomycetota bacterium | reverse complement strand
CGCTTGAGCATGACGTCGAAGTCGCCCGCGGACAGTCCCTTCTCCGTGAGCACCGCGCCGAGGAGCTTCCGGGCGTCCTCACGCTTCAGCCAGAACCGCGGGATGCTGACCGGAATGTCGAGAAACTTCAGCCGGGCCTCGGTGAAGTCGGTGTCGTCGGGCTCGATGAAGACGATCGCCCGGGCACCGAGGTCCCGCACGTTCACGTAGTACTTCTCACAGTTGAAGTCCATCAACGCGATGGACCCCTCGATCTTCCTGCCGTCCATCTCGGCGTAGGTGCCGCGTCCCACGTAGACGAGGTGTCCGGTGACGCCGCCGCGCGGCAGCTGCGACGTGCGCACCAGGTTCGGCCACAGGGGATAGAGACGCAGCGACCCCTCGAGGACGCCCGGGACCGACAGCGTCGCCCCACGGTCCACCGGCACCGGCACCTCGAACTCGTCGACGATGATCTTGCCGTCCTTGACGGGGATCTTCTTGAACTGCTTCTCGAGGTCCTTCTCGCGGCCGTCGAGTTTGGGGTTGACGGCGTCGGGGTCGAAGGACTCGAACCCGAGGGCTTCGAGGCGCTGGACGATCATCTCGGCGGCCCGGGCGTTGCCCGGGTAGCCCAGGACACGGGATTCGAGTCCCGTGAAGCCCTTCAGGCTCGTCTCGACGTCACGGGCCGAGATGAGCCGGTTGAGTTCCTCCACGGGCGTCGCGTCGGCCGACGCGGTGTCCTGTCCCGCCGACACCGACACCGACGCCAGAACCCCCAGCACCGTCCATGTCATGACCCATCGCGTCATTGCACTCATCTCCGCCTGCCCGGGCGACCGGGGGGCCGCCTTCGGCGTCCCCGGACGACGTGTCAGTTGTAGATCAGGTTGCCGGTCCCGTGGAAGTAGGTGACGTAGAAGAAATAGAACACGTACCACACCCCGGCCGTCACGAACTCGCCGAGGATCAGTCCGTAGAAGAAGGGCTTCAGCTTCCGGAAGAGCAGTGCCCCCCCGTAGCGCAGGATGATCGCCTTCAAGAGCCACCCGATGGCGATGCACAGCCACATCCGCTGCATCGCCGGCATGATGGCAAAGGGAAACCCCAGCGGGTGGAACGGCCACCACAGGAACCACGATCGCATCACCGCCAGGAAGATCATGAACACCGCACCGAGGACCGTCGACTGCACCCGGGACCAGTAGTAGTCCTCGTGGGCCTTCTGTCCCTGTCTGGCCTGTTCCCGGGTGGGCAGGTTCTCGGCGGCCACGCGGCCGAACCAGTCACGACCCACCGCCCCGAAGATCCACGTGTCCGTCTTCGCCCCGCCCCGTGTGTAGCCGATATACAGCACCGCGAAACTGCTGAACACGATCGCCAGCACCGTCGCCACCACGAAAAGCCACACCAGACTCCGCTGCTTCAGTCGGACGTGGTCGGCGAGCTTCGTGGCGTTGGCGAACGCCGGCATCATGATGACACGGATGTCCCCCACCCACACCCCGGCCCACGACATCCCCACCAGGTTCGCCGGACCCAGGATCGACGGGGAGATGACCCGGAACACGAACGACGGCATCAGGATGGGGAACTGCACGAAGACCAGTCCACCCTCGGCGATCATGCGGGTCGCCGCCAGCAGCCCCAGGAGTGCCACCGTCACGAACGTGATCGCAAACCACGTCTCCATCCCCGTGTAGTGACACATCCACGCCACCATCACCGACAGGCCCGCCACCAGTCCCCAGAACGACAGCCAGTGTGCCACCAGTTCCCGTCGGTCTTCCGGGTCGGTGCCCCGGTGAAAGACGGTGACAACCACCAGAAACGCGGCGGCGGACAAGAGCACCGAGAAGAAGGGATTGAGCCCCGCGCCGTAGTGCAGGATGAGGCCGGCCGCCGCCGCTGCACCCACGAGACCCACGTGAACACGCCACGACGGCACGGACGACGGGGCCTCGCCGCCCCTCACCCGGATGCCCAGGGCCTTCCGCACCACCTCGCCGATGGACCGTCGGGCCGACCAGAGCGTGAGGATCGCCAGCAGGAACACCGCCCCCATGCAGGCGTGATAGACCAGGGGATGCTCGTGACCCCGCCACATCCACATGTCGCGACTGCCCGCCGGGACCCCGAGGTTGCTGAAGGCGGAGCCCACCAGGGCCCCCACCAGACAGAAGAACCAGAGCGACAGGGCCACCTCCAGCTTGATGAGATAGGTGAACCCGATGACGGGCCAGTTGAGCTCCAGTCCCAGGTTGAGCTGCATGTTGAACATGTACAGGGTCTTGCTGGTGGGGATGGGCGTGACGAGTTGATAGAAATGGGCGAGCTGGTTCCACGTGGTCAGAAGCATCGGGAGGGCGAAGCCGATCCAGAGGATCTTGTTCCGGAAGAGCGCCGGCACCCCCTTGGTGACGTCCGCCTCCTCCACCATCGCCATCGGCAGCTGAACCAGCGGATACTGCAGTCGCTCCCGCTCGATCCACTGCTTCCGCAGCATGCTCACGATGCACATCAGCACGAAATAGAGGGTGAAGATGAAGAGCATCCAGATGATGAACGGTTTCATCCAGGGCCACCACGGGATGGCCCGGATGCGTTCGAGGAAGCTGAGTCCCTCGAGGTTGGGCATCCCGTCGTAGAGCCATTTGACGGTGTCGGGCTCCAGGTCCCGGATGCCCTTGGTCACCCCGATCATCTTCTGGAGGTGCTCGGCGGAGGACACCGTCCCGTCGGGCGAGCCGAAGGGGACGAGATTGGGATTGATGTGCGGGAGGACCTTGTCGGTCCAGGCGTTCGTGTCGGTGGCGAACCGTGCCGGACCGCCCAGGATGGCGAAGAAACTCTCGGAGAACCCGAACGTCGGAATCGCCGCCGTCACCAGCAGCATGACGTAAACGACCACCAGTTCGGAGGCCGTCATCTTCAGCCAGCCGAACACCGAGTCCCCGCCGCACAGGTTGTCCAGACCCCGCATCAGCATGTTGAACACGAACACCGCCACCGCGAACAGGAACACCGCCCCCACCGGGGTGCTGTTCGCCGCCAGCAGTCCGTTGCACACCATGTAGATGTAGGGGTCGGCGACGGCCAGCAGGATGCTGAGCAGCACCCCGTAGATGAGGGCACGGACGGTGAGTCCGCGCATGAGGATCGACGGCTTGGCGGTCCCGGAAGCGTTTGCCTGCTCAGCGAGCGTGCTCATGACGTGTCCCAACCGGTCTCGACGACCCCTGTCGCACGCACCCTCTCAAGTGTGACGTCGTCGACGGGATTATTCCTCGGCCGCACCGCTTCTGTCCGCGTCGAAGATCTTCGCCCAGGCGAACGTGCAGCACGAATTCACGTTCACCTCCTTGACGTACTCCTTCATGGCAAGCTCGGGCCTGCCCTGTCGTTCGTAGACCATGCCCAGGTAGAAATGGGTCTCGGGCCATTCGTCGTTCAGTCTCAGCACCTCTTTCAGTTCGTGCTCGGCGTCGGCCAGACGACCGTCACGGAGGTGGCAGATGCCCAGTTCCTTGCGATACTCCGGGGTCTTCGGCGACAGTGTCGCCGCCCGCTCGAGGAGTCGCCGGGCCTCGGCCAGCTCGCCCCGTACCGCCACGAGTGTGCCCAGGCCGTAGTTCAGCTTCGCCGAATCCGGGTACTTTCCGAGTCCGGCTTCCCACACGACACGGGCCTGCACGTATTCACCCAGGGTCACGTGCTTCATCGCCGCACGGTCGATCGCCCCGATCTCGCCCCCGCCGGAAAAAAACACCGCCGCGATGACCAGCATCACCGTGGCGGCCGTCGATACGATCAGTATGACACGCGGCATCCCGTCCCTCTCTCTCGATGTCCGGGGGGTAAGGAAACGGAACTGTAGCAGGGGTCTCCGGGGTTGTCAAGCGGAAAGGGGCAAACGCCGGAACTGCCCGTCCCGCAAGGGACTTGCGACCGGAAACGCCCCGCACGGAACGACCCAGGCGGCCCGCGTCCGCCCGGGGACTACTCGGCGTCGTCCTTCCGAAGCGCGGTCTCGATCCTCCGGAGCGTCTCCCGGATGTCCTCGAGCACGGAGACCACGCGGTCGCCGGACGCCGCGGGCGTGGCGGCGGGGGTCTCCGCCGGTGCCCTGGGCCTCGTCACGTTCTCCGTGTAGTCGACGAGGGTCTGCTTCATCCCGTGGGGGTCGGGAAGCCCCACCAGCTTCTCTTCCGGCCGCATGGCCCCGGTGGAAGGGGTGAAGATCCACACCTGCCCGAACCCCAGGAGACGCTCCACGGGTCCCTGACGGACGTCCAGGTTGGTGATCTTCTCCAGCGGGATCGACCGTCGCTTCTTCCACAGCACGCCGCACGCCTTGGTGACGTAACGGTCGTCCAGACGGTAGCGGATCGAAAAGAAGTACAGCACCGCGTACGCGGAGGAAGCCATCCAGGGGATCAGGGCGCCCGGCGCGAACACCGCCATCGACGCCTCCGCGAGATCGCCCTCGGACTGGATCGCGGCGACAAGCCCCCCCAGGATCAGACAGCAGACGGCGGCGATCACAAGCCAGATGGCGAGCAGCGCCTTGCACGGTCGGAATTCCAGGGCCTCCATGGGGTCTCATCTCCTTTCTGCTTCTCTGCCGGGTCGTTCCGTTGCGAAGGCGCTCCGGCCCGACACGTCGGCGCACACAGGAACCGTTGTTCCTAATCCAGCAGCTCGAAGGTGACCGACACCCCGGAGCGGATGATCTGTCGGCCGGGCGCCATGGTGGTGCCTTCTTCGTCGTACGACTCGTCCCCGAAGAGCCCCCCGGTTGCATAGGACGTTTCATAGGGCTCCTCGTCCCTCTGGTCGATGGAGAGCGGTCGGCCGATCTTCTGACCGAGTTCGGCGGCCAGCTCCTGTGCCTTCTGCTTCGCAGCGCGGATCGCCAGCAGTCGGGCCTCCCGCCGCTTCCCCGCCTCCTGGGAGCACTCGAACGACAGCCCCTGCACCCGGCCGGCGCCGGCCTTCACCGCCCCCGAGATGAGGGCATTGTACTTGCTCAGGTCCAGGAGACGCACGATCAGCGTCGTCGAGGCCTGATAGCCCTCGAACACCAGAAGCCCCTCCTCGGTCTCCCGCTCCCTGCGTGCCAGCGAGACGTATCCCGTCTGGACGTCCTCGTCGGCGACGCCCAGCGCCTTCACCACGGCGAGCACCGCCTTGACGCTCCGGTCGTTGTCCGCCTGGGACTTCACCGGATCCTTGTCGAGCGTGTCGACCCCCAGACCGAGCGTGACCCTGTCGGGAACGACCTCGACCTCGGCCAGCCCGTTGACGCTGATCTCCCTGGTTCCGTAATCGACGTCCCGACCCCCGCACCCCAGGCACAACCCGCCCACGGCCAGCGCAAGCCAGACGACCCGTCTCAGCGACCCCATGGCCGACTCCTTTCCCGACCCCGCGCGAAACAGCCGCGCTTCCGACCGATCGAAACTCGGGCGGAGAACACCCCCACCACCTCCATCATACCGACATCTGTCGTGTCGGTCACGTCAATTCCAGGGCGTCTGGGGCAAGCTCGTCCTGGCGGTACGGGACCTCGGCGCCGCAGGCCGGCACGAAAAAAACAGGACCGCACCCGTCGGCACGGTCCCGCGCACGAAAGCAGGTCGGCAGTCTAACCAGAGCCGGCAAGCACGTGGTCAGGCGACCTGCTGCTCGTAGTCCTCGAACTTCACCGAGATCTTCTTCGACACCCCCGATTCCTGCATCGTGATCCCGTAGATGACGTTCGCGATCGCCATCGTTCGCTTCGAGTGCGTGATGATGATGAACTGCGAGTGTTTCAGGAAGTCCTGGAGGATGTTGGCGAAGCGTCCGATGTTGGCCTCGTCGAGTGCCGCGTCCACCTCGTCCAAGAGACAGAACGGACTCGGCTTGGCCTTGAAGATGGCGAAGAGGAGCGCCACGGCGGTCATCACCTTTTCGCCGCCGGAGAGGAGTGAGATGGACCGGGGCTCCTTGCCGGGCGGCCGTGCGATGATCTCGATGCCGCTCTCCAGGACGTCCTCTTGGTCTTCGAGGAAGAGGTCGGCCTTGCCGCCCCCGAACAGCTTCCGGAACATTTCCTGGAAGTTCTCCCGCACCACGGCGAACGACTGTTCGAACATCTCGAGCGATTTCTTGTTGAGCCGGTGGATGATCTCTTCGAGCTGTCGCCGGGCGGCGTTGAGGTCGTCGCGCTGGGTGTGCAGGAACTCGGCCCGACGCATCAACCCCTCTTCACTCTCGATGGCGTCCATGTTGATGTTGCCCATGTTGCCGACCTTGCGTCGGAGTTCCTCGATGCGCTCGGCCACCTCGTCCCAGTTCATCTCTTCGGGCTGCCAGGTCTCGTGCATCGTGCGGAGGTCCAGTCCGTAGTCCTCACGGACACGCTCGACGAGCCCCTCCATCTTGAGGGTCAGTCCCTGGGCTTCGAGTCGGAGTGCACTGAGGGTTTCGTCGAGTTCGGCGAACTGTGTCTTGAGCTCACGGGCGGTCCGCTCGAGTGTGGCCATCTCATCCCGCAGCTCCTCGCGCGCGTGGGTGAGTTCCAGCACGACCTGTGACGTGCGCTCCTCACGGGCGTGCAGCTCTTCGAGTGCCGTCTCGGCCCGGACGATCTCCTCACGGGCCTGGTGCTGCTTGCGGACCGACTCCTCGATGCTCGCGGTGAGCTGGGCCAGTTCGTCCTGACGGACGCGGAGGTTCGCTTCGAGACTGTCGATGGACGACCGCAGACCGTCCTGCTGCTGTCGTGACCGTGCGATGGTCACCTTGAGTTCGGTGATCTCCTCCTGGAGGACGAGACGTCGCCGGGTGAGGTCCTCGTGGGTCCGTGTGAGTGCCTCGATGCGGGCGTTCAGGGCCTCGTGCTCGCGACGGACGTCGTCCAGGCCGAGACGCAGCTCCTGCTCGCGTCGTTCAAGCTCGACGGCTTCGCGTCCGGCCTCGGCGTGCTCGCTCGCGACCACGTCACGCTCGTCGGTGAGGAGGACCTGTTTCTCGCGGAGCCGCTCGACGACGGCGAGCTTCCCGGCACGCACGGTCCTCTCCTGCTCGGCCCTGCCCGCCAGACGCTCGATCTCCTCGACCGCCGTCGCCTCCGACTGCTCGGTCTCGCACAGCCTTCGACGCAGACCCTCGATCCCCGCCTGCGTCTCCTCCAGCTGCACCTCGACATCGCGCCGCTCCGCCGCGCGACTGATGAGTCCCCCGCCGCTGATCCCCTCTCCCCCCGTGATGATCCCCGTCGGCTCCACCACCTCACCCGCCGGCGTCACCAGGGTGAACCCGTTGGTGCCGGCGGTGTTCAGCTCGACCGCGCGTGTCACGTCTTCCACCAGCAGCACGTCACCCAGCAGACTGTCCACCACGTGCCGGTGACGGTCCTCGCAGGCGACGAAATCCTTCAGCCGGCCGATGACGCCGACCGGCAGCTCGTGTCCGTTCGTCTTGACCTTGAAATGACTCAGGGGCAGGAAGCTCGCCCGACCCTTCCCCGAGGCCTTCACCAGACGCACGCCTTCCATCGCGTGGACCAGTTCCTCGACCACGAGCGTCTGTGCCCGGTGCCCCAGGGCCGCCTCCACCGCCCGGGCGTAGCGTGCGTCCACCCGCAGCGTCTCCCCCAGCAGTCCGTGGAGTCCGTTCGTCTCCGGTCCGGCCTCCGTGAGCTGTGCCAGCACCTCTCGCACGCCCTGCTCGATCCCCTCCTGCTTCTCGTCGAGGTCCGAGAGCACGTCCCGTCTCGACTCCAGACTGCTCTGGTGCTGCATGCGTCGGGTGAGGTCCTCACGCAGTTCGGCCAGTTCACGGCCGATGAGCCGGCACTCGGACTGCTTCTCGGCGGTGCGTCGGCCGAGCTGTGCGATGACCCGGTCGACCGCGTCGACCTCCCCGAGAACCCGGGCGATGCCCTCCTCGTTGACGGCAAGCTCGGCCGCCACCTCGTCCAGTCTCACGGCCAGTCGCTGTCGCTGGAGGTCCAGTCGACGTTTCTCACTCAGCAGAACGCCGAGGTCGTTCTCCAGTCGGCTCGTCCGCTGCATCACGTCGACGACGGCGAGCTTCTGCTGTTCGAGGGTCGCGGCGAGGGTGCGCCGCTCGTCGTCCGTCCGTGAGAACTCACCCTCCTTCACGTCGAGCGTCTGCTGCTCCTGGTGCAGTCGGTCGACGAGGGCGTCGAGGTCCCGGCGGCCCTGTTCGAGTTCCGTCTGCATGGCGGCGGTGCGCTGACGGACGGTGTCGGCCTGACGGTCGTAGCGCTGCTGGAGTTCGGTCTGCTCGGCGATGCTGCGACGGTTGTAGCGGACGGCGTCCTCGGTGGTGAGGGTCTTCTGGCGGATGTCGGTGAGGTCGGCCTGTGCCGTCTCCTGGTTCCGTTCCAGCTCCAGGAGACGTGTCTCACAGTCGGCGCGTGCGGCGTCGGTGGTGTTGCCGGCCGTCATCAGACGCGTCCGCTCGTCCTCCGTCTGCCGGAGACGACCGCCCGTCCCGGCGGCCTGCACCGACAGCCGGTCGTACTCCTGGAGCGAATACGACGTGCGCAGCGTCTTCAGCTCCTCGGTGTACTCACGGTACTTGCGGGCCTTGGCCGCCTGGTATTTCACCGAGCGCAGCTGCTTCTCGACCTCGTCGACGATGTCGCCCAGACGGAGGAGGTTCTGCTCGACGCGTTCGAGCTTGTGCTGGGCTTCACGACGTCGGGCCTTGTAGGCACTGATGCCGGCGGCCTCGTCGAACACCCGTCGACGCTCCGCCGTCGAGGTGACGAGGATCTGGTCGATCTTCCCCTGCTCGATCACCGAGTAGCACTGCATGCCGATGCCGGTGTCGAGGAGGATGTTCTTGATGTCCTTGAGCCGACAGGGCTGCTTGTTGATGAAGTATTCGCCTTCGCCGCTGCGGTAGACACGCCGGGTGAGGGTGACCTCGTCGAAGTCGAGTCCGAGTCGTCGGTCGGTGTTGTCGAAGGTGAGGGTGGCCTCGGCGAAGCCGGGAGACTTGCGACTGGCACCGCCGTTGAAGATGATGTCGGCCATCTCGGTGCCGCGCAGACTCTTGACCGACTGCTCGCCCAGGATCCACTTGACGGCGTCCACGACGTTGGACTTGCCGCACCCGTTCGGTCCCACGAGTGCCGTGATCCCGGGCTCGAAGACGAATTCCGTCTTGTCGGCGAAGGACTTGAAGCCGATGAGTTCGAGTTTCTTGAGCAGCATGCACGTCCCCTCAAAGGAGAACCCTACTCGATCCAGTAGATCCTGGCGTCGAGGGCCTTTCGTCTGTCCATCGAGGCGATGAGGCCGATGATATCGTTGATGGAGACCCCGAGTCGGTCGAGGACGACGACGACGTTCTGGAGTTCGGTGGTGCGCACGCTCAGGGGCTCGGGACCGCCGCGGTGCTTGTGCCGGACCTCGGTCGAGTCGGTCCCCACACTCACGGTGACCGGTCCGACGGTCTCACGGAAACCCGACCGGATGCCGATGCCGGTGCCGAAAAGTGCAATCCGACGGACACCCTCCAGCGACTTCACCACGATGATCTTCTCACCGGGGACGTCCACCAGGTGCATGACGAAGTTCTTCTGCTCGTCGGCGAAGTAGTTCCGGACGATATCGGCCTCCTTCACGCCCAGCTTCTCCAGTCCCAGGAGGGCCTGGTAGCGGGCCATCGGGTCGGCATCGCCGAGCATCTCGACCAGACGGGTCTGGACGAGTTCCCCCTTGAGGAACGTCATGAGCTGTGCCGATTCCGCCCGGAAGGCCCCCGTGGCCCTGCGACTCTCCGCCACCAGCGGCTCGGTCGCCCGGTTGTCCAGGACGAACGCCAGCACCCGGAGTGCCGACTGACGCTGTGTGGCACTGCCGCTCTGACACGTCTCCAGCAGGGCGTTGGCCGATTCACGACCGTGGGCCTCGAGTGAGCACTCGGCGTCGTAGCGGACCTTCGCGTCACCGCTTCCGAGAGACTTGGCGAGCCGGTCGATGCGGGCGAGTCGGGCACTGGTGGAGCCGGGACGCACCTGGATGCGCATCACCACGTCCAGGTACCGCTGCCAGTGACCCTCGTAGATGCCGGGCATGCCGACGGCGACGAAGCCGGTGTGCGGGGTGTTGGCGACCGGTCCGAAGCGTCGACGGATGGCCGCCTCGACCAGCAGGGCCGTGTTGGCGTCGGCCTGGTTCAGGATGAGCCGGTAGGCCCAGGTCCGCTCCACCAGGACACCCCCGGGCAGGTAGGCGATGTTCGGGAGTTCCGCCCCCACGCGCGTCCCCTCACGGTAGCCCGGATTCAGCGTCACGTCCCCACGGGCGTAGGCCTGCACCCCCTGCGACACCAGTCCCTCACGTGTCTTGAATTCCCCCACCACCGAGGGCAGTCTGACGAAGCGCGACAGGGGTGTGTCGACCAGGGTGCCGCCCTCCAGATTGACCATCGGATCGTACGCGACGGCCTTGGCGTCGATCTTCCGCTCCCGTCCGGCGAAGGGCGGCAGCACCGCCGTCACGCGCACGGGCGCCGCGTCCTTCGAGTTGATGATCTGACTGGCGACGTCGAGCGAATCGTAGGCCTTGACCAGGAGCTTGACCAGCTCGGGACGCAGTTTCGGGGGGATGCGGTCGGTCCCGCGACCGTCCAGTCCCACCACGATGCTCTCCGCCTGGATGGTGTACCCCTGGGACCCTTCGGGCTTCACCAGCTCCCCGACCGCCTGTCCTTCCTGGGCCGTCCGGGTGAGGTGTGCGTAGGCCGTGTCCTGGTCCATCCGGGTGATCTGGCCGCGTGCCTCGGTAAGGTTCACAGGCTGCTTCGGCGGGGCTTCACACCCCGTGAACACCCCCGTCGACAGCAGCACGACTGTCAGACATCTCGTCACGTTCATGGTCCCATCCCGTCCGCCGAATCAGTCGGTGACGATGTGTGCAGGGACACCGCACCGGCCGCAGTTCGGTCCCTCCAGGTTCTTGAGGTCCACCCTGTATCCAAAGCGCGAGACGAGCGCCGTCCCGCACGACGTGCAGAACGTGTCCCGTCCCACCGAACTCGAGACGTTCCCCAGATAGACGTAATCGAGATGCTCCGAGCAGACCGTGTGGGCCCGCTCGAGCGTCTCCAGACGCGTCGCACCGATCTTCAGCCGGTACCTCGGCGAATACGCCGACAGGTGCAGCGGCGTCTCCTTCCCCAGCTCGGCGGCCATCCACGTCGCCAGACGTGCGAAGTGATCGTCGGTGTCGTTCAGTGTCGGAATGACCAGGTTCGTCACCTCGACGTGTGCCTGTTCCCTGGCCTGGACGGCGGCCGCGAGGACCGGTTCGAGACGTCCACCGGTCTGCTCACGGTAGAACGCGTCGTCCATGCTCTTGATGTCGATGTTCAGTGCGTCGATGAAGGGCAGCCACTTCGCCGCCGGCTCCGCGTTGATGAACCCGTTCGTCACCAGCACGTTCTTGAGTCCCGCCGCGTGCACCCGCTGTGCACAGTCCAGCACGAACTCATACCAGATGCTCGGCTCGTTGTAGGTGTAGGCCACGCCGATCGACCCGTTCTCCCCAGCCAGTCTCAACACCCGCTCCACACTCACCGACTGTGTCGTCACTTCCTGCTGCGAGATCTGCCAGTTCTGACAGAACGCACAGTGGAAGTTGCATCCCCACGTTCCGATGGACAGGATGTCCCTGCCCGGATGGAAGTGGTAGAGCGGCTTCTTCTCGACGGGATCGAGGTTGACCGACGTGACCTCGCCGTAGACCAGGGACACCAGCCTGCCGTCCACGTTCTTCCGGACCCGACAGATGCCGGTCTTGCCCTCGGCGAGTCCCGAGCACCCGTGCGGACAAAGCCTGCAGTCCACCCGACCGTCGGCCGTCTTTTCATAGAACAGTGCTTCGTGCATTGCCGCGTCCCCACCCGGTGCGCCATCGTCGCCGGGCGTCGGCGTCCGTTCCCCGCTGATGTGACAGCAGTCGGGTCGTCCGCCCCCCCGTCTGAGGGCGACCCGTGGCCATCCGCCGGGAGTCGGCTTCAGGCGCAAGATGTGGTGTAAACTATAAACCGCATTTCCAGGCGGTCAACAGTCTTCCCGGAATTCTTTTTTTCCGCTTCCACGTATCGCCGCGGCCCCCCGGCAGCGGGCTAAACGCCGCCGTTCCGCCGTCAAGCCCCCGATGGATCCCGGTCCGAATGCCGTATCAGCCCACAATGCGGTGCCGCCCGGACCGGGGAAGATTTCGGCCGATTTCCGCCTCCCGGCCGGCTCTCTTCCGCAGACTGTCTCGATTTCCCCCAGCTCAGGCCCGGTGGAGATCGCTTCCTGAGCCGCCCGGAGGCTCCTCGGACCCCCGCACCCAGCACCGCTGAACGTAGGCGCGCGCCCTCTCTGCGTACCCTCTCAGCACCTCCGGACCCAGCGGTTTCAGCCCCGCCAGGCTGGCGTCGATGCAGTCGACGCCCTGGAAGTCCTGAAGGACGTAAGCCTTTGCGCCCTCTATCGTTCTGGCGATCTCGACGATCGCGTCGCCGTCCAGGAAACCGGGAGGGACCGTGGTGCGGAACTCGTACTCGGCCACCCCCCCTGACAGCAGAAAACCGATGCTGCGCCGGATCGCCTCCAGGTCCACTTCCACGCCGGCCAGACGCTTGTATCTCTCGTCCAGAGGCGCCTTTACGTCCATCGAAATGGCCTGAACGACGCCCCCCGCCACGAGCGACTCGACGATCTCCGGATGGGACCCGTTGGTGTCGAGCTTCACGGGAAAGCCGAGTGCTCCGATGGCCTCAACGAGCGCAGGCAGACCTTCGGAAGTTGTTGGCTCACCGCCACTTATGATGACGCCGTCGATCCAGTCGGCACGCTCGACAAGCGACGCCCGGATGGAATCGAACGGGATGGATTCGAGTTCGTTCGGACGCACCACCAGGTGCGCCGCGTGACAGAACGGACACCGGAAGTTGCAGCCGGGCAGGAAAACGATGCTCGCGATCCTGCCCGGCCAGTCGATCAGGGAATTCTGGATGAAGCCCTTAATGTTCGGAAACACCGGCTGCGCTCTCGAAATGCGGCGTCAAATCCTCGGTCCTGGGCATCATTCCATCCCAGCGTCCTATGTCCCTGCCGTCATTTCGTATTATAGTCACCGGCACGGCATCGTAAACGTCATGGAAGGCGCCTTCCGCACGGCCGTCGATGGTTTCAACGTCGACGAACCGCATGGAAACCCGGTCGGTCAGTCCCATCTTTTCGATGAGCACCGACACCCGGCTTTGGGTCCCTTTGCACCTGCCACACTTCAGTTTACCGAAAATGATGACTTCCATAGACGTGTGCCCCCCTCATCCATGAATTATCGACAGAATCCAGGACGGGAATAACGCAAAACACCGTCTGAAACGGTCGTGGAAACGCTCCGGAATCGGTCGACGTCGCGCCGGGCTTTCGCAACACCCCGGGACGCCGACGATGCCCTGCGGGCTCCGGCCCCCGTGACCGGGTGATCGTCCTCCCACGCCGGGATTCCGACGCGGGACGACGGAGGCGAGACTCATCACGACGGCAGCGCACGTGGCGGGTCCGTCACACCTGGACGCCCGAGACCTCCGAGCCCGTCACGTCGCTGGGTGCCGGTGGCGTGAGTCCCCTGAGACTGTAGTCCCCGCGGTGCCGGTCGCGAAGCTCCCCCAGCTTCGACCTGTTCCAGTTGTTGATCCGACTGAAATAGCCGACGATGCGTGTGATGCCGTAGACGTCGGTCGATTCGCAGGCGGGACACGCCTCGACCAGCTTGTCGGTCACCTTCTTGCAGGTATTGCAGATGGTGAACTCCGGGCTGATGGTGATCTGTGCCGCCCGGGTGTTCTGCCAGGTCTTCCGGACCAGGTTCAGGATGGAATTCCAGGGGGGACGCTCCTCCCCCACAAAGGCGTGGATGATGGCCCCCGACTCGATCATCGTGTGGAACTTGCTCTGCTTGATGATGCGCGTGAGCATGTCCACGGGGGCGTCGGCACGCAGGTGAATCGAGTTGGTGTAGTAGCAGTCGTCGCGCTCCCGGTCGCCCCGCACGACCATCTCGGCCTCGGGGTACTGTCGGAGGTCCACCTTGGCGAGACGTCGACTGGCACTCTCGGCGGGCGATTCCTCGAGCTTGAAGGCCAGTCCGTACTCGCGGCTGGCCTCGTCGGCCCGGAACTTCATGTACGAGACCACCTTGAGTCCCTGCCGCAGCATGTCGTCGCCTTCGTGGAGTTCCCGTCCGAAGAGGTAGTCGAGGGCCTCGTTGAGGCCGATGAGGCCGAGGATGTAGGTGCTCTGGTCGAGGTCGACGTAGGGTCGGCCGTCGGCGGCGGGCCTCCCGATGCCCCAGAGCGGCATCTGCGGGCCGCTCATCAGCTTGGAGATGAACTCCCGCTTCTGGAGGTGCGCCTTGATGGCGACGTCCACCGCACGTCCCACCTCCTCGAGGAAGCGGTCCATGTCGCCCTTGCCGGCCCGGTAGGCCGCCTGGGGCAGGTTGACGGTGACGTTCTGGAACCCGCAGAACCGCATGCTCTCGGGGTGCTCGAGCATGAAGTTGTCGCTGATGGTGGTGCGCAGCCGACAGCACGCCGAAAGGGTCACCGCGTCACGGTCGAACACGAAATAAGGCGTGCCGTTCTCACTGGCCACCTGACAGGCGTGCTTCAGCAGCTCGAACTGGGCGGGGTCGTCGAACGTCTCCTGGTTGACGTGCAAATCGCACTTGGGGAAGGCGAAGACGTGACCGAATTCGTCCCCGGCCCGCCACACGTCCAGCATCGCCCGCAGGAACTTCTGTGCCGTCTCCTCGTAGTCGGCGTAGGTCCTCCCGGTGTATGCCCCGCCCGGGCCGATGGCTTCGATTTCCCTCAGGTAGCTCGGCACGCCGGTGTGGACGTTGAAGTCCAGGAAGAGCGTCTGCCCGCCCCGACTGAACGCACTCTGCGACGAGGAGAAGATCAGGTGCTGTGCCTCCTGCACCATCTCCTTGTGACCCATGTGCTCGACGTAGGGGGCGTAGAGGATGTTGATGTATCCGACGCCGAGCGCCCCGGCATAGTAGGCCTGCATGCTCGCCAGGAAGGTGTTGAGGTGTCCGGTCAGCGTGCGGGCGTGCTTGGCCGGGGCGGAGCTGGTGTCCAGGTTCCCCAGG
>DATKVD010000421.1:0-2736 GCA_035530235.1 Planctomycetota bacterium | reverse complement strand
GTTGTGGAGCGATCCGGTCGAGTGCGCCTGGAGCAGGAACGCCGGGTTTAAGGTTCTGCGGATTCCGAACTAGGAGAGTGGGAGGGAGACGTGGGCGAAAGCAAGGTGACGAAGATCGGTCCAGAGATCAAGAGGATGGCCGGCAACCAGGTCGGCCAGGACCAGAAAAAGAAAGCGAATGAGTGCCTGGATGCACTCTTCCAGGTGGCGGGACTCGCGCCGGTCAACAAGCAGACTCACGTCGTCTGCGAGCAGGCGCGGACATTCCTTCTCGAGTACATCGAATCGACCATCGAGAGCGACGAGTGACTCCACCACGAGGATACGACGAGCTCATCGCGTTCTACGGCGACCCGTCGCTGTGGGTTCGAGACGACGGGACGGCCCACCCCGCGTGGGAGTCCCAGATGGTCACGGTCATGTTCCCGACCCCCCTCCCCCTGGGCTGGGACAAGACGAAGCGGGCCACCCGGGCCAGGGTCCACAACAAGGTCGCCCCCAGCCTTGAGATCGTCCTCCGGCAGCTTGAAGATGAGGGGGCCTGGCTCCTCCTGAAGACCTACGACGGGGGCTACACCTGGAGGTCGAAGCGGGGATCGAAGAAAATGTCGATGCACGCCTTCGGAGGGGCCCTCGACTTCAACGCGGCCACGAACGGCCTCGGGAACCACGACTTCGACATGCCGCGCCAGGTCGTTTCGGTGTTCCGCCGGAACGGCTGGACGTGGGGGGGACAATGGAGGCGGCCCGACGCCATGCACTTTCAGTTCGGGAGAGCGTACTGATGCAGGAACTTGCCGTCCCGGCGCTACTGGGCGTCATCGGCTACCTCGGGAAGATGGCCTACCGTCACGTCATGGACGCATTCAAGAGCGTGAAGGCCAGGGACGACGCTCTCGGCAAACGGCTCTTGTCCTACGAGCAGAGGAACGTCGCACAGCACTCGGAGATTCTGCAACGACTTTCGCATGTCGAGGCCTTGGTCAACGGCAAAGGAGGATGAGATGGTGAGATGGATTCTGGCCCTCGCGGCGACGGTGATGCTCGCGGTTCCGGGCCTCGCAGCGGACAAGCAGGGCAACTTCGCATTCGGGTACGACGTGGCGTCTGCCACCCTGACCTACTGCAAGGTCACGGGGCGCAACGGAGATCCCTTCGATACCACCGGGTTCAAGTTCCAGGCACCCACCTTCGACATCCAGATCGACGGCGCAGGAGGGGTCACAGACGCCGGGACGAACGGCTCCTTTGCCGCCATTGCGGTCGGGGACACGTTCCTCCTGCGGCCCGGAGACGGGGACACCAGCGTCTCTCCTGTGGTCCCGAACGTCGAGACGTGGGTGGTCGCCAAAGCCAGCGACGACGCGATCACCGTTGCCAACACCACGGCCACGGCCAACTATCGGGCCTACTTCTACAAGAAGCTCGCCTGTGGAATCACGGCCGAGGACGGCTGGATCCCGACAACCACCTTCGACAAAGGCACCGTCCAGCTCTCCGTCTACTACGAGGCCGGCGACGTGACCGGACTGGACGTGGTGTGGGAGTGCCGGGAATCCGCGCTGGGAGCGGCGGCCGTCCAGGTCTACCCGGGGCCCGCATCTGACTGTGGCTTCGGAACCCTGAACACGAACGTCTGCACCTTCGCCACCCCGGGAGACGCCCTGGCCCGACAGATCATCGTCCCGCTCTTTGCGGAGTGCCGGATGGGCCTCGCGTTCCGCACCGCTGATCCTGGAGTGCGAGAGGATGTCAGCGCCACGATCTCTGGAACGGTGGCAAACCCATGAAGACGCGCTTCCTCCTACTGGCACTTCTCCTCGCTCCGCTCCTGGTGGCGGCCCAGGAACCCTGCGGAACCGTCTTTCCGCCCGATGCTTGCGACACGGCAGTATCGGGCGTCTCTCCGGTCCCGGACCCGCCGCTCACCACAGGCTCCATCGCGTGCTGGAACCTCGATGAGGCAGCCAACGTCACGAGGGTCGATTCCTGTGGGAGCGCCGATCTCACGGACGCCAGCAGCAACACGGGCGTCGTGGCCGGGATCAACAACAACGGGGTGGTAGTGAATTTCGGAGCGAACAACTGCCTCACGAATGCGACTCCGATCCCTATGGGAAACGAGTGGACGGTGAACCTCTGGATAGACAACCTCGGGGACAACTCTGCCGCGCTCGTCAACGGGCAGTTCCAGCTTAGGGGGGCACTCAACGCCTTCTTTTCCGTCTCCAACATCTTTAGCATCTCCGGCCAGCCGGCAGGTACTAGCTGCACGCCGTCGACCACCATCGGCGGCTTCCATATGTTCACGGCTTGGCTGCACCCCTCAGACGGGAAAATTCACTGCGCCATCGACAACGGTCCAGAGGTCGTCGCGGGCACGGCAGTCGTGATGCCGACGATCTCCGGGGCTCTGACGGTGGGCAACAACGGTTGCTCATTTGGATTCGGTCCGAGCGGGACGGACGAGCTCTCCTTCTGGGATCGGGCCCTGAGCTACAACCAGCGCCAGGAGCTCCTCACGACGTTCGCGCCGTTCTAGGAGGTTTTCCCATGAAGAGACTGATACTCGTCCTGCTGCTGCTGCCCGCACTGGTCGGAACCCAGACCTTTCCACCGGGCGGCGGGGCTGGTGGGGTCGCGAGCGCGCCGAGCTCCCAGGTCGACGGCTGCGTCACCCCCGGCTACAACTTCGCCACCCTCACGGCGATGGGGATGTGCCACGACGACGGGACT
>DATKVD010000420.1:0-2799 GCA_035530235.1 Planctomycetota bacterium | reverse complement strand
AGGATGCGGTCGCCCTCTCTGAGCCGTGAGCCTTCGGGGACCTTCACGGCAGGTGGGGTGTGCCAGGCGGCGAAGGTCCCGGCCCATTTCTCGCGGCCGAGCTTCGGGTCTTCGATGCGGTCGAAATCGCGGCCCTCGACGTAGGGGGTCTTGCCGTCGGGCGAGGTCACCTTCACGGGGCAGGCCTCCCGGCGGATAACGTTGACGAAGCCGATCGGTTCGAGACGGACGTCGTCCCACCAGACCTTCCCCGCACCGCTTCCCGCGACGTCGAGTTCGATGCGGACGCGACGGTTGGTCAGGGAGTTGAAGACGACGTGGTGCTGTGTCCAGTCCTGTGTGCGTTTGACGCCGAGGTCCTGCTCGACCAGTCGCGCGGGCCGTCGGCCCATCGCGTTCAGACGGATGCGTCCGGGGTCGGCGAAGTCCTCGGTCCTGATCCACGCACTGAGGTGATACGCCCGGAAGGGCTCGGTGTCGAGGGTCTGCCGGAGGACGGCGCCGGCGTCCTCGGGGAGCCCACCCATGCGGACGGAGGTCTTGCCGCTCCGGGTGACGTCGCGGTCGCGGGCGACGTACCTGCCGGGGGCCTCGGGCTGCCACCCGGCAAAGCCCGCGTCCTTCACGTCCTCGAAGTCGCCGTTCGTGAGCGTCGCCCCCTCATCCATCACGGGCACCAGCTCCCCGCCCTTGACCGCGAACGGCGCATCGACCACGGGGTGGCCCTCGACGAGGTTGGGGTCGTGCGCGAGGAGGCCGCTCGCATAGCCGATGGAAACGACCGACGGGACGATGTCGAGTTCGAGTTCACGGGCCTTCGCCTTCACCCGCTCGACGTTGTCGAAGTACTCCTTTCCCATCCAGTCGAGCACGTTGAACTTGTAGTCCGAGAGCACGAAGCCGGTATAGCCGCACGCCTTCGCCCGCTCCATGAGTGCGATGACCTCGTCGGCACTCCTGTCGACCAGCAGGTTGTGCATGCACCACACCCAGCGGTGCTTCAGGTGGACCTCGGCGGAAAGAGGCGACAACGTCATCAGCACCGTCAGCACGACGATCGCGGCCGTCAGCAGTTTCTTCATCACGCCTTTTCCTTTCGCCTTTCGGTCGGTTCGTGTGTGTCCGTCATGAGGCATTGCTCATTGGACCTTGGGCCTTGGACCTTGGACCTTTCTCCTCGGACCTTGGTCATTCGTACTTCTTCACCTCTTCCATGAACTTCTCGAGGTCGTCGTAGTTGTGCCGCCAGGTGGTGTACATGATGCCGGTGACCTTCGCGGGGGAGGCCTTGGCCGCTTCCATCCACTGCTTCACGTTCGCGGGGACGTCGCCGTCGTAGTAGCCGGCCATGATCTGCTCGTGACCGCCGAGGTCGTGGAAGAACTTCATCGTCTCGGGTGCCACCTTCGCGTACCAGTCCATCATGACGACGTCCGGGGTGAGTCCCTTCCACGAGCCGGCCCAGGGGGTCTTGACGAGGTAGTAGTCGGCCCGGGCGTTGTGGTTCGGGTCGAACATGTCGCTCCAGACGTAGACCTTCGCGTCGGGGGCGTGCTTTTTCACGATGTCGCGGCACCGGCGGACGTTCATCGCGAGCCATTCGCCCATGGTCTTGCCGTCGTAGTCGGGGGTCCAGCCGCCCACGCGGATCTCGTCGTGACTCATCATGTAGTGCTTCGCGCCGAAAAGGGCGTGCACCCGGCGCATCTGGTCGTCCAGGATGTCGTAGAGCTTCGGATCGGCCAGGCTGCACGCCACCTGCGAGTGATGGACGATCATCGGGTGGTAACAGGAGGCGAGCACGCGGTCGCCTTCGCGGAGACGCGAGCCGTCGGGGACGGTGATTTCGGGCGGGGTGTGCCACGGGGCGAACGTTCCGGGGTATCTCTCGTTCCCGAGCTTCGGATCGACGATCCGCGCGACGTCGCGTCCCTCGACGTAGGGGGTCCGTCGGTCGGCCGAGGTGAGTTTCACCGGACACGCCTCCCGTCGGATGACGTTCACGAACCCGCCCGGTTCCATCCGCAGGTCGTCCCACCACAGCTTCCCGCCCTGCCCGGACCACACCCCGCAGTAGACGCGCACCTCGGTGTTCTCGAGTGAGTTGAAGCAGACGTCGTACCGCGTCCAGTCCTGGGTGCGCTTCACCCCGAGGTCCTTGTAGGACAGGGTCTCCGGTTTCCCCTTCGCGAGCACCAGCATCTTGACCCCGCGCGGGTTCTCGAAGTCCTCCGTCCTGATCCACACGCTCAGGTGATAGTACTGGAACGGCTGGGTCTTGATGGGCTGCTGGAGCCGGCAGTGTCCGTGCTGCGCGGAGTGCTTCCGGATGT
Organism: Planctomycetota bacterium; assembly: GCA_035530235.1. GTDB lineage: Bacteria > Planctomycetota > DG-23 > DATKVD01 > DATKVD01 > DATKVD01. The sequence goes on along the minus strand of DATKVD010000420.1, from coordinate 466 downwards.
CCTCCATCCTCACGGAGGCCCTGCCCGACTTCACGACGTCGCGGTCGACGTGGACGGAGCCGCCGACGTTCTCCTGCCACCACCCGGTGAAGCGGCCCCTGTCGTCGATCTCTTCGAAGTCGCCGTTCACGAGCTTCGTCTCTGCGGGCATCACGGGCACCAGTTTCCCTCCGCGGACCTCGAACGGCGCCTCCACCACCGGGACCCCCTCGATGAGGTTCACGTCGTGCGAGAGAAGCCCCCCGGCGTAGCCGATGGGGAAGATCGCGGGGATGATCTCGAGGTCGAGCTCCTTCGCCTTCGCGATGACGCGCCGGGCGTTGCCGAAATACCGCTCACCGTAGCCGGCGAGCCGCGTGAACTTGCTGTCGGCCAGGAGGATGCCGGTGTAGCCGCACCGCTTGATGCGCTCCATCAGCGGCATCAGCTCATCCACGTTCTTCCGGACCAGCAGGTTGGTCGAGAC
>DATKVD010000419.1:0-5920 GCA_035530235.1 Planctomycetota bacterium | reverse complement strand
CCGACCCCCTGGTTGTCCCATGCCTTCGGGACACCCCCTCCAATCGCCTCAAAACCGCCGAATACGCCACTTAAAAAAGGGGAGCCTCCCCTTTTTCGTGTTTTTCGTGCGGCGGCTACCGTCTCTGGTGGGCCCAGCGTCGGGCGAGGACACGCACGGGGCCCGTGAAGTCACATGGGCCCAGTTCCTCGTTCCCGTTCACCATCTCCTTCTTGATGCGCAGCGTCGTGCTGCGGTCCACCAGCAGGATGAGGTGCTTGTCGGTGTACACGCGCCTGGTGTTGTAGGAGCGACGGCGGTCGGGTCCCGGATAGTAGGGGGGGTCGGTGGTCTGTGCGACGACCTCGATGGTGAAGGTGTGTGAGCGGGTGGTCATGAAGTTCGCCGCCTGGGTGAAGAAGAAGTCCCGCTCGTCCCGCTCGTCGATGATGCCGTCGTGGTCGTCGTCATACCACATCCACTTGCCGTAGCCCCACCGTGTCGTCGAGGTGGTGGACAGGTTCATGGACGACACGTAGGTGGTCCAGTTCCACCCGAGTTCTCCCATCCACCCTCCGGGCCAGCCGTGGAGTCCGTCGAGACGGTTCATGTCGCCGATGGTGTCGCGCGGTCCCTGGGCCACCCAGGTGGCTATGCCGCGTTCGAGGTGCAGTCCGTGACACTGGACGTAGTAGAGATAGGGGACGAGCGGTCCGGGCCAGAAACAGGCCACGACCCGTCGCGGGGCGTGGTTCATGTCGATGACGCCGTAGACACGGACCTCCGGTCCCAGCCGGTCGTTCCGCTGGTATCCGGTGTCGTCCTCGTCGACGGCGCCGTCGCCGTCGTTGTCGACGCCATCGTGCATCGGGTCCCAGACGGTGAACATGTCGAAGAGGTTGAGGTTGTGGACCTTACCCCAGGGCCGGTAGAGGTCGAGCTTGGCGGTTTCGAGCCGGTTGGCGTAGTTCTCGGCCCGGGCGGTGGGCCAGGTGCAGGGGCTGGTGTTCGCCGGGACATCCGGCTTCTGACCGGTGTCGTGGATCCAGGTGAGCGGGCCGTCCTGGGCACAGTTGACCAGGAACAGCTCCCCCAGCCAGCCGATGGAGGGCAGGTCACTGTCGGGCATCTTGAGGTTCACCTCGAACCGTCGCTCGTACTTGTAGGGACTGGTGCCGGTGCCGGGTGCCGGCATCGTCGAGGCGGACCCGGGATAGTTGACGTTGGGTCGACCCCACGTCGGATAGGTCACGATGTTCCACCCCGGACACCACAGCACGTTCGACGTCTCGTCGCTCCCCTGCGTGCCCCAGACGCGGGCGTTGGTCGGGTCCCATCGACGGTAGATCCCGAGAAACGTGGGATAGGTTCCCCCGGGGCCGGTGTTTCCCGTGTACGGTTTGACGAGTCTGAGTCGTGCCGTCTTGTCGACGCAGATGTGCTTGCGGCCGTTGATGAGTTCGACCTTTCCGGCCTGCGTCTGCACGTGTGGGTCGGCCTCGTCGGAGAGCGGCTTCCACAAGGAGAACTCGATCCCGGCGAAGTTGGGTCCTTCGAGTTCGGCACGGGTGAGTCCCGGCGGCCAGTTGACCGTCTTCGACCAGCCGACGTGCATGAGCCGGCTCCACGACTGCCGCGTCGGCGTGGCATCGTCGGGGTCGGCGTAGATCCCGTCGGCGCCGATCACCGGGTGGTCCGACACCGGACCCATCTCGTCGTTCGGGTCGGTGCCGGCGAAGCGGCTGAGACTTCCCAGACGGTAGTCGTGCGAGCCGACCCTCAGGACGTACTCACTCACGTCGTAGGCCTCGTCCCCGTCGGGGACCCACGGGATGTTCTCCCACGGGTTGTAGAGTTCGACCCGGATCCGGAAAAGCTCGTACTCCGGGGTGTTCGCCGCACTCTTGCTGTAGAAGACGATCTCGTTCAGGACGGGGTGTTTCTCGACCCCGAGGGCCCAGTCGGTGCCGTCGGGGGCGGCGTAGTAGGTTTCCGACCCGTCACGGTCGACCATGTCGGCGAGCGACGCGACGACTTGGCACGCCTCGTGGGAGGACTCGGGGGTCTGGGTCCAGTCGAGCATGGCTTTGAGCATGAAGTAGAGTCGGTCACGTTCCCGGCCGCGCCACTGGAGCCACTTGTTCTTGAGTTCCGTCTGTTCGGGGTCCTCGGTGCCGTCGGGGCCGTCGGCGCCGATCATGTTGAGGTTGATCCTCCGGAGGATATCGATGTGCCGCCAGTCTCCCTGCTGTGCGGCGGGTCTCCAGGGAAGCGGACCCTCCGTCGGCCAGACCTTGCCGCGCAGGATGGTGTCACACCCCTGGGTGCTCATGTACCCGCGGGCCCTGCCGAAGCACGCCCGGGCGCCCTGGAGGCTCCCGACCTCCTTCTGGATGACCTCGAGCACGCGCGACGTCCCGGCGACGATGTCCTCGTTCTGGTGGGTGAGGGCCTCGGAGGCCCCGAAGTAATGGTCGTCGCCCGTCGGGTGGTCGGGTGAGGGGATCCTGTAGTAGGTCGCCCCGTCACGTCGCCAGCCGATGCGCCACTTGTCCGTCCCGTCGGCGGCCAGACCGTCGGTCCCCCAGCGACGCTTCACCCACTCGGGGGCCATCGGCTGCACCACGGTCGTCGAGAGCAGCGGCGGGGGCTGCTCGTTGCCCCCGGAGCCGTCCGGCTTCGACCCCGTCATGGTCCGCCATTCCGTCGTGAGCAGACGGTACGGGTCCAGCTGGTACGGGGAGTACTGAACGGCGTTGTAGTTCCTGCCGAACCCGCCTTTGCCGTACTGGTATTCACCCGGGTAGCCCTTCCAGCACAGGATGCCCAGATGACTGGGGGCGGCGGTGACGTCGCCGTCGACACGGGCGGTCAGACCGTGTCCGTCGAGGTCGTTGAGTCGGTCGCGTCCGGCGTTGGTGAAGAGTTCGTTGTTGCCGGCGGCGTTGAGGTTGAGGTAGCGCTCCTCCGGGGTGCCGATCTTGGCCGCCCACCGCCAGTAGACGCCCCGCGACAGCCGACTGTCCCCGCTCAGCTTCTCCCCCGGGTGCAGGTAGCAGCGGTAGCCGTGCGTCAGGAAGCCGGTCAGGTCGTGGCTCAGTCCGTTGTCGCTGCTCTGGACGAGGGCGTAGTAGCGCCGGGGTTGGTTCTGGTCGACGGGGTCGGTGATGGGCTGACTGTTCTCGTCGACGATGCAGAACTCGTAGTGCTCGCCCCCGAAGCTGGCCTGCGGGGATTCATAGAGACTGGCGCGGCCGCCGTACAGGTCCGTGTGCGAGGCGTAGGGGTTGGCGTCCGCCGAGTGGAACCACACGTCGTTCGACGTGGCCGTCCCGTAGCGGTAGCTGTCGGCCGCCCAGTAGTCGGTGTTCCGTCCCGGGATGTGCAGGAGCATCCCGGTCCCGTAGTCTCGGAAGTCGCCCACCGCCTGGTCACGGTTCTCGTACTTGTAGATCGTGCGGTCCTGGTCGTCACGCAGGACCGACATACAGTAGTTGGAGACCCCGGCGGCGAGCATCTCGGTGAGGACGTCGTCCGTCTGGATCCGGGTGAGCCGACTGTCGATGCGCATCAGCAGGATGAACGTGCTGGCCATGACGGCCAGGAGTGCGAGGACCCCGAGCGTCAGGATCAACCCGCTCCCGCGGCTGCGCTCTCGTGCGGTGTGCCACATGCTCATGTTCCCTCGGCGTCCGTGCGGACGTCTCAGTCCAGTCCTGACAGGTTCCTGATGCGTGCGGTGCTGCGGAGGATCTGGAGTCTCATGTGCTCACCCCGGCGGTCGACGAGTACGATCTCCGGATTCTGTGCCTGCACCATGATCCCGACGATGTTGAACCTGAGATCGGGTGTCTCATCCCAGCCATACTGGGGGACGTCGTCGATGTGCTGGGGCGGCTTGTCGTAGTTGACCAGACGCTTCGATGCCGTCATGTCGACGCGGATGCCGTGGGGCAGGAAGATGTGATCGTCGACTTTCAGGTTGTCCTGGGTGGCGGGGGACCCGGGGTCGTCGGAGGACGCCGTGTCGACGTCGAGTTTCGGGCCGTGGTATTCGAAGGAGGTGTTGGGGGAGGTGACCTCCCACTCGGGGGGCCAGGGCTGCTCCGCGGGGTTGTGGACGATGCCGCCGGCGTTGCGGAACGCCCGGATCCAGTCCTGGGGCAGACGCATGTAGTAGTAGTTGCAGTAGGTCGTGAAATAGGCGTTGAGTTCCGGGATGCTCTCGAGGAGGGCGCTTTCGGTTTCGATTCTGAAGTATTGGAGGTCGTTGTCCGGGTGGGGGCAGATCTCGATGGCGTGGTCACGTCGACCGGTCATGGCGTGGGTCTGACAGCGCAGAAGGGCGCTCTGGAGTGCCCCGCCGGCCGCCGTCCACCGATGCGCCCGGATCATGCTCGCAAAGTTCGGCAGCGCCAGCGCCAGCACGATGATAATGATGGCGATCACCGCCAGGAGCTCGATGAGCGTCATGCCGATGCGTGTCCTCGGGTGTCTCATCAGCCGATCCCCGTCCCCAAGAGCCCCGCTGCTACGCCATCAGTCCAACTCACGCCACTTGGCATTATACCGTGAGGGCCGTTTCCGTCTATGGGGGACTCAGGCAAAAGGAAACCCCGGGAGTGCCCCCGACCGGACCATTCGGCCTCATTCGCCGCCTGTGTGAAGGCCCGTTCCATAGGTGGGGGCGGGGGGACCGTAATGACGCTCGAAATGCAGGCGTGCGCGGGCCGTATAAAGCGTAAACATCTTTTGGGGAATTGCTGAAATTCGGCAAACATACTTGAGATGCGTGCGGAGGCATCCTACAATGGCCCTCGTGTCTTCGTGACCGTTTCCGGGAGGGGTGAGTCATGGTCGAAGCCATCAGCGCGAGACGCCGGTCGGGTGCACGTGGGGTGACGCCGCGGTTCGAGGCCCTGGAGCCGAGACTGCTCCTGGACGGGAACGTGACGGCGTTCGTCGCGGGCGGGAACCTGTTCATCTACGGCGACGCCGGCCACAACGACATCATCATCGAGCAGGGCATCACAGGTGTCGGCGAGTTCAGCATCACGGGCCGACTCGCCACCGGCACCACGGTGAACGGGACGGCGGCGGGGACGGCGGTGGGGTTCCCGGGCGTCACCCTGGGCATCTGGGCGTGGCTTGCCGGCGGCAACGACGCCCTCAAGATCGACGACTGCGCCGTGGGCGGAACCGTCTGGGTGGACCACGGCGCGGACGACAGCACCACCGACATCGACCCCACCACGATCGCGGGGAACGTGTGGATCTGGTGCGGCGATGGTCTGGACACGTTTTCGCTCACGGGCGGCGGCGTCACCGGGATGTTGTACCTCTACAACAGGGCCGGCGGCTCGAACACGACACTGACCGACACCCAGGTGGGCGGCCCCGTCATCATCACCAACTGGGACGGTAACAACACCACCACCATCGACCCCACCACGCTGGGCAGCAGTCTGTGGGTATCGAACGGCAACGGCACCAACACCACGAACCTTACGGACAGCAGTGTCGCCGGGAACGTCAACGTCACGAACGGGGTCGGCGCCAACACGTTCACGCTCAGCAACTTCGTTGTCAGCACGGGCGGCATTGGCGGCCACTTGACGATCAACAACGGCGCTGGCGCCAACACCACGAACATCTATGGCACCGGGGTGGGGGGCAATATCCGGGTCACGAACGGTGACGGCGCAAACACGTTCGACCTTGACAACTTCCTTGGCGGGGCCGGATTCGGCGGAAGCGTGACCGTTGCCAACGGGCTCGGCGCCAACACGACGGGCGTCGCTTTCGCCACGATCCCGGGCAACGTCGCGGTCACGAACGGTCACGGAGCCAACACGACGACCCTGTCGAACGCCACGGTCACGGGGAACGTCAGCTTCACGAGCGGCCACGGAGCCAACACCGCGACCATCGATTGGGCGAC
>DATKVD010000418.1:0-3948 GCA_035530235.1 Planctomycetota bacterium | reverse complement strand
ACGGAGGTGGGGTCGATCTGCGAGGCCACGTCGGTGAAGCGCACGAGCCCCTCTCCGACCCCGAGGTCCGCGATGACCCGCCGGTCCTTGACCAGTGCCAGGTCCTCGTTGAAGACGGTGAGTTCGTAGGCGACGTGCTCGACCCGTGGCTCGGCGAATGCGCCCGCCGGGCCGAACGGCCGCTCGGGTCCGCCGGCGACGAGGTAGACGACGATCGCCGCCAGCAGCACCGCCGCGGCGCCCAGGACGTATCGCCTGTCGAAGAGCCCGTAGGACGTGCGTCCCTCGCCCGGTTTCGCGATGAGGATCTCGCGGGAGAGCCGCTCACGGGCGGCTTCGGACGACGCCGTGGGCACCGCTTCGGTCTCGCGCGCGGTGTCCAGGAGCCCGAGCGTCGCACGGAACCGGCGCTCGAGCGCGTCGCACTTCGCACACGTCTCCAGGTGCGCCGCTACGGACCCCGCCTCGAGGTCGTCCAGCTCCCCGTAGAGGTAACCGAGGAGCCTCTCCTCACATTTTCCGCAGTCCATGGCCACCTACTGAAGCTCCTTCTCCTGGGGCTTGAGCATGTTCGCCAGCTTGTCGAGGGCGTATCGCATCCGGCTCTTCGCGGTGTTCTCGTTGATGTCGAGCGCGGCCGCCACCTCGCGGAAGCGAAGCCCCTGGAAGTGTCTCAGGAGCACGACCTCACGCTCGTCGTCGGAAAGCCGCATCATGGCGTCCTCGACGATCCTGCGGGTCTCGGCGGCCTGTGCCTCCTCGGCCGGCCCATGGACGGGTGCGGCCCCGTCGGCCGGGGTCAAAGGCGGGGCGCTTTCAGGCACAGTGCGCTCGCGTACCGTCCGGCGGATGCGAGCACGGGCGAGGTTCGTGGCTATCCGGTATAGCCAGGCCGGAAAACGCCCCTTCGGCCGATACGACCCCCTTGACCTAAAGGCAATGAGGAACGTCTCTTGCGTCAAATCATGGGCCCCGTCCGTGGTGCCCGTCAGTTTCCTCAGATAGCCGTAGAGGCGTCCGTGATGACGCTCGAAAAGCTCGGCGAACGCCGCGGGCCTCGCACCCGCCGCTTCACGCATGATGTCGTCGTCTGTTCGGTTCACGTCGCCGGACACGCTTTCGAACCCCACCAGAACAAATGCCGTTCAGACGGAAATAGTTTCAGCAAAACCGGACCTGCCCCCGACTCGTGAGGGGCAGACGCCCCCGTGCCACCTTGGACGACGGAGAGCCCCCCACGGTTCCATCGCCGATGCCCCATGCCCCGAGCGTGACCGCCGACCCTCCAGGCTGCCTGTCCCCAGCCGGCGATACTGCATCGAATCCCCTTTTTCGTTTGCAGGGAGGTCCCGCCGACCTTACATATAGCGTCAGGCGAGACGCATTTCAAGCAAAAGGAGAGGCCATGGCCGACCAGATGACCTGTCGTGAGCGGTTCCGGGCGGTGACGCACTTCGAGCCCACGGACCGGCCGTTCTTCTACCCGCAGTGGGTGTTTCCGTCGACCCGTGACCGCTGGCAGGACGAGGGCTGGCCCGCCGACGTCAGCCTCAACCGCTACTTCGGGTTCGACCGCATGGAGACCATCCCCATCCACCTCGGCCTCCTGCCCGCCTTCCGCGAGAAGGTCGTCGCCGAGGACGCCGAGACGAAGACCGTCGTGGACGAATCCGGGGCGCAGAAGCGCGTCTGGAAAAACCTCGACATCGGCATGCCCCACTGGGAAAAGTTCGGGCTGAGGACGCGTGACGACTGGCCGAAGTTCAAGGCGCGTCTGAACCCGGACAGCCCGGCTCGATTTCCGGATTATCTCGACGACTACGTCCGCTGCGTGAAGGACCGTGACTATCCCCTCGGCACCCACGGCGGCAGCTACTACGGGTGGATCCGCAACTGGGTGGGGATGGAGAACCTGGCCCTTCTCTACTACGACGACCCCGACCTCGTCCACGAGATGACCGACCACATCGGCGACATGGTTATTCGAATCTCGGAGCGGGTGCTGGACCGGATCGAGTTCGACTTCGCCTGGTTCTGGGAAGACATGGCGATGAAGACGGCGTCCTTGATTTCGCCGAAGCTGTGGCGCGAGTTCCTCATGCCCAACTACAAGCGGGTGACGAAGCTCTTCCGCGAGGCGGGCATCGACGTGATGTTCGTCGACTGCGACGGGAACACCGACGAGCTGAACCCGCTGTGGCTGGAGGGCGGGGTGAACGGCATCATGCCCATCGAGGTGGCGTCGAACTGCGATCCCGTGAAGTACCGCGAGCAATACGGGAAGGACCTGCTGCTGATGGGCGGGATCGACAAGCGGGCGCTGAGATTCGGGAAGAAGGAGGTCGAGGCCGAGGTGGTGCCGAAGGCGACGGCCCTCTTCAAGTCGGGCAGCTGGCTCCCGTTCGTCGACCACGCCGTGCCGAACGACGTCCCGCTCGAGAACTTCCAGCACTACCTCGACCTCGTCCGCCGCATTGCGGCCGAAGTATGAGACCGGTGAACAGGAGAACACTGTCATGAAGCGAACGGTCATCTGCATGATGTGCGTGCTGCTTGCGGGGGCGTGGGCCTTTGGCGCCGACCGCACGGAAGTCAGCGTGGTCTTCCGGCACGGCGTCAACCACTATGAAGGGTGTGTGCTGGGTGAACGGTGGAACGCGAACGTGCGAAGCGCCAACAGTCAGGTCGACGGAAGGACCCTGACGTTCGGCGACCTCCACCTGGCGGGCGACGACGTCCGGATCGAGTCGGCGGAACTGCGCCTGGCCTTCGCCGAGGAAGGACGCTCGCATATCCGCAACGCGAATCTCGAGGTCTATGACGCGGCCGAGAAAGACGGCAAGCCACTCAGCGTGGTCGAATACCGTAACGCCAAGCTTGTCGGGATGGACCCGAAGACCCGCATGGTCACGTGGTCGGTGCCCCCGGCACTGGTCAAGCGGTGGCTCGACGAACCCGGGACCAACAAGGGGTTGACGTTCAAGGTCGTCCCGATGGAGAAGGTCATCCACGAGTTCGTCTTCCGGATGCATTCTCACAAGGATCCCGAAAGCCGACCGATGCTCATCGTCCGCTACTCCTTCACCGGCGAGGTGGCGCCGTTTGCTCCCGAGATTACGACACGCGTCGCGGGAAAGACCTTCGGTCCCGTTTTCCCCATCGCGTGGCGTGCGAAGTCGTGGGACCTCAACGGGACGGCGGTGACCTACGAGGTCGCCATCGCGCCCGGGGGGGGTGAGTTTCACACCGTGGGCAAGGCGCCGGCCGATGCACTGTCGTTCGACGTGAACACCGGGACCCTCGACACGCAGAAGACCTGGCGGGTGCGCCTGCGCGCCGTCGACCCCACCGGTCTGACCAGCGACTGGGTCCCCGCCGAGGGCGAGTTCCACGTCAGTCGCGAGACCTGCGTCGTCTGGACGCAGAACGCGGTGACGAAGGTGCAGCGCGAGGAGATTCCGCCGGGCACGTTGGCGCCGGTGACGCTGGCGGCGGCGCGCAACGAGTTCGAATCGTTCCAGGTGGTCGTGACCGGGCTCTCGAATCTGAAGGAAGTGGACGTCAAGGCCGGCGAGCTCACGGGTCCGGGCGGCGCACGCATCCGGGCGTCGGCGACGACGCTCTACCGCGTCCACTACGTGGACTGCAAGGGCGAGGGGTGGCTTCCCGACAGCATGGTGCCGTTCGTCAACCCGACGACCGGGGAACGCATCGGCGGGACGTACGGCGCCCCGTTCGACGTCGCGGCCGGGACGAACGCGGCGGTCTGGGTGGAACTGCAGGTCCCGGCCGACGCAACCCCAGGCGGCTACAAGGGTTCCGTCAACGTCACGGCTGCCGGCAAGCCCGCAGGCACGATCCCGCTCTCGGTCACCGTCTGGCCCGTCACCCTCCCGAAGACCACGTCCCTGCTGACGTTCTTCGGGAGGGTGACGGGCCAGACGGTGA
>DATKVD010000417.1:0-11394 GCA_035530235.1 Planctomycetota bacterium | reverse complement strand
CCCTGACGTTCTTATGATTTCAACACCTTCGATTCCGGGTTTTCCAAGGATATCCTTAAGCATGCCCCTCTCATCAGCAAGCATCGCAACGCCTCCCGGACAGAGCACACGTATTACTTCCTGAATGGAAAGACCTGCCTTGACAGCAGCGCTCAAGTCATCCACCACCAGGAGATTCACAAGGTCTTCCGTATACGGCAGGGGCATCAAAGGACAGCATTCCAAAGACACAGTACCATTGAGGTTGCTTGCCTGAACGGCCTGACGAGCCCCGGCAAGAGACCCCTTATCCAGCACCAGGCCGTGAACCAGGAACTTTCCTCCCTGGGAAAGTTCCGCGGTAAGCAGTCCGTCGGTGCAGCCGATGTGCACGCAAAGACCTCCCTTGACCCCGGAAGACGAGACGATGTCTCTTGCCAGATTCATGGGGGACACGGCAGACGCGGTCCTGCTGCAAACGGCGCAAACCACCAGGAGCGCCGACAATACCGCCGCTGTTGGGACGCAGCACTTCCTCATCCGCATTCCACTGCCCTTCACGTTATTCTGAAGCGCGTCCGGGGGCTTTGCGCAGGCGTGTTTGACCCGCGTCTGCTCCTGGCGCCGGAGCGAGTGCCAAATGTCGGCTTTACCGAGTGTGATGAACGAGCCCCCGTGCGGCCGGATTACTAACCCATACACGTTCTGGCCTTTCACAGAGGAATGGCTGTCATGCTATCACAGGAGTGGGCCGCAGTCCAGGATTGAGTAGGCCGCAAGACGTTGCTGCCCAGTGAAGGGGGGCTCTTTGTGTCCTCGTCGGTTGACTTCAGGGCTCAGGAAGTAGAATGAAGGAGGTCTCGGCTGCTGCGTAGCAACAGTAGATGAGTGAAGCACCGCACGGTCAAGCGGGCCCCGAAGGAGGGCTTCCGGTTTCCGGGGAGTATTACAAAAGATCAAGCGATTTGCGCAACGCGAAACGCTTCAAAACCTCGTTCACACGTCCGAATCCTGAACCCGCGCCGTCTCGATCTCTTTCAACAGGTCCCGTGCCTTTGCTTCCTCCATTTGAAGCGAGCAATCGGAGGCCAGGGAGGAGGCCTGCTGCAGCAGTCTTGACGCGCCATCCCAATCTTTCCGTCCGATGCGGACCCGACCCAGCGCAAGCGAAACGCGCGCGCGATCGAACTTGGCGCCAATGCTCTCCAGCAACGACAGGCTTCTTGCCAGATGAGCTTCGGCGTTTTTATGGTCTGGCGTGGGGCCGGCCGCGAGGGCATTGCCGATGGCGCTTTCGGACAAGGCCTCCGCAATGAGGCTGCCCGCCGCTTTGGCGATGGTCAGGGCTTCCTCTCCTTTTTTCAGGGCGGAAGGAATATCTCCTGCTCCAAGCAGGGTGTCGCTTTCGATGGCAGCCAGCCATTCACCGAGCAAGAGGCGACCGCCCAAAGGCCGGGCGGCTTCATGCGCGGCGGACCAGTGTTCAAGGGCGCGCTGATACTCTCCCAATCCCGTCAGCGCCCACGCCATGAACGAATTGCTGGAGTAACAAAACATGGCGTCGCCGCTCTTCTCCGCAACCGCAAGCGCAGCCTGGGCGGCTTCCATGGCCTCATGGTACTTGCCGGCGACGACGCGGATCATGGCAAGGGCCGTGTGTGCCATGGTTTCAGCGTTTTGGTTGTGGCTTGCCTGGGCCATTTTCAGGACCTGGTCGAGTTCAGCGGATCCGGCGGCGTAATCGCCAAGACAGGCTCGGGAACTGCCGCGGTACAAGCGGGCGAACAACAGCTCGTGGCGATTCTCTGTTGCCTCGAGAAGGGGTACGGTCTTCTCCAATAGTTGGTGGGCCTTCGCAAACTGGCCTTGCAGGACAAGAACGCGTCCGATGACGGCTCCCGGCAGGGCCATCAACTCGGGATCGCCGAATTCTGGAGCCACCGCGATCACCTTTTGAAGATATGGAATTGCCTCCCGCAATCGTCCCGCCAGATAATGCACCCTCCCGGTCCAAAGCTGGATGCGCGCGATGCGCGCTCCATCGGCAAGCGAGGAGGCTATGTTTTCGGCCTCCGCCAGAATCGCAAGGTTCTTCTCAGGCGATTCAGACTGGAGAGAGACCTTCACAAGCTGGACACTGGTGTCCACCTGCCTTTGACGGTTTGAGGTGTTATCGGGCAGATGTTTGAGGCTGACCAAGGCGCGATGATAATGTTCGCGAGCTTCGGCGTGGGCGTAGAGCTGTACCGCGGCGTCCGCTTCGCCGGCCGAATACTCAAATGCCTTCTCCCAGTCTTCCCCCTTGAAGAAGTGATAGGCCAGGAGAGCCCTGTACCGGTCAATCAGATCGGGGAAAATGGATTCCATCGCTTGCCCGACTTTCTGATGAAGAAGTCTGCGCGACGGAGCCAGAAGCATTTGATAGGCGACCTCCTGCGTCAGGGCGTGGCGAAAGATATATTCAATCTCAGGAACACGCGCCCGCTCCCGGACGAGGGCCGCGTCTTCGAGCAAAATCATTTGGGATTCCAGCCCGGCTTCCTCGCGAGCCATGTGTTCGAGCACCCGGAAGAGAAATATGCGCCCGATGACAGCCGCCTTCTGGATCACCCGTTTTGTTTGTTCGGGAAGGCGGTCCAGGCGGGAAAGAAGCACTCCCTGGAGGGTGTCAGGCACCTGAAGGTTCTCGACCAGCTCGGTGACTTTCCAGGCTCCACCTTCACGCGCCAGACCACCGCGCTCAATCAGCGACCTGAGGACCTCCTCAACAAAGAAAGGATTACCCTCCGACTTGTTTGAAATGAACTCCGATAGTTTCTCGGGAAGCATGCTGCCATCGAGAAGTCCGCGCACCAGATCGCCACTCGACTCGCTGGATAATGGCTTGAGCGGGATCTCCAGAAAATACGGTCGATAACCCTCCAGTACGGGACCAAGTCTTTCCCAGTTTCCAGATGATTCCCGTTTCGGACGGCTGAGCAGTACGAAGGCGATGGGGGCTTGAGTAATCAGTCGCAAGAGATGGTCCAGCAGTTCCAGCGAACTATGATCGGCCCAATGAAAGTCTTCCAACACAACGATAACGGGCTTTTGTTTCGCCAGCGCGAGCAGCAGCCGCTCCAATACGGCAGACAAACGATTGCGAAAGGCTTCGCCGGTGACGGCACCGACGGCCGCCGTCTCCTTGCTGTCGAGGCGCATTGAAAGCAGTTGCGCCAGTACGGCATGGGCCTCCAGATCGCCCGGCAAAATGCCGTTCAGCCGCACGTTCAGGCTGGCGGCGGCTTCGGCTTCCGCGTCTTCGGCGGCGATACCGGCGTAACGGCGCAAGAGGTCCAAGAACACCCCGTAACTGAGGGACCTGCTGAAGGCATAAGAACGGCCTTCAAGCCAGGTCAGGTCCTTCCCTTCACGCTGGCGGATTTCGGCGAGCAGGCGGCTCTTGCCAATCCCGGCCTCGCCAAGAACCGCGGCAACCCGCCCCCTGCCGGCCCGGAGTTTCTCAAGACATTCAACCAGCGCCTTGCGCTCCGCATCGCGGCCGACGAGAGGGGAGGACAATCCTTCGACCCCGCGGGATTTGTCCGGCTGCAGTTTCGCATGGAGGAGCTCATAGACCGTCAACGGATCTCGTTTGCCTTTGACCCTGATGGGGTCTATTTCCTGGAAGGCAAAGGCGCCGCGTGTCAGACGGTAGGTGTTGCGGCTCACGAGAACCTGGCCCGCTTTCGCGGCGTCCTGCAGCCGTGCCGCGACATTGACGGTATCGCCCATCACGGTGTAGCTCATCCGCAGGTCGTTTCCGACGTTTCCCGCAATCACCATTCCCGTGTTGACCCCGATGTGCACGTCCAGGGGTTGGCCCAGTTGCTCGATCCAGCGACGGTTGAATCTTTGCAGATTTTCGCGCATGGAAAGTGTGGCACGCAGCGCGCGTTCCGCGTCGTCTTCCAGTGCGACCGGAGCGCCGAAGACGGCCATGATACAGTCGCCGATGAACTTGTCGACCATGCCTTCGTATTGGTAGACCGCCAGGGCGAGTTCCTTGAGGCAGTCGTTGACGAGGCCGGCAACGTCCTCGGCGTCGAGCCGTTCGGAGAGCGCGGTAAAGCAGGAAACGTCCGCAAAAACGACCGTGACCTGTCTGCGTTCGCCCTCGATCTGCCCTACCGCGCGCATCTTGTCGGCCAATTGTTTCGGGACATAGCTCTGGAGCTGTGCGAGCAGGGCCTCTGGTGACGGCCCTGGTTTCGGCTGGGCTCCGTCCTTCTGCTCGGCGAGAAGGGAGTCAAGCTGCGTGTGAAGAGCCTTGAGGGTGACCTCAATCACGCCATCGCCAAGGGTGGGCCGAAGCGTCTCCTGGGCGCTGATGGCTGAACGAAGCTGGGCAATCTGCTGTTCGATGGAAGGCAAGGGCACCTCGCTATCGGCGGACCATAAAGAATGTTCGGTTGATGGGTCTTACCCTTAATCAGCATTTTTCTGGAGCGGAACGATTCCAAGGAAATTCAGGCTGGGGCGCAGGGCGCCAAACGCTGCCTCGGCGAGCACGCTGTGTCCTTTGGGAGAAGGATGCCAGGCGTCCATTCGGTGAATCGATTCCACGTCGCTGATATCTACGGTCGCCAGCGCGTCCGAGTACTCGAGGTGCACCTGTGAATCGCCGCCCGATTTGCTGTTGAACTCGCCAACCATTGCGCGAAGGTCCTCGTTGATCATCAGGGCGAGCTTCACCATGTTTGCCCGATACTCCGGTTTCATGGACTCGAAGCGCTGATAATCCACATCAAAAGAGGGGTATAGCTTCGGATTCTTTTTCCGGAGTTGTTCCGCAGCGTCCCTGGCTTCGAAGAAACTCTTGAAATTTACGAGGCCGAATACGATGATGGCCCGCCGCTGTTTTTGGTCCCGCGCCCGTTCCACCAGGCGGCCAAGCTGTCGCGCATAGTCCTTGCGAAAAGTGGCGGCCATATTCTGCAGCCCGGTTTCGACATTCTCCTGCCGGCGGGGATCCACAGAGCGCACCCAGTTCAAGTTGTTGTGCCCGATCCAGAGCAACACCAAATCCGGGAACCGTTGCTCCTCTAAAATCAAATCCGTCTGCTGGGAGAGATTGAGGGGAAGCCAGGACCCGAGGAAGCAGTTCCCGCCTCCGCTCGAATCAACCTCTCCTCCAGAGCTCGAGTATTCACAGGCCACCAAAGGCGTTTCCTGGGCAAGTCGCTCATAAAGGCTGTATACGCTGTCGGTGGACGCGTCGGTGTCGAGAAACCAGTTGTGACGATGGTTCATCTTTGAACGCCATAGGTCGCTAACGAGGGAGGACACGAAAAAATCCCTGCTCAGACTGTCGCCGACCATCGCAATATGGGGCAGGCGGTCCATCAGTTGCGCTTCCGTGAGGCGCCCTTGCTGATATTCCAGATAATCCGTGTTGTGCGGAGAAGCAGGATTGGAAATTGCCGACAAGGTGCTCGAGCGGGCGGTGGTGAGCGAGCTGCACCCCGAGATCCATATCATCGCGATACAAAGCACCCCGGCCCGAAAGCACAGCCCGCTTCCTGGTTTCATGGCCTCAACTGATAGGAAAAACGATCCAACGGACCGCATGGGTGAGCCTCCGGGTGTAAGGGGTCTGGGTCAGAACTGCCCTCCGACGGCTGGTTTGGCGAGCCGAGACGCCTGCCAAGGTCAGGCAAGGGCCCGGGAGAGGGGCCTAAACAGGCACCAAGGCATCCGATCCCAGCGACCGTCGCCTCGACGATACCAGACACCCAAGCTGAACGGCTCTGCGCCTCCCGAAAACTGCGTCCGCCTTATTATGGCTGGAGTTACGTCACTTGTCAACGGGCCAACCCGTGGATAGGGCTTGCCCTTTCTAGACCTGCTATGAACCAGCACCCGTGCGTACGAATTACTAAGAAATACGTACCCAGAACCCCCTCCGCTCATCTCATGAGTTCGGCGAGCACCTCGGCTATCCGGGTGCGATGCCGCATCGTCTCGGCGTGAACTTGTTCCATCTTCACTCGCACCTCCTCAGAGTCCGGAAGACTGCGCCCTTCACCTACGGGTCGGCGCGCTTGCGGGCGGGAGGCCGGAACAGCATGACCATCGCCGGCCCCTTCCTGTTCGCGACGTAAAGGTAGTAACCCGCAGGTGCGCCGGACGCGGGCGAGTTGGGCGTGAGCGTCGGATCGGTGGCGTTCCTCCGCGCGTCGACGACCCGCTGGACGGCGAGTTCCGAGGCCGCCAGGCGTTCCCGGTCCGTGTACCGGCCCACTTCGACGGGGTTTCCCGGGTCAGTGACGTCCAGCACACGGATGCCATTGGCCCTGGCCGCAACAAACGCATATCCGTCCGTCACCCGCACGTCGCTGACGCCCTTCAGGTCAACGGTCTTTGCGAGCTTCGCGTTGGCCGGGTCCGTGATGTCCACGATCACCAGACCGTTCCCGGACGTGCAGTAGGCGAACCCGCCGTCCACGGCCACTTCGCCCTGGTTGAAGGAGCCCTTGTCGTGCTGGTAGACGCCGACCTGACGCGGCTTGGCGGGGTCGGTGATATCCACGAGAACGAGCCGGCTTTCCCAGTGTCCGTAGAGCACCGCGCAATCCTTCCAGAGCGCCAGGCCGTCGCAGTCAATGCGCGGATTGAAGTTGCCGACGATGGCGGGCTTTGCCGGGTCGGCGATGTCCACGATGGTGAGACCCGCCGAATGGACGGCGACGTACGCCAGCGTCCCACGAATGACGATGTTCTCGGTCATTGACGGCGTGCGGAGCCTGGCAACCTGCCGCCATTGACGCTCCTGCAGGCTGCAGACGATCAGGCCGTTCGTGTAGTCGCACACGAACGCATGATCGCCGGCGACCGCCACATCCCACGCGCCCGGGAGCGACTTGTCCACCAGGGCCGGCGCGGCGGGGTCCGGCTCGATGTCGTACCAGAAGCCCGCCTGCTGGGCCTTGGGGTTGACGTCGCTGGTCAGGAAAAGGAACCGCCCTTCCAGGCGAATGTAGCCGCCCCTGCCGTCAAGCGATTTGATCAGAGCGACGTTCATGCTGTCTTCTCCCGCGACAGGCCGGGCCGTGGACGCACGGGCGGCCGGGGCCTTCTCCGTGTCCTCGGCCAGAGCGGCCATCCCGACAGCGCACAACGCCAGCATGACCCCGCACACGAGGCTGCCGTTCATAGATCTCCTTCCTTCCTTCTATCGAGCCGGTTGTCCACGTCAGGTAGGATACCTGCCACTGTCAGAAGTGACAACGGCATTTTGGCAGGCCTTCCGCCGATCCGGTTGGTCGTGGGGTCGCAGCGGGGTGTCGGCGCCTCGCCTGCCTTCGCTGTCTGCTATGCTGTGAACCAGCACCCGTGCGGTCGGATTACAGACCCCTACATTTCCCGGGCTTCCGCGGAGGAATGGGCATCATTGTATCACACCAGGGGACCACAGTCCAGAGTCAGACGAGTCGCAAGGGAGAGAGCGGCAAAGTCGGGGAGGATGACCGGGACGGTGGTGCCGCGGGCGGGGCAGAAGTTGCCCCAGGACGGGCGACATCCTCCTGTTCGCCCATGAGCTCCAATGCGGGTCACCGGACGCACGGCATTGGCCGTCGGTCACGGAGGCGGCGGCGCAGGTCCGGACGGCTCCTGCATCTGCAGATACGCCGAGAGCAGATCAACCAGCCGCTCCACGCCCGCATCCAGGCGCACCATCAGTTCCAGCCGCACCTCCTGGGGCTCGCCGGGCGTCGCCATGGGGGGAAGCAGGATTTGCGGGTCGTTTCCGGTACTCAAGATCTGGACCAGGCGGCCGATGCTCATCGGGATGGCGGTCCCGGCGACGGTCAGCTGGTGGGAGTTCTGCTCCGCGCACTGCCACAGGACGGACCCGTCGGCGTTGTACAATGTGATCCATGCCAGTTGAACCAGGCCTGGATGAAGGGTGGGGTCGATCCGGACGGGGACCTCCGAACGCGGGTAGGGAAAAGCAAGGGCGATCTTGTGCCACCTGCCGAAAGGAACGGTGAACCGCGCGGAATCGTTTTCGTTGTGGCCGGCGGGGCTCGGGAAGAACACCTGCAGCAGGGAATCCCGCCACAGCAGTCCCCCCTGTTGCGCCGCCTGCAGCATGCGTCCCTCCAGCTCCGCGGCCTCGCGCACCTTCTGAGCGAGGATTTCCTCGTCAAGCGACACGACGGCCCGCTCGTCGCCGATGCGCGACGTCCACGTCTGCAACTCCTGCAGGCGCTCAGCCGCCGTCATGTGCCCCCTCTCGGGAGACGGGAACACGACCACGGTCGGCGTGCGCCCGGACCGGAAACGACACGCGGGATGCCGCAGAAACTTCTGCCACATGTACAGGTCGGTCGGCGTCCCGACGGGCGTGGTCGTCCATCCGTCGGCAAGCTGCCCGTAGAAACTCAGCGTATGCCCCCCGGCCGAGAACGGGATTCGGTTGCGGCTCGCCAGCAGTTCGTCCCGGTACACCGGCAACTCGAGATCCACCGTCCACGTGGAGATGCTCCCGTCCGGCTGCACCGCCACCGCCACCGTGTGCGCAAAATCAGCGTCCTTCAGCAGCTCGGTCATCCGTTCCACGTGGTGTGGAAGGTACAGGTCATCGTCGGACAGGTAGCACACGATCCGTCCGCGCGCCTCGCGCAGCGCTTCGTGCCGGTACACCTCGCCGTGCCGCGGCCCTTTGGGATGGTCAAAGAAGCGCACCCGCGAATCCCCGCGCATCATCTCGGCCATGATGTCGCGCGTTTCGTCGGGAACCCCGTCACCGATGACGAAGACCTCGATGTCGGACACCGTCTGCCGGAGTGCGCTGCCCACACTGGCCCACAGGGTGGACCCGTGGTTGTGCGTTGGAACCAGTATCGTCGCGGTGAGATTCATTGGGGGATCCCCGCGAGGGCGCGCAGTTGAAGGATGCGTTCGACGACGACGGCGCCTTCCTCCGCGCTGCTGCGCGGCGGAGGCCCGCCGGCCAGGTGCTCCACAAACGTCCGCAGCTCCCTCATGAGGGGCAACTCCGTGGACAGGGGTCGCTGAGCCACGTTCCGGGCGTCGGCGCCGATTCCCTCTTTCCCGTGAGCAACGTTGAGGTGGTCGGACCAGCCGTCGTCCAGCCACGCGACGCCGTCCTCGCAATGCAGTCGGAACTGCCGGGACTTGACCGGGCTGCGCGCCGACACCTCGACCGTGGCCCAGGGCACATCTCCCAGAACGCCGGTCAACGTCACCACCTGTCCGTCCAGTTGTTCGGCAAAGCTGTGTCGTGCCTGGGGCACCCGGCCGAACACTTCGAGGAGAATGCTCAGGCAGTGCGGCAGCAGAATCCACGTCACATCCACATCCCGATGCGGCAGGCCCCAGCCCGCCATCCGCAGATGCATGCCGAGCGGCCGACCGAGCTCGCCGGTCTCGCGGACGCGCCGCAGCTCCTCGATGCCCGGGTGATAGCGCCACTTGTCCATGACGAACAGCCGGCCGCGGCCGCGCGCGGCCAGGTCTCGCGCCGAGGCGGCGTCGCAGACCATGGGCTTTTCCACGAAGACAGGCACGTCCGTTGCCAGAGCACGATGAATCACGGCGGCATGCGCGGACGACGTCGCGGCGATCACGATCCCATCGCATGCAGCCAGGTCGTCCAGGTCGCCGGCGAGGTCGCACACGCCCGCGTCAGCCGCCGAGCGACGTGCATCCGCATCCGGGTCGGCCACCGCGACCTCGCACCCCAGCGCGTGCAGGTCACGCAGGATATTCCGTCCCCAGCGACCGCAGCCGATCAACGCGATTTTCGCCATGCCGTTATCACCGAGAACGATGCCGGTGGACGGGCGGACGATATCCGCCGGTCTGCTAACTCAGATGCGGGTAGAGGAAGTCCTTCTCGCTGGCGGTGCGGAGAGCCACAACCTCCTTCGTTCGCCCCCGGATATACCCCTCGAGGAAGTCGCTGAACATCGCCCCGCGATGCCGTGTGCCCGCAAAGCGATACCGGTCCGAATTGAGGGCCTCGATGGCGGCAATCCGCCGGGGCCGCCACAGGAAATCATCGCCCCGATAGCCATGAAGGTCTGCAAGCGCGCAACTGGGGTGGTACTTGGATTCCGGAGAGGCGTAGTTCACCCCGTCGGCGCCGATCTGTATCAGAAAATGCGCGGCGTGAAAGGCCGAGAAGTAAAGGGGGTAGCGGCTGTAGCGTTCCACCGGGACGTGGATTCTCGCACCGGACCCGGCGCCCTGCTGCAGTGCCTCCAGCGCCTCGAGAACACCTTCCTGGTTCTCCTGCACCGGCTGACCTTCCGCCCAGCGCTCGCACATGGGATGGAAGTACAACCAGTGCGCTCCCGCGGCGGCGGCGTGCTTGACGGCGTTCAGCATGCGCGGCAAACGCTTACGCGACGTCAGCATCGCCAGGCCGATTT
Source organism: Planctomycetota bacterium (assembly GCA_035530235.1). Taxonomy (GTDB): domain Bacteria; phylum Planctomycetota; class DG-23; order DATKVD01; family DATKVD01; genus DATKVD01. The sequence continues at coordinate 973 of DATKVD010000417.1, read as the reverse complement.
CCAGCTTGCTGCCCTCGCGGTCGATGCGCTTCCGCAGCCCCGTCACCCGCTCAAGCTGCTTGAAGAACGTCGGCGCAGGCGTGTCCGAGTCGTACCAGTCATACAGGGACACCCGGATCGTGGTCGCATGCGTCATCAGGGCATCCTGGATGTCCCGGCGTCCCAGCTCAGTGCCATTGGTGACAACCGCGACTTCCGTGAACCCGCGCTTGCAGGCGATCCCAAGGATGTCGACGAAATAAGGAGAAAAGGTCGGCTCGCCGCCACTGAAGATGATGCCGCGAGTCTCTCCTTCCAGGACCCCAAGGACGTCATCCACGAAGTCGGGTGTCAACACGTGCGCCGGCATTCGGGAGCCGGCCGAGGGGCACGTCGGGCAGGCACGCGTGCAACGGTTCGTCAGATCCATCTCAACCGTGCGCGGAAAGATGGGCTTCCCCGCCAGATAGGCGTCAACCTGTGCCCGATTCAGACTGCATTTGTGGTTGGCGTAGATGCGCTGCTTCGCGTTCCCCACGTCATTGGCCTCTCTGTCTGAGTATCTACGATCCATCCCTTCGCTGTGACGAAGGGCATCCGGCGTGCAGATAGTCTACACGCCCGGCGTCCCGGGGGCAACGGATTCTCAGCCGTCCCGGGGCAATGCCCGGCGGCGGTCTCCGTTTTCATCTGTGGTTCCGGAAGTCGGCTGCGGGCCGCAGGCCTCACGCTTCACCCCTCAAGCCTGACATCGGGCGACAGCCGTGTCCGATGCATGTAGATGCGTATGGTCGGGCGCCGAGCTGAGCGGCTAGGTGGCAACGGTGGGCAGGACGACCGAGACGGTGGTGCCATGGCCGGGCTGGCTCTGGACGTCGAGGCGGCCGTGGTGTTCCTGGATGACGGAGTGACTGATCCAGAGGCCGAGACCGGTGCCCTTGCCGGAGCGTTTGCGGGTGAAGAACGGCTCGAAGACGTTCTTGAGGTCGTCGGG
>DATKVD010000416.1:0-4487 GCA_035530235.1 Planctomycetota bacterium | reverse complement strand
CGGTCGAGCCGCTGCTGATAGTCCGGGCGCTGGGGCAACGCCCCGTAGATGTTCTGGAGCTTCCTCGCGATGTCGGCCGCGACCTTCGGCACCTCCTCACGCGGCGCGGCACGCAGCATCTCCCATTCCTGCTCGGAGAGTGCGGAACGCACCTCGTCGGGTGTCATGCGTCGCCGGGTTGTCGCGAGGGCTTCGGTCACTTTTTCCCAGCCTGTCGCTGAAGCCGAGTGTATTCTGCCATGAGTTCCGCGTACTGCTCCCGCAAAACGGCGAGGTTCCGTAGTGCTGCCGCTCCCGCTTTTGCACTACGGGGACGGCTCAGGAATCCGGCCCTGCCTTCTTCCTGGTGACGGATCGACGCCTGTTTCTCTTGGTTTTCCTTAATCAACTGGGTAAGGATGAGTAGTTGCTGTGTGGCATCCCCCTGACTGGTTGCGGTCGGCGCCGTCGGCGACGTCGGCGTGGCCGGAGGAGACGGTGCGTTTGTCTTGGATTGCGGGGGTTTTGGCATTGCCTCCCACAGATTCTCAAAGAATCCGCGCTTGTCGGCTGGCTTATATTCCTTCCACTGAATCTGCCGAGCCTTCTCGGCGCTCCCTTCCGCCAGCGCCTCTTCAAGCAGGCGTTCGTCCCGTCCTGTGGCGGGAGTCTTGCCGTTCTTGCGGTTCTGTGTGAGAATGTCCATAACGGTACGCCGCGTCTCGCCCCGAGTGCCCACCTGCGCCTTGAGGTCGATTTCCGCCTGACGCAACCGTTCGCCTTCCTTGTCGTGACGCTCTTTCGCAAGCAGATAGCGTTCCTTCAGTGCGAGGCTCTCGCTGAACTCCAACTCGCGACGCATCTGCTCCAGGGCAAACCGATCCCGTTGCCAGGTGTCCCTTGCCGCTGCCAGGTCTTCCGTGCTCGCAATCTGATTTGTCTGGCGTGCGTCCATGCGGTCCTGCACCGCTTTCAGCCGCTCCATCGCCGCATCGTCCTGTTGTTTCCGCACCTCGGTCTGCCGTTCTTTTACCCACGTTGCCTTCGCCTCTTCGAGTTTCTGGCGTTGCGTCGCCTTGCTTTCCTCAAGGCCGAGTCGGGCTTTTTCGGCTTGTTCCTGACGGTGCTGAAGCAGGTCCGCCAACTGTATCTGCTGCTCAAAGTTTGCCTGTTGCTCTGCTTGTCTCCGTTCTTCTTCCGCCTGTCGCGTTGCGGCGCGTTCGGCCCGGTCCCGCGCCTCCGCCTCCGTCTGCCTTCGTGCCGTGACGTCCCGGCGCTTCTGCGCCATGACACCCGCGAGCGTCTGTGAGAAACCCCCGTATCCCGCCTGCTTGATGACTGGCATGGTTATATCCTCCGCTTGGCCGGGCGGCGCCTCATCGCGCCGAAGGAGTTCCCCGGAGACAATCCGTAGCCGCGACTGGTGCCTTGGAAATCCGCCCCCGCACCGCGAGAGCCAGTATACGGCTGGTTGATGGTGCCTGCCTGCGGCCGTTCCGCAGCCCCGGGCAGGTTGTAATCGCTCGGCTGGTAGGTCGTGTTCTGCAACGCCTGTGACAGCCGCCCGACGTTCTGCTGCCGCCAGCCCTCGGTCTGGCCCCGGAGCGTCCCGAGTTCGTCACCCGTGCTCCGTGCGCTCATCGTCGCCACGCGGTTCTTGATGGCCTGCAAGTCCTGCTCGTTGACCGGCATACCCCCGCGTGCGGCGAGTTCCTGGGCGCGGCCGATGCCCGCCTGCTCCTGACCCACCCGTGCGCGGGCCGCGCGTCGCAACACGTCTGCCCGAAGCTGATCGGCCCGGGTTCCGAATGGCGTCGAGCTGTCCATCCCGAACCGCTCGATGAGTTCGGGCGGAAGGTTCTCCGTCCCGACCTCGCGCCCGAGCACCTGTAGGGTGTTGCGGACGTTCGCGGTGTTCTGGTTTTCCGCGCGCATCTGTTCGGCTCTCTGGAGTATGGCCATGCTCGCCTGTTGCGGGCTCATGTTTTCCGCGCCGCCCGACCGTATCCAGTCCTCCAGCGCCCGGCGCACCTCCGGGTCTTTCTCGGTGTTCAGCATGTTCATCATCAGGGCGTTGGTTTCCGTGGCCTGACGCATCCCGAGTTGCCCCGTGGGTCTGCCCGTGTACTGCCGATACGCCTGCTGCATGAACGGGTTGGTCTGTATGCCCAGGGTTGTCGGGTTGAAACTGTTCCGGAACATTGCCATCACGCGCTCCCGTAAACACCTGCTGCGTCGTAGTTGAAAACGATGCCCCGAATGAGAATGGGCCTGTCTGTCTGATAGTTCTCGATGCACACCTGCGCCATGCCAGCTTCGCGCTGGTCGGCGACGCCGAAGTCCTGCGCGGGGAAGTCGAGTATCTTGGTCCCGTCACCCAGCGCAACCGTGCGCTTGGTGTCGCCCGTGACGATGCTGGTCGCGCCGTCGAGCAGCAGGTAGCAATAGGCGGTGTCGGACCCGCTGTAGGTGCTGCCTCCCACGGCCCGGTCGATGTGCAAGGCGATGGATTTCGCGCCAATCGTCGCGTACCCGTCGGGGACCGGTTTCTTGACGCCCGCACTCACGAGTCTCATGCCGATGCCGCCGACCTCGTAGTGCCAGCCCGCTGCGGGCGTGCCCGTCATCACGGGACTCACCGTCAGGGCCGTGCCGGTATTGGACGTGACGTAGGTGAGCTGCACGTTGCCCCCGTCGGCGTCGTAGACCCACACGGGTGCACCCAGCAGCTTCGAGCCGCCGCTGTAGAAGCTCGCCGTCGAGTCGGTGATGTTCGTGTTGCCCGTGCTGCTCGTGAAGGTGCCCGAGCGCGTGCCGCTGGTCATGGCCCCCGTCACGTCGTCCGCGCCGTCGGTGTCCCCCACGTCGCACTGATACAGGATGTTGCTCCCGTCCACCACGTACATGTAGGGCGTCGTCGTGTTCTCGTGGACGGTGCGTGCGCAGCACATGGCCTTGCAGCGGTATCCGTCGTAGACGACCCAGCCGCTGTCCTCGCCCGCTACCTGGTAGACGAGCATCACGTCATTGGTGGTGGCCGTGCCGTACTGGGCTGAGACCCACACCTGCTTCTTCGTCGGGTAGTAACAGGCGATGACGCCGGAGAGTCCCGCCGTGCGCAGGTTGCCGTAGGTCGTGTCGAGTATCTGGTGCGTGAGCCGGATGAGCTGGCCCCCGCTGTAGGCGTAGACCCCCTCGCGGCTCGCCCAGTAGGCGATCCCGTCGCCGCTGGTTGCCGCATCGTTCCCGATACACCCCGCGTTGGTGCCGATCATCCCCGCCCAGAAGGTCGGCGTCACGCCCGTGACTTGCAGCGCCACGTCTTTCGAGAGCACAAGCATCCGGTCGGCTGAGGGGATCATCGCCATGACGTCGCCGTTGGTGGGGATGTAGGTGCCGTCGTAGTGTTTGGTCTGCTGGTCGACGTAGGCGACGTATTCGGGCCGGTCGTAGTCACTGAACACGACGAGATTCAGTGGCAGGGCCGTGTAGGGGGAGACGGTGGTGCCCGCGCCCGCGTACCACATTCTCATGCCGTGGGATTTGAGCAGCGTGCAGACGGGCGGCACGTCGCGTTCGACCCGGGCGTTCTCCAGATCGGTCCACATGGAAGTCGTGAGGGACTCGTCGTGGAGTCCGCTGTCGGCGTTGTCCCACACGGCGTCGCCGCTCCGGTTGGTCGTGACTTCGCCGTCGTACCAGAACTCGGGGTCGGATGCGGCGTCGGCCTGAGCCCGCGTGCGGTAGATGACGAGCCGATCGACGCCCGACTGGGTGGACTCGGCCACCGCCGACAGGCGGAAGTTATCGTGTCCCGCGCCGATGGTGATGGAGATGCTGCCGATGCTGTCGCCCCCGTAGAGGCCCGCGCCCGCGGGGTCGCTGTTCACGATGCTGGGATTGCTGATGACGCCGGTCGTGACGTTCTTGTGCGCCCAACGCAGGTAGATGATGTCGCCTGCGGAGAAGTAGCCCGCGCCGTCGGCTTCCGACGCGATGGTCTCGCCCCCGTCGAGCACCGGCTTCTCGACCCCCGCCTGAATCATCTTCAGGCCCGACGAGAAGTAGAGCATCTGGGGCTTGTCCTCGCCGTTCTGGAGGTAGCAGAAAGCGCCGTGGTTCTCGCCGCGCCAGATGCTCCCGACGCTGCCCGCCCCCATGTCGACCTTGGTGCCCTCGGCGTCGCACAGGGCGTTGGACTGCGACACGCCCGCGCTGTAGCTGATGGTCCAGAAATAGCGCCCGTCGCTGGCGAGGATGCCGGAATAGCGCGTGCCCGCAACGAGGAGGTCATAAGGAACCAAACTCGTTACTTGGCTAACAGCCTGATTCGCGGGGGCGATAGCGGAGGTGCTGAGACGCAGGCGCCCGCTGCGTTTGCGAAGACCGTGGTAGAAGGGGTCGACGTTCCGCAGGAGCGCGAACACGTCGGGCCGGAGCGTCGCGGGGTCGGCGCTGTCGTTCGTCCGGGGCTTGCCGCTGCCGAAAAGGATGGTTCCGTTAGCCAT
>DATKVD010000415.1:0-2231 GCA_035530235.1 Planctomycetota bacterium | reverse complement strand
GAGCGATCCCGTCGGCAAGGGGGTCTCCGTGGCGCGTGCGTGCTCAGGAGACCGCCCCGGCCAAGTCGCTTCCCAGCTTCCGACACGCCTCGACGGCCTTTCCGGACGGGGCGCCCTGACTCTTCACCCCGTCGCATACCTGCTTCAGTCCGACCGCCTTGCCGAGTCTGTCCAGACTCTCGATGGCACCGCCGCCACCCCCGTGACTTACGAAACTGACGAACGGCTTCCCCTTCAGCTTCTCCACCTGTGACAGTGCCCGGTCGAACAGTGTCTTCACCTCACCCGCCATGTAGGTGAAGTAGTCGGGGCTGCCGAAAGCAAAGGCGTCGGCGGCGACCAGCTCGGCCAGGTCAAGGTCGCGGACGTCCGCAAGTCTCACCTCGTGACCGCCGACGGCTTCGGCCCCCTCGGCCACCAGCTCCGCCATCTTCCTCGTATTGCCCGTGCCGGAATAATAGACGACAAGGATGCTTCCCATGGTTCTGCCTCCAAAGAGGGTCCGAAGCGTACACCACGCTCGTGGTCTCACCGCCACTGGGTGCAGGCGATGGGGATGCGCTTCTTCAGGTTCCCGAAGCACTTCTCATCGCAGCGGATGCACTTGACGATCTCCCGGAAACGTCCGTCGCGGACCTTGTTGGGCCACTCGGGGTCGGCGATGAGTCCCCTCCCGATGGCAACAAGGTCTGCACGGCTGTTGGCCAGCATCGAGAGGGCACGGTCCGGGTCGTCCAGTCCGCCCCGGGCGATGACCGGACGGTCCGCCGCCAGTCGGACCGCCTCACTGTATTCCCCGTCACGCTCCCCATGACTGGGGGAAACGTCGAGGATATCGACCCCTTCGGCGACCAGTGCCGCGGCGAGCCGGATGGTGTCGGCGAGACCGTAGCCGGCCTCGGCCTCCTCGACCGGGGAGTGTCGGTAGAAGAGGAGCAGGTCGTCCCCGACGGCCGAGCGGATGGTCCGACAGACCTCGACGGCTACGCGCATCCGGTTCTCCACGGGGCCGCCGTAGTCGTCCTTGCGCCGGTTGTGGTGTGTCGAGAAGCACCGCATCAGGAAGTAGCCGTGCGCCCCGTGCGGCTCCACACCGTCGAAGCCGGCACGTCGGCAGATGTCGGCCGCACGTCCGAAGTGCCCGATCAGTCCGAGGAGCTGTGTTAGCGTCAGGTCGTGCGGCTCCAGGGGCTCCTCGAAGAATGCCGTTCCCGGCTCGGGCTGTCCGTTGGTGAACAGCTGGACGGCGATCATCGCCCCCTCGGCGTGGACCGCGTCCACCAGCCTGCGGAGAGCCGGCAGCGAGTCCTCCACCAGAAGCCCCAGCGGGGTCGCCTCCACGATCACCAGCGCCACCCCGCCACGGGCGTGCTCGGCGTACCAGGTGCGACCCTCCCCGGTGAGGATGTTCCGCACGCTCACCATGGGCGGCATGACGATCCGGTTCCGGAAGGTCTTCCCGCGCACCGTCATCGGCTCGAACAGCCCGTCGTACGACACCTTTTGCGTCATCCCCGTTCCCCGTTCATCCGTGCTGATGGACACGGCGTCGCGGCCGGACGAGCCGCTTGACCGTGCGTTCGATCCATTTCCCCGCCGTCTGGAGCATCCCTCGACGTTCGAACCGTCGGCGGACGGCCTTGACGTCCTCGACACTGAACGCCGGCGTCGCAACGATCCCCTCGCCCTGGATGGCCACGGCGAGACGTTCCGGGGTCATCTCCCCCTGGATGAAGTTCCCCTCGCGGCAGATGTCGTAGAGCCGTGTGCCGAAGTAGGGCGTCGCCGTGCTCAGGTGTCCGTGGATGCCGAAGCGCCGCCGGAGCATCCGTGCGAAACGCACGGTCTCTTCCATCTCCTCGAGCGTCTCCCCCGGCAGACCCACGATGAAGCCGCTGCGGGCCTTGAGGCCCAGACGCTTGCACCACCCCGCCACCTCGACCACCTTGTCGAGGTCGAGACGCTTGCCGATGACCTCGTCCAGCACACGCTGGGAGCCCGATTCCACCGTCAACACGATGGACCTGCACCCCGCACGTTTCGCTTTCTTCAGGAGGTCAAACGTCAGACGGTCGGTGCGTATCCCGTTGGGCGTCTCCCACGTGACGTCACGTCCGCTCTCACGGAGCGAGATGAGTCCGTCCAGGATCGCCTCGAACCGCTCACGGTCCTGTCCCAGGTTGTCGTCAACAAAGTATACACGGTGCACCCCCAGTTCTTCAACCACGTAT
>DATKVD010000414.1:0-23841 GCA_035530235.1 Planctomycetota bacterium | reverse complement strand
GGACCTCCCCGCCGGTCGTCACCAGCTTGCTGACACCCCGACCCATCAGGGCACAGACCGCGTACACGATGACCGACCCCACGATGAAGGCGATGTAGTAGGCGATGACGGGATTCAGCGAGAGCTTCCCCGCCAGCCACTGACCGATCGGCTCGGCCACGAACCTCGCGTAGACGATGATGAGTGCCAGTCCGGCCAGACGGAACAACTGGACGATGACGCCCTGGAAGAGTCCAATCAGTCCGTACAGCACCACAATCACTCCGACACCCAGGTCAACCCACATGATCTCTTCTCCGGAGAGGAGGTTCACGTCGTGTGGGTCGTCCCGACGGGACGACCGGACGAACGACGACTCAGCGGACGACGAAATTCCTTAACATCGAGTAGACCATCCCACGCAGCTTGTAGAAGGCCTCCAGCTCGCTGCGACAGCTGTACCAGCAGTGCGTGCACGTATTGGCCCGGTGACGGGCCCTCAGGCGCTTAAGCAGTATCTGCAGGTCATCCGTCAGGATGTTGCCGACCGGATGCGCCCGATCTTCGATGCACTTGGCCACGTTGCCGGTCGTGTCGATGTTGAGCATGTAACGTCCGGCCACACAGTTGGGAATTCCCCGCGCCAGTGCGACGTCGAAGCGCTCCAGGGCCATGGGATTGGTCACCAGGTTGGGGAACCTTCGCTGGAGTGCACGCAGCTTCCACGAGATTCTCCCGGGCTTCAGGGGCCGTCGCTCGCCGGTCTTCAGTTCGCAGTAGGGCTGCACCAGCATGTCCGCCCCGTGTCGTGCGGCCAGTGCGGCGAGCTTCGGCAGGTCGTCGAGGTTGTCTTCCAGCAGCATGGTCACCAGCTTGACCTGCGGTCGCCGTCGGGTTCGCTCCTCAGCAAAGATCCGCAGTGCGTCGACGGCCCGTCGGTAGGCGCCCTTGAAGGCGCGACGTGCGTCGTGCCGCTCGGACTCGGCATAGTCGAGACTGATTCCCACGCTCCACAACCCGGCTTGCACGAGGGCACGTGCGGTCTCGCGCGTGACGAGCGAGCCGTTGGTTGTGAGGTGGACGAAGTGGAAGCGATTGAGCGCGCGCACCACCTGCGGGAAGTCGTCCCGCAGCAGGGCCTCGCCCCCGGCCGTGCCCACCAGCATCGTCCCGTTGACGGCAAGCTTCTGTGCGGCGAGCGCAATCTCGTCCACCGTCAACTCACGACGCGGCTCAGTGCGCCGCCAGTCCAGGCAGAACTCACACCGAAAATTGCACCGGTCGGTCACCTGCCACGAACACCAGGGGGGGCCTCCCCTCAGGTAGGTCCGCAGCAGGCCCAGCTTTTTCAGCCTCAGCGAGCGGCGTCTGACCTCGGGGGGCGCGTCGGTCGAGACCATGCCTCACTCCTTCTCACCACCACCGGGGAGCGGGATCGCCGACTCCGTCCGGGCCGCCCCGCACCCGGGAGTGCCCACCAAGTTTAGGGGACCTCTTCGCCGTGTCAACAGCATTCGCCCGTCACGCGACGGCTTTGGGGCGAAACAGAGACTCGGTTTTCCCTTGACCACACCGGGCCGGCACCCTATCATGACCACACGAACCGATGTGCCGACCTACGACGGGACCCACCTCCCGTCACACAACTGGCGGCGACAACAGGACAAGCGGCTGCCATGCGGGGGTTGCCGGTTATGGCCGACAACGGTACCAGTATGCCTCTCGAATTGGGCGTGGACGTCGGGTCCGTCAGTTCCAAGGTGGTGGTGATGGACCGTGAGGGGCAGGTCCTCACCGACGTCTACCGCCGGATCCACGGCCGTCCCGTCGAAACCACCCTCGCCATCCTCGACGAACTCCTCGAGACGTACGGACATGAGCGTCTCGGACAGATCGCCCTCACCGGCACCGCCGGGAAGCTCATCGCCGCCGAACTGGGGGCGCTGTTCGTCAACGAGATCGTCGCCCAGGCCCGTGCCGAGGACGAGCTCTATCCCGAGGTCCGGACCATCATCGAGATCGGCGGCGAGGACTCCAAGCTCATCCAGTTGAAGGAGGAGCGGGGTCGTCTCGTCATCGACGACTTCGCGATGAACAGCATCTGTGCGGCGGGCACCGGGAGCTTTCTCGACCAGCAGGCGGCACGTCTGGGGGTGAGCATCGAGGAGGAGTTCAGTCGTCTGGCGATGAGGAGTGAGAACCCGCCCCGCATCGCCGGGCGGTGCACGGTGTTCGCCAAGTCCGACATGATCCACCTCCAGCAGAAGGCCACCCCGGACTACGACATCATCGCCGGGCTCTGCTTCGCGCTGGCGAGGAACTTCAAGGGGAACCTGGGCCGCGGTCGGGAGCTGCAGAAGCCCATCGCCTTCCAGGGGGGCGTGGCCGCCAACGAGGGCGTGGTGAGGGCGTTCACCGAGATCCTCGACCTCGCACCGGGTGAGCTCGTCATCCCCGAGCACTTCGCCTCGATGGGGGCCATCGGCGCGGCACTCACCCGTCGCGACACCGAGACGGATTCCCCCTTCAACGGCACCGACGCCCTGAAAGCATTCCTCGAGCGCAAGCCCCCGTCGCGCAGACGTCATGCGGCGCTGCCGGCCTTTCAGCGCGACGCGGCGGCGAGCACCCGAGACGCACGGCAGTGGCGAACCAACGGAAAGCTCGACATCTACCTCGGCATCGACGTCGGCTCCATCAGCACCAACGTCGTCGCCCTCGACGCCGGGAAGCGTCTGCTGGCCAAGGCGTATCTGATGACGGCGGGACGACCCATCGAGGCGGTGCGTGAGGGACTGCGGATCGTGGGGGAGCAGGTGGCGCACGTCGCGAGGGTCCGCGGGGTGGGGACGACCGGTTCCGGACGTCACCTCACCGGCGACTTCGTGGGGGCGGACGTCGTCCGCAACGAGATCACCGCCCAGGCCACCGCGGCCATCGACATCGACCCCGAGGTGGACACCGTCTTCGAGATCGGCGGTCAGGACTCCAAGTACATCAGCATCGACAACGCCGTGGTGGTGGACTTCCAGATGAACCACGTGTGTGCCGCCGGCACCGGGAGTTTCCTCGAAGAACAGGCCGAGAAGCTGGGCATCAGCATCAAGGAGGAGTTCGGCCGGATGGCGCTCGGGTGTCCGTCGCCGGTGCGACTGGGCGAGCGGTGCACCGTGTTCATGGAGTCGGACGTCGTGCTTCACCAGCAGACCGGCTGCTCGACCGACGAGATCGTGGCGGGACTCTGCTACTCCATCGTCCACAACTACCTCAACCGCGTGGTGGGGACGCGCCGCGTCGGCAAACGCATCTTCTTTCAGGGGGGCACCGCCTACAACGACGGCGTGGTGGCCGCCTTCCGGGCCGTCACCGGCAAGGACATCACCGTCCCGCCCAACCACGAGGTGACCGGGGCCATCGGTGCCGCCATCCTCGCCATGGAGCACCAGCGGGCGAAGGGCCCGGACCACACGAGCACCTTCCGCGGGTTCGACCTGTCCGAGCGCAAGTACACCCTGAGACGCTTCCAGTGTGCCGACTGTCCCAACGCGTGTGAGATCAACGAGGTCGTCATCGAGGGGGAAGCCCCGCTCTATTACGGCAGCCGGTGCGACAAGTACAACCTCCGCCGGAAGCGGAAGGCCATTCCGCCGGAGAGGGACCTCTTCCGCAGACGTGAGGAGTTCCTGACCGCCTGCATGAAGACGACGCCCGGCGTGAAAGCGACGCGCGGCACCGTCGGCATCCCCCGGGCACTCATCCAGCACGAGACGCTCCCCTTCTGGTTCACACTGATGCGTGAACTGGGATACGACGTGGTGGTCAGTCCGCCCACCAACCGGGAGATCATCACACGCGGGGCCGAGGCCGTCGCCACCGAGACCTGTTTCCCCGTCAAGGTGGCACACGGACACGTCCTCAAGCTCATCGAGCGCGGCGTGGACGCCGTGCTGCTGCCGAGCGTCATCAGCACCGAGACCGAGTTCGAGGGACAGGACACGTCGTGCTACTGTCCCTACGTGCAGGCGATCCCTTACGTCATCCGGTCCGCCGTGGACTTCGGGTCGGAGGTGGACCTGATCACGTTCCCGGTGCAGCTGCAGTACGGTCGTGCGGGTCTCGTGAGAGACCTCCAGGAAGCCGGACGCCGGTACGGGTGGACACGGGCGGAAATCCGCCGGGCACTCGAACGGGCAGGACTGGCACAGGACGCGTTCCGCCGACGGTGTCGTGAGGAAGGACGGAAGCTCCTGGGCCGGGTCACCGCCGGCGACCGTCCGGTGGTCGTCATCGCCCGACCCTACAACGGGTGTGACCGCGGGGTGAACCTGGACCTCGCACGGAAGCTCGCCGAGCTGGACATGCTGCCCATCCCCCTCGACTTCCTCCCGCTGGACGAGATGACACTGGGGGCTGAGTGGGATAACATGTACTGGCGGTACGGGCAGAAGATCATGGCCGCGGCGGGCTACGTGCGCAGACATCCACTCCTGACGGCGGTCTACATCACGAACTTCTCGTGCGGGCCGGACAGTTTCCTCACCACGTTCTTCCGAAAGGCGATGGGCGAGAAGCCGGCACTCTTGCTGGAGATCGACGAGCACTCGGCCGACGCCGGGGTCATCACACGGCTGGAAGCGTTCCTCGACAGTCTCAAGGGCGCCGGGGACCGTCGCACCTCCGAACCGCAGGTGGCGCCGCGCTCCATGGTGCGCTCGAACGGCCGGTGCATCTACGTCCCGCACATGTGCGAGCACGCCCACGCCTTCGCCGCCGCCTTCAGAAGCGTCGGCATACACGCCGAGGTACTCCCCGAGTCCGACGAGACCTCCCTCGAACTCGGAAGACGCTACACCACCGGCAAGGAGTGTCTGCCCGCCATCGTCACCGCGGGTGACATGCTGAAGCAGGTGTACGCGAGCGACTTCGACCGTCGACATGCGGCGTTTTTCATGCCGGGCGGCGACGGCCCCTGCCGCTTCGGACAGTACAACCGTCTGCACCGCTACATCCTCCAGGAGATCGGCTACGAGGACGTGCCGATCCTCAGTCCCAACCAGGGACAGGGCTTCTACGACGACTTCCGCAGGCTCGAGAAGGACCCCACGCGGCTCGGGTGGCTGGGCATGGTCACCATCGACCTGCTGACCCGGGTCCTCCATCGCATCCGGCCCTACGAGGTCCAGCCGGGCCTGGCCGACCACGTCTTTCAGACGTGCCTCCGGAGACTGGAAGAGGTCATCGAGGCGGGCGGCGACCTGGAGGCCGTCGTGCAGACGTGTGTCCGTGAGATGGCCCACGTTCCCACGATGCAGGAGGAGCGTCGGCCGGTGGTGGGCGTGGTGGGGGAGATCTACGTCCGCAGTCACGTCTTCTCAAACGCGAACGTGGTGCGACAGCTCGAGTCGATGGGTGCGGAGGTGGAGCTGGCGGGGTTCTCCGAGTGGATCTACTACACCAACTTCGCGCGCAACCGTCGGAGCCGCCGCCAGCACGAATTCGTCAGCACCGTGAAGGACCTGCTCAAGCACTGGGTGCAGAAGATGGACGAGCGACGCGTGGCGGCACTCTTCAGGGGCGTGCTTGCCGACCCCGTCGAGCCGCCGACCGAGGAGATCCTGCGTCACGCCCAGCCCTACCTCCACGACTCGTTCGAGGGAGAGGCCGTCCTGAGCATCGGAAAGGCCGTCGAGCACTTCAACCGCAAGTCCAGCGGCGTGGTCAACGTCATGCCGTTCACCTGCATGCCCGGGAGCATCGTGACGGCACTGCTGAAACGCGTGCGGGAAGACCACCAGCAGCTGCCCGTGGTCAGCCTGTCCTACGACGGCCAGTCGGAAGGCAGCACGCTCACGCGTCTCGAGGCCTTCATGCACCAGGTGAAGGCGTTCCACCGGCGAAGCCGGAGACCCCGCAGTCGAACCTACGAGACCGCCGCGGCGGGGACACCATGAAGCGCAAGTGGTGTGACCTGTCGTGCAGACACGCGTCGTTCCCCAGGCAGACGGCCCTCCAGGGCGCGTGCAACACCCTCCAGGCCCTCTGGTGCACGAAACACCGGAAACTCGTCCCCAAGAACGGGGTCTGTCTCGACCACCGCCCCGGGGTCAAGGCCGGGAAGTGACGCTCGAGTGTACTCCTGTCGGATGTTCTCGCGTCCAGTCACGACGTGATGTGGCAATGTAACCGAAGGCGTGCCACGGCTTGCTCGCAAGCCGTGCTCTTGGCAATAGAGGGAACACACGGCTGGACAAGCCAGCCGTGGCACCCCAAGAGAGGACTTGGGGACATCAAGTCGGGTTTGCTCAGGGTTTCCGGCCCGTGGCGTCGTGGAGCTTCTTGATCCTTTCGGTCAGTTCCTCTCCGGTCGCCCGGACCTTCTCGACTTCCTCCAGGAGATCGATCTGCCCGGTCAGAAGCTCGTAGCGGGCCTCCTCGTCGGTCACGGCGGCGTAGTCCTCCAGGAAGCGGGGGAAGAACGCTTCCGGGACCCGACCGCTGACGTTGAGGATGTCGGTGATGACCGAACGGTCGGCCTCGGCCAGCCGGATCGTCTCCCTCAGGAGCAGTCGACACCGTCGGCGTCCCAGCAGTGTGACGATGCGTCGCTGGTTCGATCCCCTGAGAACGTCCTGCACCACCGTCCGGAGGATATTCAGTCCCCTGAGCCGGAACGCGCCGTCATCCGAGAAGACCACCCCGACGAGGTAGGGAAGCGCGCGGACGCCCGTTTCCCGGAGCTGCTCACCCGCCTCGTCCCGTGCGGCCGGGGTGCCCTCGGCCAGTTTCCTGAGAAGCTCCTCGAACTTGAGCACGTCCTCCAGACGGGTCTTCTGGTAGGTCTGGTTCAGACCCACCAGGGCGACGATCTCACGGGCCTTCGTGCGCACGACCAAACTCTCATCGCCCAGGGCCGCCGTCACGGCTTCCATGTTGAGTCCCGACCGCAGGGCCTCCTGCTCCTGCTCGACCGTGGAGAAGCTCCCGGCGTCCCGCCTCCTGGTTTCCACGCGACGCAGGATCACCGTGGCACAGAGCACACGTCTCTCGGGTGCCCGGGCGTGCACGAGGACGTTGGTGAGATAGGGGAGGGCATCGTCGCTCGAGGCCAGTTCGTCCGCCGCCCGACTGCTGACGTCCTCCTCCGGGGAAATCAGGTCCGTCATCAGCCGGCCGAAGGACCGCTGCGTGTAGTAGGCGTAGGCAATGTAGGCGAACGCCGTCACCGCCAGAATAAAGACCAGGGCCGTGAGCCTCCCCTGCCAGGCGGGTGCTTCCTGTTCGTCACCTTCCATACGGTCCTCGCGAGCTTGCAGGAAATTCCGTCAGGTCCTTCCCTCCGTCGAACGTGCATCTTAGCAGGCCGTTCGGAAAAGTCAACGGTCGAGCCGACCGGGAAATTCGTCTTGAAATAAGGTCCCGCACTGCTAAGCTTTAGGGCGGTCTTGCGGAACGGACCGCCCCAGCCGTCGACTTGTTCGACATCGAACGTCCGTCGAATCCTGCGGCGCCGTGGATCCTGGCTCATGCAGACGGAAAGGCTCAGTTGTGAGAGTGCGGCATCGCGCACCCGGAGCATCCGGCGTGCCGGGGCCATTCTGAAATCGGGGGGGATCGTCGGTTTTCCCACCGAGACGGTCTACGGACTGGCCGTGGTGGCCGGGGACGACGAGGCGGAAGCCCGGCTTCGCGAGGTGAGGGGCAGACAGGGGGACAAGCCGTTCACCATCGCCGTGGCGGACGTGCGCACCGTCTCGGAGTTCGTCGGACGCGTGTCGCCGCTCGGACACAGACTGATGGACCGCTGCTGGCCCGGACCACTGACGATCGTGTTCGAGATCGAGGACCAGAGGACGGTGGGACTCAGACTTCCGGCGAACGATGTCGCCCGTGCGATGATCCGCAAGGCCGGGGGGGCGGTGCTCGCCCCCAGTGCCAACGTCCCGGACAAGCCCCCGGCGACCACGTGCGAAGACGTGCTCGCCGTGTTCGACGGCAAAATCGACGCCGTCCTCGACGACGGCCCGGCCTCACTCGGAAAGCCCAGCACCGTGGTCCGACTGCGGGACACACGCTACGAGGTCCTCCGCGAGGGGGCACTCAGCACCCGTCGACTCCAGCGGGCCGCCAACCTCGTCATCCTCTTCGTGTGCAGCGGGAACTCCTGTCGCAGTCCCATCGCCGAGGCCCTCTGCCGGAAGATGCTCGCCGAGAGACTCGACGTGGACCCGGAGACGCTGGAAGAACACGGCTACACGGTGCTGTCGGGCGGCACGGTCGGGGGGTTCGCCGCACCGGCCAGTCCCAGCGCCATCCAGATCGCGCGCGAGATCGGCATCGACATCTCCAACCACCTCTCACAGACCGTCACCGCCGAACTCCTCGAACATTGCGACCGCATCCTGGTCATGACCCCCGAGCAGAGAGATAAGGTGCTGAAGATTTCGCCCCGGGTGAGGGGACGCGTGATGCTGCTCGACCCCAAAGGCCTTCCCGTGGGCGACCCCCACGGCGGCACCCTCGATACCTATCGTCGCTGTGCACTCGTGATCCGGAAGGCCCTCGAGAAAAGGATGAAGGAACTGTGACCCCTTCGACAGGCTCAGGGTCACTTTGAGAGGAGTCGAAAAGTGAAAATCGCCGTCGGCAGTGACCATGCAGCGTTCGAGCACAAGCAGTACGTGGTGAGGGAGCTGCGCGAGGCCGGACACGAGGTCTCCGAGTTGGGTGCGACGTCCACGGAACCCTATGACTATCCCGACGCCGCTGCGGCCGTGGCCAGGGCGGTGTCGGGGGGAAAGGTGGCACGCGGGGTGCTCCTCTGCGGCACGGGACTGGGGATGTGCATGACGGCGAACAAGGTGCACGGCATCCGGGCGGCCGCGTGTCACGACGAATACACCACCATCATGTCACGGTCCCACAACGACGCCAACGTGCTGTGTCTGGGCGGACGCGTGCTCACCCCCGACAAGGCCATGCAGCTCGTGCACCTCTGGCTGAAGACGCCGTTCGAAGGAGGCCGACACACCCCGCGACTGAAAAAGATCACGGACCTCGAACAGGAAGAATGCCGCGGGAAGTAGGCCGGCGGTGCTCGCCCCACGCTATCCGTTCAGGTCGGCCATGGCACGGAAGTCGTCCTTGAGCGAGCGGTAGAGCTTGCGGTAGAGCGGGTAGTGATCGTTGTAGAGCCTGCGGTTTTTCGAAGGTCGGGTTTCGCCGGTCACGCGGATGGTCTTCTGGCAGGCCTCCTCGACCGACCCCCACGCCCCGGCGGCCACCCCGGCCAGGAGCGCCACACCGAACGCCGGACCCTCGGCCGCGTTGATGGTGACGACCGGCTGACCGTAGACGTCGGCCTGGAGCTGTCGCCAGAACCCACTCCGCGCGCCCCCGCCCGACACCCGGATCTGCTTCACCTTCACGCCCATGTCCCTGATGACCTCCAGGCAGTCGCGCATGGCGTAGGTCGCGCCCTCCAGGAGTGCCCGGATGAGGTGGGCCCTGGTGTGCCGCTGGGTGATGCCGACCCATGCGGCGCGGGCAAAGGGGTCACGGTGCGGGGTGCGCTCGCCGGTGAGGTAGGGCAGCCAGTAGAGTCCCTCGGCGCCGGGCGGGGCCTTGGCCGCCTCCTCGGTGAGCACCTCGTACGGGTCGCACTTGCGTCGGCGGGCGATGCGCCTCTCCTCGGCGCCCAGGTGGTTCCGGAACCACTGGAAGCCGCCGCCCGCACTCATCACCACCCCCATCACGTGCCACTTGCCCGGCACCGCGTGACAGAACGTCTGCACCCCGCCCTCGGGGTTGGTGACGACCTTTCCGGTGAACGCGAACACGACGCCCGACGTCCCCAGGGTCGCGCTCACGATGCCCGGACGCACGATGCCGTTCCCCACGCCCCCGGCGGCCTGGTCGCCGCCCCCACCGACCACCGGCGTGCCCTCGGCAAGTCCGGTCGCCTTCGCCGCTCTCGCCGATACCTTCGCACTCGCCACCGGTGACTCGTACACGTCCGCCAGCCACGACGGGTCGATGTCGAGTTCGTCGAGCACCGTCTTCGACCACGTCCGTCGACGGACGTCCAACAGCAGCATCCCCGACGCGTCGCTCACCTCGGTCGCCTTGACGCCGGTGAGCCGGAAGCGGACGTAGTCCTTGGGCAGCAGCACCGACGCGGTCCTCCGGTAGACCTTGGGCTCGTGCTTTCTGACCCAGAGGATCCGTGTGGCGGTGAAGCTGACGAGTGCGGGGTTCGAGAGGAGTCGGATGATGCGCCGGGGACCGATGATGCGCATGATGTCGTCGCATTCGGCGGCGGAGCGCTGGTCGTTCCACAGGATGGCGGGACGCAGCACCTGGTCCTTCCGGTCCAGGAGCACCGCACCGTGCATCTGTCCGGAGAGTCCGATGCCGGCCACGTCCGTCCCCTTGACGCCGCTCTGCTTCAGAAGCCGGCGGACGGTCTTGACGGTCGCGGCCCACCAGAGATCCGGGTCCTGCTCGCTCCACCCGGGCCGGGGCGTGCTCACGGGATATTCCGCCGTGGTCGTGGCGAGGATCTTCCCCCTGAAGTCGCAGAGGAGGGATTTCGTTCCGGAGGTCCCGATGTCGATGCCGATGAGGTATCTCATGTGCCGCCCCCGCTCCTATTCGGGCTGTTCTTCCCTGGGGTTGAAATGGGCGATGAACCGTGTGGCCTTGCTGCCCCCCATCACACACAGGGCGGTCGCCAGGGCGTCACAGGTCATCGCGTCGGGACCCACCACGGTGCACGACCCCACCGAGCCCACGCACCTGCCGGAAATCGGGTCCACGATGCCGCTGGCGATGGTGTTCCCGATGAACTTGTATCCCGTGTAGTATCCCTTGGTGACCACGGCCGGACGGTCGCTCTCGAAGGTGTATTTCAGTTGGGCCCGGCCGTCGGGAATGCCGATGATGAACGTCCGGCCCTCGGGGTGGTCCATCAGCTGCCGGCTGTCGCCCGTCCGGACGAACCCCTTGTGCATGCCCTGTCGTTTCAGTTCGCGGACGGCCTGGTC
The DNA here is from genome assembly GCA_035530235.1 of Planctomycetota bacterium. Classification (GTDB taxonomy): domain Bacteria; phylum Planctomycetota; class DG-23; order DATKVD01; family DATKVD01; genus DATKVD01. The sequence continues at coordinate 12,820 of DATKVD010000414.1, read as the reverse complement.
CATGCAGAACCCACGGATGATGTCGTGCAGCTCGACGATCATCCCCTTCTTCGCCAGGGTGATGGTGCGCTTCTTATCGTCGATCTTCACGCCTCTCCAGTCGACCAGTGCCTGGATCTCACGGATCTTGGCGGCGGGGGGCATCTCGTCCTGAGCGGCGTAGTGCTCCCACATCCACCGCAGCGGACTGCTCGTGACGTCGAAGGCCCCCGCCGAATACATCGAGACCTCCCGGGCACGCTTCAGGACGAAGTAGAGCTCAGCGGACAGCTCGACGGGGTGATCGGCCGCTTCCCGGTTGATCTTCGAGAGCTCACTGTCGGGGCGCTCGAGGTTGACGAGGGAGGCGATCTCCTCGATGCGGCGGAACGCTTCCTGGGCGGCAAACCGGGCGAAGGTCTTGTCGTCGTGGTACAGTCCGACGTGGAAGTCGAAATCCAGCACCCGCCGGGTCTCCTCGTACGTGGGCTTCGGCGGCAGGGGAAACTCCCCACGGGCGTCCAGGGGCTTCGGGAAACCCGACGACGTCACGATCACGTTGTGCATCAGCACCATGAAGCAGTCGTAACGGCCCTCCGGTATCTCGAAAGGCAGTCCCGTCGTCTTGTCGGCGGTGAGGGTGTCGTACACCACCCACACCGCGGCAGCGCCCAGGAGCAGTATGAGGAGCACGAAGACGTGAACCAGGTACTTCTTCATGATCGTCCCCCACGCTTGCGGCGCCGGCCGGATGAGACCGGTCTGGGGCGCCTCTTCTTTCGGCTGTCGCCGGTTCGTTCCCCGGACGCCGTCTTTCTCCTCGTCCTCTTCACGGCGGCCGGTTTCCGTCGCGACGACGTCTTTGTCCCGCGTTTCGACTTCCCCACCCCCTTCAACACGGCCAGGTACGGCAGGTTCCGGTACCGCTGCGCGTAGTCGAGACCGTAGCCCACCACGAAGTCCCGGGCTTTGACCTCGAAACCGCAGAAATCGATCGGCACCTTGAGGCGTCGCTTGCGCTTCTTGACCAGAAAGACACACGTCGCCAGGCTGCGGGGGTTCTCCGCGCGCAGGAGTCCAAGCACCTCCGCCAGGGTCCCCCCGGTGTCCAGGATGTCGTCCACCACCAGCACGTCCCGGTCGTGAACGTCGTCGGCGATGTACTTCGAGAGCGTCTTCTCTCCCGACGGCGCCGGTGTGACCCCGCCGGAGTAGCTCGAGATCTCGATGATGTCCATCCGCACGGGAATCTTGAGACGCTTCATCAGGTCCGCCGTGAAGAAGAGACTCCCCTTGAGCACGGCGACGACGGTCAGCTCGCCCCCGGCGTACCGCTCCTGGATTTCCCCGGCGAGCACGTCCAGACGGGCTTCGATCTCCTCCTTCGTGAAGAGCACCCGTCCGATCTTCGCCCCGGCTCTCGTCACTTGGGAAACACCTCCGTTCCGGGTCAGAAGGGGACGCGTCCGCGTGCGGGGTCCAGCGTCTGGGGCACCGCGTACTCGGGGACCGTCGTCACGCCGTCGGCCGCAACACGGATACCGCCCAATCGCTTCTCAAACATCCACCGGTAGGTGCGAAACACCTGTATGGACACACGCTGCCGGACGATCACCGTGTACTTCTCCTTGGTCCACCCGCCGTAGTACTTCTGGAAGTCGAAGATCTCCGTCCGCCAGAAGGCCGTCGGCTCCTTCACGGGGAGCGTGGTGGGGGTGTCGCGCAGCTTCTCGACGAGCACCCGGGCACGCGTGCCCGTGCCGTCCAGGTCCAGCACGCGCTTCTTGTTCTCGAAGATTTTGAGTCCGTTGACCCAGTCGATGAGCCACTTGCGGTCCGCCTCCGTCAACTCGGGGGGCACCGGATTGACGAGGATCTTCCCGGGCTTTCCCTCCCGCACGTCGATCACCAGGTCGTAATCCCTCGGCAGCTGGTCGCGCACCCGCACCAGCGAGATGAGCCCCAGGAGAAGGTCACTCACCTGAGGCAATTCCTCGTCCTTCAGGGGCACCCGGACCATCGTCTCGGTCTCGCGGCCGTCCAACGCCCCCTTCCCCAGCCAGACCTCTTTCATCCTGGCCTGACGGACGCGACCCAGGAGCCACTCCACCGTCGGCATCTCCTTTTCCGAGCGGTCCTCCACCAGCTCCTTCAGGAACGTCGTGATGGCGGTGATCTCCCCCTTGTCCAGCTCCGACGGCTCGAGCGTCATGGGCTGCTGTTTCGCGTCGGTCCGATCGACACCGAGGTCGACGCCTTCGATGCGACCGACGTCCGTTTCGAGGACGATGTCGTAGGTGCCGGCGGGAAGGTTCCGGAAGTGATAGGCGCCGGTCTTCACGTCGACCGTCGCGGTGAACGGGCTCTTGATTTCCCCGGGATTCTCCTTGGCCCGGTCGACGGCGACGACGGAAGAGACGCGTCCGGGGGGCTTGAGGGTTCCGGCGATCTCCCCGGCGGCCGCCCACGCGACGGGCAGGAGCAGCGCCGTGAGCGTCGCCGCCATGCGACGTGTCGTGCGTGCAGCCGGCCTAATTCGCATCGAAAGCGTCATGGCTTCTCCCGGGCGTCCTGTGAGGCGGAGGCGGCTCGGAAATCATCCGAATGATATCGCAGATGAGGAAGTGAATCATCCTCAGGATGTTCATGGTGTTCATGTAGGCGGCGGTCGAGTCCTCGGCCCCCGGCACACCCGCCGACACCCGTGCCAACTGCCGGTCGAACAGCTGCATCCGCTGGAGGTCGATGTCCCGGTCACGGCCCAGGACCTCCGCCCGAAGGGCCTCCGAGGTGTCCTCGCCCTTGACGGCCTGCTCCAGGCGCTCGAGGTCCCCGTCGACCAGTCCCAGGAGACCGGCAAGCTCCTGCTTCTCACCGTCGACGAACGTCACGTTGTCACGGGACTTCTCCCACCCGATCCGCGTCAGCTCCCGTGTGGCGAGGTCGGCGACGGCCTCCAGGTCCTTTATAATGTATAGCAGTTTGGACTTGACTTCAAGTGCGTCGGCGGTGAGTGTCGACGGATTCAGTCTCGCCAGGTACTGCGAGAGCACCTCGTCGACCACGTCCACCTTCTCGTCGTCCTCTTCCAGGCGTTCCAGTTCCCGGTCGTCGTTGTCCATGACGGCCCGGACCGCGCGCTGCACCAGCTCCCGCGTCATCCCGGCCATCCGGACCACTTCCTTGTGGGCCCGGGTGAGCGTGTCCTCCGGGGCCAACTCCTGCTCGAAGCTGATGTACTGAAGCGCCCCCCGTGGGATCCTGTCCGCCTGTCCCACCACCTTCTTCGCCAGGGCCGCCAGTGCCGACACAAAGGGCATCACCACGATCGCGGCGGTCAGACTGGTGAAGAGGTGCACGTTGGCCACCCCACGACGTGCGACACCCAATGCACCGGCTTCGATCCCCATGTGCGAGGTCAGCCAGGTGACGAGATCCGCCGTCGGGCCGACCAGGGGCAGAAAAACCGCCGCGATGACGAGCCGGATGGTGAAGTCGGCCACCGCCACCTGCTTGCCTTTCCGGCTGCCCGTGGCCGACGCGATGAACGTGGTCGAGCTGGTGCCGACCGCCGCACCCAGAACCACCGGCACGAGATTCACCAGCGGCACCCCGCTCCCGGCAAGCACCATGGCGATGCCCACCGTGGCCGTGCTCCGCACCAGCACGCTCAGCCCCATACCGATCAGGAACGCCAGCATGCGGTGGTCGAGCCACGACGTGACCGACTTGACGGCCTCGGCCGCACGCTCGCCGACGCCCTGACTCATCAGGTCCAGACCCAGGAAGACCAGTGCCAGACCGATCAGTGCCGTTCCCATGGCCTTCCCGCGACGGTAGCGTGCCGCCAGGTTCACCCCGTAGCCCACGATCAGGATGATCAGTGCGTAAGACGATATCTTGAACGCGATGACCTGGAGGAAAAGCGCGGTGCCGATGGTGGACCCCAGGATCACGAGGATGGCCTGCTGGAGGGAAAGCAGTCCGGCGTTGGTCAGTTCGACCAGCATCACGGAGACGGCGGAGGACGAACTGAGGAAGAAGGTGACGGTGACGCCGGCGAGGATGCCGGTGCTGCGCCGACTGGTGAGGACCGAAAGCACGGCCTTGAGTCGGCCGCCGGCTGCCTCCCGCAGACCGTCACTGGTCAGTCTCACCCCGTAGAGGAAAAGGACCAGCCCGCCGGCCACGTAGGAGATGAGAGGTAGCATGCGATGACTCGAAAGTCGAAGAAAAAGGGGTCAGGACCCTTTTGCCTGTAGGCCCGGAGGGTGCTTCGCACAAAAGGGTCCTGACCCCTTTTTCTGCGAGTGGGTGTCATCCCATCCGACTGCTGATGATGAAGCGGAAGAGGGTGTCCTGGGCCTCACTCGTGATCTCCTTGAAGGCGAGTCCGAGTGAGCACTGCTTCTGTTCCTCGTCGATGGCCTCCAGCCAGGCCACACGTGCCAGGGCCTCGACGGGCTTCTCCTCTCCCGGCAGGAAAATCCGCACCCCGACGACGACCTTCTGCACGAGGAGTTCCGTGACGAGGTCGCTGCGGGGAATCGGCCCCACCAGGAGGATCCCGCCGGCCCCGATGTTCTGTGTCTCCCCGTCCAGGTAGTCGTCGGGAACCGTCAGCTCGGGATGCTGCGATATCAGCCGGAACTTCACCGGAACCGCCACACCCACCCGCACGAACTCCCGCTTCTCCGACTCGTAGAAAAATGCCATCCGAGACTCCCCTTCTCCTGTCGTGTCGGCATCCGGTTCGCTCATCGACCGTGCATGAGCAACACCCGTCTATTACATCCCGTGACCGCACGGCGGTCAAGCGAAAAACCCTCCGTGCGCCGGCGACACCCCCGGTGCACACCCCGTCCACCTGACCCTTGAAAACCCCACCGGCGACGGTATAATGGTGCGAAACCGGAAGTGCGTCCTCCAAGGGGGTATTCCCATGAGAAGGGCCTTTCACGTGGCTGTGGTGATGCTGCTGCTGACGGGAGCGGTCTCGGCCGACGACGACCAGGAAGAGTGGCAGACCGAAATCGAGAAGAAGCTGGCCAAGCCGGTGAGTGTCGGCTTCCGTGAATCGACACTCAGTGACGCGTTGAGTTTCTTCCGCACGTTCGCCGGGCTCAACATCATCCTGGACAGCAAGGCGGCCGACTCGGCGGAGAAGCGCTTCACACTCAAGCTCGACCGTGTGCGGGTGGAAAGCGGCATCGCCTGGACCGCCAGACTGATGGACCTGGACTACGCGGTGAGGGACGAGGCGGTGTACCTGGCCCGTCGGAACGACATGCCGGTGGACTGGCGCGGCGCGATGCAGGAACGGTATCGCCGGAAGGTGGCGAGCGGACAGGAGTCGTGGCTGGCGGACATCGAGGCCCGGCTCGAACGGACGATCAAGGTCGAGTTCCGCAACGACCACCTGCCCGCGGTTCTCGAATTCCTCGCCACACAGGCCGCCGTCAACATCGTCCTCGACTTCCACCTGCTGGGCCAGACCACGCCCATCCGTCTGGAGGGCGAGATGACGGTGAAGAACGCCCTGAGCTGGGTCATGAGACTCACACGGGTGAGATACGTGGTCCGGGACGAGGTCATCTACGTGGCCAACGAGGAAGGACTCCGGGCCCTGCGACTCGAGACGGGGGAATCACCGCTTCCCGTCGTGTTCCGACGGCCCGTCACGTTCCGCTTCCAGAACACCCCCGTCCGTGACGCCCTGGCGAGTCTGAGCCGGTACTCACAGGTCAAGATCGAGCTCCAGGGACTCACGGAGGACGAGGCGCTTCCGGTGACCGTCGAGGGTGAAGGGGTGGAGCTCAACCGTGCCGTGCGCATGGTGATGGACAAGACCGGACGTGACTGTGCCATCTCCCACGGCGGCACGGTCATGGTCGTCAAGGTCCTCCCGAAAGGCCGACCCCGGCAGCCCCGGGACGAGAAGTGAGCGTGCGGACCCCATGAAGAGACCGTGGCCCGTCCTTTGGATGGTGGGATGCTGTGTCCTGGCCGGACCGCTGGGGGCCCAGGACGGTCCGCCGCCGGCCCCGCCTTCCCACGCCGACGCCACCCGACGCGCCGTCACGAGGGGTAAGTTCAGCATCAACCTGAAGGGCGTGCCCTTCCACGACGCCCTCGAGATGCTCACGGCCCAGGCGGGGGTGGGACTGGCCCTCGACGGCCGCATCACCGCCGAGACACTCCGCCAGCCTCTCTTCCTGAAACTGACGAAGAGTTCCACCTACGCGGTGCTCTGCTGGATCTTCCGGAAGCACAACCTCGCCTGGGCGGTGGACGGTCGGGAGATCGTCGTGGCCGCCCCCGAACTCCTCGACGCCGGCGTCAGAAACCGGCAGATCGAGTTCGTCCAACGGACCGAGGAGACGTGGAAACAGCAGGTCCTCCCGAAGCTGGAGGCGACCCGCATGTCCGTCAACGTCACCGAGGTCCCCCTCGATCGCATCCTCAGCGTGGTCGCCGAGCGTGCCGGGATGAACCTCGTGTGGGAGACGGACGCCGAAGGACACCGCACCCGACACGTCACCCTCAGCATCACCGACGCCCCCGTCCGGCAGGTCCTCGACAGACTGGTTGCACCGGCGGGACTGGCGTGGGCACTCGAGGCCGAGGCTGTCGTCATCGTACCCGCCGCTCCCTGACGCCACGATCACCGCAGCGGCCCGGGCTCTCTTCGCCTCTCCAGCCTCACGTTATCCAGCGTGAACGTCATCGGTCGTCCGACGCCCATGCTGAAGAGGTAAACCGCCTTGATCTTCTTCGGGTCGACGCCGGTCGCCACGTCGCTCAGCCAGACGGTGACGGTATTGCGTCCTTTCGTGACGAAAGACCCGCGGGAGTTATAGCGCGTGCTGTAGTCCTTCGTGTCGACGTCGTCGATGCGCACCGCGAGCGTCATGTCCTGGTCGGCGGTCACGTCGAAGCGCAGGGCCTCGTATTGGGTCCAGTCGGCCGGGATCCGGGTCGTGTTGATCCCGGGCCAGTCGTGCGGCTTCAAGACCACCCTGAGACTCCGCGCACCCGTGGTCGCCTTGCCGGCCTCGGCGACCACGCTCATCTCGACGGCGTCCTTCACGTCCTCCTCGGCGCTGAAGGGGTTGACGCCGTCCTCGAAGCTGAAGAGGACGCGGGATTCGGTCTCGCCGGGCCGCGGGAGGAGCACCTCGCCCGGCTTCATCCGACGCATCCGACACGCGACGTCGATCTTCACGGGGGGCACCGACAGGGGCAGGACGTTCTGTCCGGTCCCGGCCTCGTAGTCGCGCACCACCTGCCCGGTGGCCGGGTCGATCCACGTCACGTGAAACCGTCCCGGCCCCGTCCACAACAGGAACGGCTCCGGGTTCACCGTCGTCTCGTGACTCGTCCAGTGGTGCACGTAGAGACAGAAGAGGTCGCCGTTCGAGAGCCCGCCCACGCGGACGTCACGGTTGTGGTTGGGGTTGATGATGGTGACGGGTCGCATGTCGACGGGCAGCTCCCTGACGAAGTCCATGAGGATGCGGAAGGACTTTCTCGTCTCGGGCCCGAGATAGGTGTTGGCGTTCCCGGGCTTGTTGCGGTCCGCCGGCACGGTCTTCGTGCCCGACATGCTCCAGAAGAGCATCCCCACCTCGTTGGCCCAGCAGGTCCACACCACGATGCGCCACTTGATGGGGTCGACGTTCGAGAAGTTCCGCTTGTTGCCGAACTCCGTGTACTGCACCGGTTTGCCCCACGCCTTGAGCCGGCCGAACTCGTTGACGAGATGACCGTCCACCTGCTCCGCGGAAATGCTCACGTACTCGTGCGGACAGACCACCTCGCACCAGGCCTGGTCGGGTCGCTCGTAGTTGGTGGTGACGGGGTGGTCGTAGGGGTCGGCGTCACGGATGACCTTCGCGAGATGCGCGAGGTAGTCGTTCGGCGCGTAGGTGTCCTCGTTGAAGAGTTCCCAGATGTCCACGAAAGCGCCGTATCGCGCGACGATGTATTTCAGGTACTTCTCCTGCATGGGCAGGTTGGCGGCGTTGACGTTCTTGTAGTTGACCACGTCGTGGATGTGTCCGAAGCACGACTGCCCGGCGCTGCCCCAGAGCGACATGTCCTGGTAGAAGATGAGGATCTGCGAGACGTTGTACTTGTGGTAGAGCCGGTAGGTCTCGTCGAGTGTGGCAGCGGTCTCGACGTCGTAATAGTCGAGTCCCTTGTCGCCCTTGAGGACGGCGTGGGACATGCCGCGCCTGTCGCCGCAGCTCAGGTTGGTGCGGTTCAGGTTCGCCGCACCGTCGAAATCCTTCAGGTAGTCCTCGAGGGCGACACTGCGCCATTTGCCGTCGGGGCCGGGACCGTCGTGTCCCACCCGGAGGAGTCCGCCGTGCTGGTAGCCGATCAGGTACGCCGGTGTGCCGTCGTCATATTCGAAGCGGAAGGGGTTCGCCTTCGAGACGCGCAGGAAGCCGTGACGGCTCGACTTCACGCACGTGAACTCGCCCGTCTGCCGGAGCGACGTGCCCTTCCCCGCCATCGTCGCCGACCACGTCCATTTCCCCGGCACGCCCGGAACGAAACGCACCTTCCATTCCTTGCCGCCGTGGTGGTAGCCGTCGACGCGCACCTCACGTCCGTCGGGCGACGTGAACACCGCCCACACCGCCGCCTCCCAGAACGGGTTGGCGAAGGTCTCGTCGGAGGTGAACGTCACCTCGAACAGCTCGTACCGTGGAACGTCCGCGGCAGAAGCCGCGGAGACGCAGAGCGTGAGACCGAGAAGCACACCGATCAGAAGCCGTCTGGACATGTGTCTCTCCACGCCGACCGGGACGGACCGGTCGCGGCCGTCACCCGGACTTCCCGTAGACGTCGTCCGGGTCGAAGAGCTTCTCCGCGACCACGCGGGGGTTGCCGTCCGCGTCGAATTCGGTGAAAAAGCAGCTGCGGTAGCCCTTGTGACAGGCCCCGCCTTTCTGCTCAACGCGCAAGAGCAGCGTGTCCCCGTCACAGTCCACGCGCACCGACCTGACCTCCTGGACGTGTCCCGACCGCTCCCCCTTCACCCACAGCTTCCGTCGCGAGCGGCTGTAGAAGGTGGCCCGACCGGTTTCGAGCGTCTTCCTGACCGCCTCCTCGTTCATCCACGCCATCATCAGGACCTCGCCCGAAACGTCGTCCTGAACGACCGCCGGTATGAGTCCCTGCTCGTTGTATTTCAGCTCCAGTTTCCTGCTCATCACGTTCTCCCCGAAGGCGCCGGCCTTCCGCGCAAGGGAAAGGATTCTACACCCGGGCGGGGGGATGTCAAGGAAAACGCCCCGTGCGGCCGCTCGTTCGGAATTAGCACTGGAAATCCATGCAACGCCCGGGTAATCTGGGACACAGATAAGTAGCCCGGATTTCACCGGGTGTCCGTCCCGCAGGCTGTGGGTTCCTGTGACAGGGAGGTAGAAAGATGAGCGTGTGGAGACGACTGACGGTCATCCTGTTGGTGACGGGGCTCTGCGCGGTGCTGTGGGCCGCCGAGTCCAGGGAGGAGCTGACCCGAAGGCTCTGGCCCAGAGAGCACGTCATGAAGGTCCTCAAGGACGTCGAGAAGCAGAAGACCGACGGCCTCATCACCGAGAAGATGTACCAGCGCAAGAAGCAGATGCTCACGCAGCGTCTGGCGGGGACGTTCCGTCCGACGACGCTTTCGGCGACCAATCCCCCGCTGAACCTGGTGCAGAACGCGAGTTTCGAGGACTATAACCCCAACACGCGACGGAACATGTCGCGATGGGACTGGTGGGGCGGGTGGGCCTGGCCCGAAAACGCCCAGTACGAGAACACCTGGGAGGACCGGGCCGAGTACGTGAAGGCGGGCAAGTACTCCGCACGCTTCAAGTGCACCGGCGCGCCCGCACGCACCGGCATCAACCAGGGCATCCCCACCATCGAAGGCGCCACCGGATACGAGCTGACCATCTGGGCGCGGGGTGAAGGTGAAAACATGCTGCACATCGCGTTCGAATCGGGCGCCCGGGGTCAGTTCATGGAGAAGATCGGTCCCGAATGGCGGCAGATCACCGTCACCGGCAACCCCGACGCGGGCGCCAAGAAATTCACCCTCTACATCTACGCCCGCGGCGGCGGGACGATCTGGGTCGACGACGCAAGACTTCTGCCCCTCGGCGTGCAGATCGAGGATTAGGATGTAGTCCGGTCCCCTTGTGGGCCGGCACGTCAGCATAAGCGCCCCACAAGGGAGGCGCACTACACGGAACACGAATGAGAAGGAGTCTTCCGATGAAACGCTTCATTCCGGCTTTTCTCGTCCTCGTCTTCGGCGCCGCGGCATGGTCGGCGGACGTCGACGTGGTCATCACCGACACCCTGGGCAAGCAGATCGTCGGTGAGGAGACGGTCCTCGGCAAGGAGAAGACGAACGCCGTGACGATCTTCGCCGCCCGGGGCGAGTACGAGTGCTTCAGCTTCTGGCTTCAGCCCAAGGAGCGTCTCGCCGACGTCATGATCACGGGGGGCGCGCTCACCGGCCCCGCCGGGACCATCCCCGCACGGAACGTCGTCGTCCGCTCCGCCGAGGGCGGGCACGGCGACAACAAGAACCTGCTCATCCTCGGCAGAAGCTGGGACATGGCGGGCTGGAGCCGGGAGAACTTCTGGGTCACCGTCAAGGTCCCTGACGACGCCAGGGCGGGCACCTACACGGGCAAGGTCACCGTCACCAGCGCCAACGTCCCCGTGGCCTCGGCGGACGTCACGCTCGAGGTACTGCCTTTCAACCTCGAAGAGCCCCCGTTCATGATCGGCTGGCACTACGCGTGGCCCAAAGAGGACCGCCGAACCGGCGACCTCGACGAGGCCAACCTCGAACTCCTGCGCGTCACACTCACCGACATGCGCGAGCACGGCTGCACCAACGTCGGACCCCTCTACGGGTTCCACATGCCCATCACCGACGACGACGTCCGGCAGCTCAACATTTTCATGAAGGAGTACCTGAAGGCCGGGTACACGAAGCCGCTGATGTTCGCGGCCCCGATGAACCTCAGCATCGGCGGACTCACCGGCTACGGCCCCATCGACAGCAAGCGCTTCCAGCAGAAATACATCGAGGTGATGCACAAGCTCCACGCCGAGGTGCAGAAGCACGACATCCCCGTCATCTTCTCCATCGGCGACGAGTTCACCAACAAGGGCATCCGGGGGGTCGAGTACGCCGGGAAACTGGCGAAGCTCACCTACGAGGAGCTGCCCGAGATCATCACCACCAGCGACATGAACGGCTACATGGAGGTGATGGCGATGGCGCCCTGGATGAACTTCGCCACCTTCAACAACGGCTGGGACGGCAGCGATCACCACAACAAGGGACGTCAGCTCCTGAACGAGGAGTTCATCAGGGAACTCACGTCGAAGACCGACGCGATCCCGTATTTCGTGAACACCGGCAAGGGTCGCTTCCCGTTCGGGTTTTTCTTCTGGCGGATGACGAAGTACGGCGTGCTCGGCAAGGTGGAGTGGTTCTACAACCTCGAGTCGACCGGGGGCACCCGGGGCAGCATGGTGACGCTCGAGGGCACAAGCGTTACGCCCACCATTTACTACGAGCAGTCGCGCGAGGGCATCGACGACCTGAAGTACGTCTGCATGCTCGAAAGGCTCGTCGCCGAGGCGAAGAAGAAGGGAAAGGCCCGTGCCGAGGTCCAGGCCGCCGAGGCATACCTCGCGGGACTCGAAAAGTCGATCATCCCGAACTACACCGCCTACAGTCGGGGCGGCATGAAGTGGCCCGTCGACGGACAGCGCGAGGTGGACCCCGACAAGGCCGCCGCACTCGGGTCGTTCAATGCCATCCGACGCGCCATCGCCGATCACATCGTCAGGATCCAGAAGGCGATGTGACCGCTCACATGAACGTGTCACGGAAAGCGGGGCCCGCATACCGGGCCCCGCCCTGCTCTCCCCAACCGCCATCAGGGCGTGAACCGGTCTCCAAGCGGTCTCACCCTAGTCCGTCGAAGGCTCCCACACCTCTCCGGCGTCTTCCCGGGCCCTGGCACGGTGAGCGGCGCCGCGGATGGCTGCGGCCACATACGTCAGTCTGGTGATGGGACCGATCTCCAGTTTCAGGGGCCTGGCGACGACGGTCAGCTTGCCCCAGTTGACCCGGCCGTATCGCGTGTACTGGTGTTCCGCGTTCACGAAGCTGATGTCGGCGTTGCGCACCTGGAGGGTTCGCTTCTTTTCGCCCCTGCCGGTCTCCAGGATCGTCCGGTGTGTCGTGAGGATCAGTCTGCGGGAGACGCAATACCGCACCCAGAGGATGACCGTCGCGAGGGACGCCAGGCAGAGAAGCAGGAGGAGCACGCCGGCGTCGGTCTTGCCGCTGCGGAAGGTGGGGACGGCCGAGGCCAGCGAGAAGAGACACACCATCGATGCGCCCCACGCCAGTAGTCCGTTGGCCCAGAACGCCGGACGGACGGCGAGCAGGCGGATCTCCTCCATCTCGGGTGAGGCGAGTTCGTCGCGCAGTGCGGCGGCGGTCTGTCGGCCGTCGTCGATGTCGAAGGTGTCGGCGGGGGCGTAGTCGGGCACAGGTGCGGGGGCTTCGAGGTCGAGCGGCGTTTCCGGCGCTGGCGGGGGTGCCTCGGCCGCGGGCACCTCGATGGGAACGGTGCAGATGGTGCACTGGACGGTCGTGCCGGCGGCGGCGTCTTCGAACGTGAGCCGCGTGCCGCACCGCGGACATTTCATCTCGATCATCGCACCCGTCTCCCTGCATGCCGCCGGGGCTCCCACTCATGCGGCCCTGACTGTAGCAGATTTCGCCATGCGTGCAACCGCAAAG
>DATKVD010000413.1:0-2335 GCA_035530235.1 Planctomycetota bacterium | reverse complement strand
AGTGGCCTCGGACACTGACAGCTAAGGCTGACCGATGCGAGTCAGGTTAGTCCAAAGGCTGACGTTGAACGGCGAGACGTTTCAGGCGGGGGAGGTGGCTGAGCTGCCATCTCCCACCGCCCTCGCCTGCCTGCGGCGGGGGACGGCGGTGCGCGCCGACATGCCTGTCGCGAACCGCGTGGAATCTCCACCACAGAACCGGGTCGAGGCCGCACCGGAGAACCGGGTGGAACCGCCTCCGGAAGACCAGGCAGAGGGACCGGCGGAGAACCGCGACTCCTGGTGGCGTCGCTGGAGACGCAGGGTAGGGAGAACCTAGCATGAGTGCCGTCGCGGACCGGCTGGACCTATCGACCGCGGACAAGACGGAGCTGGACGTTGTCCGAGAGTATCTGCGAGTGCAGCTCTCTTCGGAGGGCACGCTCGCGGAGTCCGAGTTCGTCGGCATGGGGGATGGTCTCAATCCCATCTTCGCACTCGACCATTTCCCCGTGCTGGCGGGGACGCTACGCCTGCTCGTCGGCGGCGTGCTTCAGACCGAAGGCGCGGCCGCGAACTATATGATCGTACTCGCCACCGGCGCCGTCACGTTCAACGCCGGCAGCATTCCGGCCGTCGGCGCCCCGGTCACGGGCAGCTACTACCACGGCACGGACCCGGTCGGGCCGGACGATACCATCCTCGCCAGTCTGGTGCTCGCGGCGAAGCAGGCCGCGGACGCGTACCTCAATAACCCCTTCGAGGTGAACATCCCGCAGATCACGCTTGCGGGCGTGACGGCGGCTGAGGGCGTGACGATCGACGGCGCCAGATTCATCGCCGCGGCCGCGACGGACGTGACCGAGCGGGAGTTCAAGGTCTGTGTGAGCGACACTCTGACCGCCGACGAGCTGTGCACCTGCATCAACAGCCCCCTCATGGCTGGGGATGGGGGGGGCTATGGCCTGTCCGGCGTGACCGCCACGAACAGCGCCGGCGTCGTCAAGTTGACGCGGCGGTCTGGCAGGCTGGCGCCGATCGTCGCCGCGAGCGCCTATGCCTCGCTCCTGGTCCAGTATCTGCGGACGGAGCTGGCGATTCCAGAGCCCGTAGCGACCTGGGTGTTGCAGCGAGTCGGCCGCGGCTATGTGCGCCGTACCGAGGGCATGGAGAGAGAGAGCACGTCCGGTCTTGGCTCGGCAGATTGGGGCGAGGAGAACTTCGATCAGCTCGACCCGTACCGGCTGAGTCCGGGGCTTTAGGGAGCGACGATGGACGCCGGCGGCTACAGAGACCGCGTCAAGATCGAGCTCTGCACGAGGACGCAGACGGCGACGGGCTGGGAGGAAACCTGGTCCGACGTGCAGACGCGTTGGGCGAGAGTGATTGCGCTGGACCCCGCGGCCCGGGCGCGTTACGCGCAGATCGAGAGCGAGGTGACGCACAAGGTCGTATTCCACGGGGCCGTGACGCTGGCGATCGCAGACAACCGGCTCGTCTGGTTGACCCGTGGGGCGAAGGTGCTCGAGCTGCTCGAGCCTCCCCGGGATCCGGACGGGCTCGGGCGGCATACCGAGGTCGCCGTGAGAGAGGCGCGGGCCGATGGCAGTTAGGCTGATCTCCAACTTCCGCACGGTGGTAGCGAAGGTAGAGAAGTCGCTGCCGACGCAGGTCATGCGGGCGTGCCACGAGGTGCGGAACGAGTGGCTGAACGTGCTATCGGGCGCGCGGAGCGGGCGGACATACCGCGTGCCGGGCACGCGCAGGACATACACCGCTTCGGCCCCTGGCGAGGCCCCTGCTCAGCGCCTCGGTGATCTGCGACGGAGCATTCGCGTCCAGCCCCGGATCGAGCCGGGGCGGGTGCAAGCCCGAGTCGGCAGTGACCTCGAGTACGCCGTCTACCTCGAGTACGGGACCAGGACGATGCAGCCCCGGCCGCACCTCAGAATCGCCTATGAGCGGGCGCGGCCGCGGATCGAGGCGATCTTCCGGGAGGGCCCGATCTGATGAGCACGCGGAGCGCAGTGATCACTGCCCTATACGGTCGGGTCACAGGCGACCCGGCGATACAGGCGGCTTGCGGCGGCCCGGTGCGGATGGCCTACCACATGGCGCAGCCGGACACGGCCTTTCCGTACCTGGTGCACAGGATCGACGGGGAGGTCGCAGACCCGTGGGACTTCGAGACGGGCGTCTGGTTCCTCGACCTGTGGGACCATGCGACCAACCGCGACCGGCTGCTCACGATCCGCGAGCTGGTGATAATCCGGATGGACAGGCTACTCCTGCCGGTGGCGATCGGGGCGGCGACGGCCTACTTGGGCGTGCGGCTTATCCGAGACCGGGAAGGGCC
>DATKVD010000412.1:0-4592 GCA_035530235.1 Planctomycetota bacterium | reverse complement strand
ATTTCATCAATGACCGGAGCGTGGACGCCGCTGCGTATCCAGAGTATGTCGTGCCACGGCAACCGTGGCAGTTTCGGCGCACACACCGGCGGCAGGATTGCCGTCCAGCCCCCGACGTTTACGGGCTCCAGACGGTCGAAGATGAAATCCACGGCGAAGAAGTACTTGGCGACGCCCGGATTGTGGTTCGTGATGAACCGCAGAGAGTCGTTCAGCGCGACGATGGCCCCGCTCCGCACACCCATCAGCACCTTGGCGTTCTTGCCCAGACTCGGCCCAGACCCCACGAGGTAGACGACCTTCGCCTCGGGCACCGTCTCGGGGCATACCGTGCGGCCCGTGATGAGTTCGCGGTTCCGCGCGTAGTTGGCTTTCCAAAGATCGGGCTTCCCGTCATGGTGCTGTCGCGACGCCTGCCACCCGTAGTCCCTCGTCGGGTCCACCGAGCACGGGTCCGGCACCATGTGGTGGTGCTGAATCAGCTTGGCCTTCGGGTGCGCGGGACACCGATACGTCTCCTCCCGGTTGACCGCGACCAGGTCCTCGACGACCCCCACCAGCGGGGCTTCCACTCCGCACTCGGGGCACACCAGCACCGGCTTGACGAAAGCCATGTGGATGCCCGTCTTCGGGTCACGCATGAACTCCAGCATCGCTTCCCCCTCCCTCGTTGGCGTCAGTTGTAGAACACCGTCGCGTAACCGCTTCCGCTCGCCGCTCCGGAATCGTGCGTCAGCGTGATGGTGGTCGTGGTTATGTTCGCGATGTGATAACCGGCCGCCAGCAGCGTCCCCGCCGTCGAATCCTTCGCGTTGACGATCACGTTCTTCGGCAACGTCGGGTAGGTCGGTGTGAATGAACTGGTCCCGGACGATGAGATCGAAATCGTCTGGGTGCAGGGGACGAGCTTCTGCAAATCACGGGCCTTGTCGTCAGCCTTGTAAGCCACAGCCGATGAGGTCGGGTACGCCATTGCCTTCTCCTTTCACATCAATAAAAAACGGTTGCGTAGGCACTGCCCTTCTTCGTGTGGGTATCGTGCTTGATGCTGATGCCCGAGGTCGTCATGTTGGATACGTGGTACCCCGCGGCGAATATGGTCCCGGCCGTGGAGTTCTTCGCCATGATGGCGACGGCGAGCGGCTTGCCCGGGAACGTCGGGGTAAACGTGGTCGTCCCGTTCGAGTGCACGGAAATCGACTGCGTGCACGCCCCCCGCTGGCTCAACTCGATGATTCGGGCCTTGACGACATTGGCGTCCGGATGTTCCCACTTGGAACCGCTGAGGCCGAGGTCCGCTGTCGGCTTGTCGAGGTACAGCGTCGGGGCCGATGTCGGATAGCCCATGTTTCACTCCTTGTTTAACTCTTCAATGACTTCATCCAGATTTCTGATTTCCCAGTGCTTCCTCACAAGCCCAGCCTGCGTCGCGTTGACCCCCCGGATGCCATGCCGCTTCAGCCAGTAACCGCAACCCTCCGTCCACGTCGCGATGAACCTGTAGATGTCCACCGTAATGGCGGGCGCGCCCATCACGTCCGGCAGGACGACGTAGCACGCGGGATTCTCGTAGTTGTATGTCGCGGGTTGTCCCGGATGCACCCGCCCGAACGTCAGGGCGCAATCCGCACCGACCAGCACAATGGTCTTCGCCCGCAGGTGCTTGCTGGCGAACTGTATCGCCGCGAACGTCACGCTCAGTCCGGGGTCGACATACGCCATATCGGGATGCTCGGCCTTCACCCCCCGGTAGATGTCGCTGTCCATTCCCCCGCAGGAGAGGAACCAGCGCCGGTCGGCCCATGCCATCGCCGCGACCTTGTGGTTCGCGGTGACGTCCAGCACCGCCGTCGTCTTCGGAAACGGCCCGTGCCGGTCCATCATGTGGAACTTGTAGTCGACGCACATGAAGTAGTCGAACAGATCCGTGCCATATCCGGCGTCCTGAAACCAGCCGAGCGTCCAGTTGACGGCGATTTTCACGCCGCGCCGGATTTTCGGGACGAGCGCCGCGGTGGCCTCCAGCGACGGTCCCGATGCGACAATCCACACGACGTCCGACTGCGGCACGTCTCCGAGACTTTTGGAAATCATGGGGCGATTCTTCGCGAGCATGTCGCCCCAGACATCCATGCGCCAGGATTCCATCTCGGACACCGTGAACTTCTGCGGGTTCCAACTATCCGACATCCAGTCGCGCACGCCGCCGTAGGTCACGTTGTCCCCAGCCCGGACGTAAAGCCTCGCGGGTTCGCCCTTGAACTCGTGCGAGATGCGCTGCTTGAGCGTCGCCAGCCTGCCGTGTCTGTCAAAGAGCTGTGTGTCCCCGAGGTAGACTCGCGTGACGTAGAAGTCATCCCCGTGGATATCCCCGTCGCGCATCAGCGCGCCGAGTCCGCTGGGGGGGGCGACGATTCGCCGCCCCCCCAGCGTGGCCTTCTTTCGCTTCTGTTTCCTGCGTCCCACCCGTGCCCCCCTCGCTCACGCTCAGAACTTCCGCGAGATGAACAGGTGATGCTTCTCATTGCCCCACTTGACGCAGCCTTCGAGGAGCAGTTTCGCCTTGTCCGTGTCGGCAACCTTGGCGTAAGCCTCCAGTTGCTCGGCACGAAGCACCGCGAGCTTGATCTCCTCCCAGTCGAGACCGAGCATGCACCCCGTCAGGCCCAACGGCAGACCAAGCTGCCGGTCGAGCACGAGGTCCATGATCCCGAACGGGCTCATCCACTTGACGATCTTCAGGACCGCTCCCGAGGCCCAGTCGGGCCGGAAGTCGGTGAAGACCGTCTTGGAGAGCTGGAGCTTCGCCAGGACGTTCCACATCGTCGGGTCGACGACGCAGACCGTCGGGTTCGCGCCGTTGATGAACGCGGTGCTGAAACAGGCCGCCAGCCGCGTGGTCGTCAGCGACGTGTTGGTGGTGAAACGGTTGGTGCTGAGCGCCGTGACGATGCCCTTCATCGACCGCGCAGCAGCGTTCGTCGACGCCGCGGTCAGGTAGCCGTGCAGGATCGCCCGCTCGGCCAGACGGCCCAACTCCTCGATGTCCTTGCGGACCTGGTAGTTGAACTCCTCGCCGTCCACGTTGCGCACCGCCCGCATGGTGCCCGTGACCTCGATGATCTTGTCGATGATCTGGCACTGGTTGGTGCTGACGCGCTTCAGGGTGGCGTGCGCCGTGCCCGCAGCGCCTTCGACCGCCGACCGCGTGACGATGGTCACGACGGTTGTGGTGTCGTGCGTGGTGCGGGTCGTCCCGCCGTAACCGCGCGTGACGGTGAGGTTGGTGCTCGAAACGGCGGTGACGCGCAGCAGCTCAGAGTCGAGCTTGATGACGTCGTTCGGCATGAAGTAGGCGTGGCTCGCGGCGGTCACGGACAGCGTGACAGCGCCCGCCGAACCCGCGAACTTGATGCGCTGAGCGCCGACGAGCGCGTTGGCATCGTCCACGGTCCACGTGACGTACCGCGCCTCAGCCGGGACGCGGTTGAGCATCGCGTATATCGGGGCGCCATAGACGTTGACCAGCCGGATGCCGGAACTCAAGTTGATCGGGACACCGGCGACCTGCGTCACGGCCGCGATAATCCCACGGATGTCAGCCATTTATCTTCTCCTGTTGAACGGACACGTCAGGGCGTCGATGTGGCCTGGATGAAGTTGTAGCCTCCAGCGCCCAGTCTCGATTTCCCCATGTCCACGATGGCCTGCTGTAGTTGCTCGCCATCGGTCAGCTTCTTCTCGACCTTCACGGTCGGGCTTCCGCCGCCGGGCGTGCCGGGCCATACCCTTGCGTTCCCCGAATCCCAGATGGGCGGCATGCTCTTCTGGAGCACTGCCAGCGCATCATCCACCCCCTGCACTGTGCCCGACTCGTCGATGGTGATGCCGCTCGCGTCCACGAGCTTCGCCACGGCGTTCGGGTCGACGTCCTTTGCGAGTCCGAGCATGACGGCCTTGGTCACGATGGCGGCTGCCACCTTGTCCCGGCGCGCGTTCTCGCGCACCACCTCGCCCGCCTTGCGTTCGGCCTCGCGTTCAGCTTTCATCGCAGCCATCTCGTCCTGCAACGCCTTCACGGGATCGGTGTTCGGCTCTGCTTTCTTGCCAGTGACCACCGTGAACGCTTCGCTGAACTTCTGCACCTGCTCCTTGAGCGGACCCACTTCTTCTTGCAGCGTCCTCAGTTCCAGGCGATAACTCCTCGCCTCATTGCGCAGTTCGTGAAAGTACGGCTTCAGGTCGTCGGGAATCGGCGGCTTCCCGCTTGCCGTTGTGTCTGCATCAACCGCGGTCTGCGCGGCTCCCTCGTTCTCGTCCGCCATCTGGCGTCTCCTTTATGGGCTTTCCTTCGCCATCCAACTTGAGTTGCTGTCGCACCAGCGACAGGCTTTTCAGAATCTCCTTCAGTTTTGATTCCGGGTCCACCCCGGCGAGCGTGTTGTACTTTTTCACGAGGTCTACGGGGTCCATCAGCCCCGCGTTCATCAGGGCGAGGTCGCGCGTGATCTCCTTGTCGAGATCGTGCGGCATCAGGTCTTCGACCCACGCCACGTCGACTTCCCACGCGGCCATGAAGTCCGCCGCCTTCT
>DATKVD010000411.1:0-7755 GCA_035530235.1 Planctomycetota bacterium | reverse complement strand
CTGCAAAGTGACGGTGACGCAGGTGCGGGCCGGCAAGGAGCTTCGGGACGGAAAGGAGTACGTCGACCCGGAGCTGCCGAAGAACGACGAGCGGGCCCTGAAGCGGGAGTACAAGAAGACCTACAAGAGCTACGAGCTGCTGGCCAAGGACAACAGCAGCGCCGGGTTCAACGAACCGCTCTCGCTCCCACTCGCCAACGGCAAGACCCTGATCCTCTCGTTCGAGAGTCACCGGCAGGCCTGGATCAACATGAAACTGCAGATAGGCGCCGACGTCCGGCTGATGCGGGTGTCGTCCGGCCAACGCGGACTCATAGCCATCCGGTATGCAGAAGAAGGGGACGACGAAGGAGGGGAGGACGCGCTGGTCATCATCCTGTGCCCGAGGCTGGTCCAGGCGACGCGCCAATGACCTCCCGCCGCCCGAGCCCGAAGCGGAACCCCCCGCGGAAACACCGCCTCACGGCAGTGTCTTGACCGGCGTCGCCGCCTCGATGCGCCAGACACCCCCCTCACGCACCAGTCTCATCTGCTCCACCTGTCGCGTGTCACGCACGGTGAAGTGAACCGTCGCCCGGTCACGGTAGAGGTTCTCGTGGTCGAAATCGGTGCGGGTGATGAGTTCGAAGCCCTCGGGGTCACGCACGGCGGCCCGTCGGAACGACCCGATCATCGCCGTTTTCCCGGTGAGCTTGTCCGCCTCCTTGCGGCTGAGTCCGAGGATGTGGAGGATCTCGAGGTCCTGTGGAGGCGGGGTGGGACTGTTGAGGACCCTCATCTTGAGGTCGGCGGCGTTTCGCTCGTAGGCGTCGTGCGTGTCACGGCTCAGCAGTCGCCAACAGGTCTCGAAGTCACGGCTCCGGATGGCTTCACGGAACATCTCGTAGGCCAGGCGCGGACTGGTGGCCGCCCCCGCACGGGGAACCATCTTGCCCGGCTCGTCCAGTGCCGCCTGGGTCTCGAGTTCCTCGTAGCCGCTCTGCTGGGGCTCGACCGGCTGCGGTCGTCCCGAGAAGGGCCCACACCCCGACGCGAGCACCACCACCGCCACGACCGCCGGGAGAACCCCCGCTCTCAGAAGTCTCATCGTCCTGTCCTCGAATCACTGTCGGGTCCGTCAAGGCACATTCGTCCGGAAACTCTCCTCGGCGACTTCGATCGCCTTCAGGAGTCCCCGGGCCTTGTTCAGTGTCTCCTCGTACTCCGTCAGAGGGACCGAGTCGGCCACGATGCCGCCGCCCGCCTGCACGTAGGCCTCGTTCCCCTTCATCACGATCGTCCGGATCGTGATGCAGGTGTCCATGTTGCCGGAGAAATCGATGTATCCGACGGCGCCGCCGTAGGGTCCGCGACGCTCGGTCTCCACCTCGTCGATGATCTCCATCGCACGCACCTTGGGGGCGCCGGAAAGCGTGCCCGCGGGCAGACACGCCCGCAGCGTGTCGAACGCGTCCCGACCGGCCGCCAGCTTCCCCACCACCGAACTGACGATGTGCATCACGTGGGAGTAGCGCTCGATCACCATGCAGTCCTCGACCTTGACGGTGTTGTATTCGGCAACCCGGCCGACGTCGTTCCGTCCCAGGTCCACCAGCATGACGTGCTCGGCCCGCTCCTTGGGGTCGGCCAGCAGTTCGTCGGCGAGTCTGCGGTCTTCCTCCTCGTCCTCGCTGCGCGGACGCGTGCCGGCGATGGGCCGCAGCATCACGTTCCCGTCCTCCACCCGCACCATCACCTCCGGACTCGACCCGATCAGCCGAAGGTCGTCCATCTTCAGGTAAAACATGTACGGACTCGGGTTGATGGCCCGGAGGGTGCGGTAGATGTTGAACGGCTCGACGTTGGTGACGGTCTTCAGCCGCTGTGAGGGCACCACCTGGAAGATGTCGCCCGCGGTGATGTACTCCTTGCACTTCTTCACCACCTCGACGTAGTAGTCCCGGGTCACGTTGCTGGTGTACTGGAGCTTGACGGGTCCGCCCGGGGTGATGTCGTCGGCGAGGTTGAGTGTGCCGGGTGCGCGCAGACGCTCGCACAGCTCACGGATGGTCGCCATCGCGGCGTCATACGCGGCGTGGACGGAGGTCCCGTCCAGCCTCGGGGCGTGAACCACCTTCAAGGTCTTGTTGACGTTGTCGAAGATGACCATCGTGTTGAAGAACATGAGGTAGATGTCGGGGAGACCGAGGGTGTCGGGCGGGGCGTCGGGCAGGTGCTCCTCGTAGCGGACGACGTCGTAAGCGAAATAGCCGACGGCCCCGGCCGAGAGGCGGGGCAGTCCGGGCACGGGGGCGGTGCGATACTGCCGGATGATCTGGCGGAGTTCATCCAGCGGGTTCTCGACCTCCTTCTCGGTGGTCTCGCCGTCGCGCTCGACGGTGACGTGGTTGCGCGTGGCCTTGAAGATGCAGAAGGGGTCGGTGCCCAGGAAGCTGTAGCGACCGATCTTCTCCCCCCCGACCACGCTCTCCAGGAGAAACGCGTGCGGCCCGGCGGCGATCCTGCTGAACGCACTCACCGGGGTCAGGATGTCGCCCAGGAGCTGCCGGTAGACCGGGACCACGTTCCCCTGACCGGCCAGCTCCTGGAACTGCTCGAAGGTCGGACAATACATGACCCGCTCCGCGTAAAGGCCCGGAATCGCCGTTAGAATGATAGGAAATAACCTGCAACTGTCAAGCCCCATTGCCGCGGCCCCGCCGATATCGTCTTGACTTCCGGGTCTTTCTCCCTAAAATACTGGGTTCTCGGAGGGAGGGGAAAACCCGTGTACGAACTGGTGCTGAAGACCCATTTTTCGGCGGCACACCGGCTGCGGGAGTACGAGGGCGACTGTGAGCGTCTGCACGGACACAACTGGGCCATCGAGGTCCGTGTGCGGACCGCCCAGCTCAACCACCTCGGCATGGTGGCCGACTTCCGTGAGGTCAAGCGTCTCGTCCAGGAGGTGATCGGCCGGCTCGATCACCACTTCCTGAACGACATACCGCCGTTCGACGAGATCAACCCGACGACCGAGAATATCGCCCGGTTCCTCTTCGACGGCCTGGCGAAGGCGCTGCCGGAGGGGGTGAGACCGGCGGGCGTGACGGCGTGGGAATCGGAAGGCTGCGGAGTGAGCTACAGTGACGAATAAGAAGACAAGTGGGCCGCGCGCGAAGCTCCAGGTGGCACTCGACTTCGTGAACCTCCCGCGGGCGATGAAGGTGGCCCGGGCCGCCATCGACGCCGGGGCCGACATCCTCGAAGCCGGAACCCCGCTCATCAAGAGTGAGGGACTGAACGCCGTGCGTGAACTCCGTGCGACCTTCCCGGACGCACGCATCGTCGCCGACATGAAAACCATGGACGCCGGCCGGGCCGAGATGGAGATGGCCGCCAAGGCCGGGGCCAACCTCGCCGTCGTCCTCGGCGGGGCCTCCGACGCCACCATCCGTGAGTGCATCAAGGCCGGACAGAACTACGGCATCGAGGTCGGCGTCGACATGATCGGTGTCGAAGACGCCGCCGGCCGGGCGAAGGAATGCCAGGAGTGGGGGGCGGCACTCATCGGCGTGCACACCGCGATCGACGAGCAGATGACGGGCGGCGCCGCGGCGTTTGAGCGTCTGCGTGCCGTGCGGGAAGCCGTGACGATCCCCGTCGCGGTCGCCGGCGGCCTCACCAGTGAATCGGTCGTCGACGCCGTCCAGGCCGGGGCCGACGTCGTCATCGTCGGCGGGGCCGTCATCAAGGCCGCCGACCCCGCGAAAGCCACCCGCGATATCCTCACCGCACTCGGCACCATGAAGAGAATCCCGACCGACCTCTACCGACGCGTCGGCGAGGAGAACATCCGTGAGATCCTCGAGAAGGTCTCCACCCCCAACATCTCCGACGGCGGTCACCGGCACCCCATGGTCGAAGGCGTCAAACCCATCCAGGCGGGGCTCAAGATGGTGGGACCGGCGGTGACCGTCCGCACCTATCCGGGCGACTGGGCCAAGCCGGTCGAGGCCATCGACGTGGCGGAGCCGGGCTCGGTCATCGTCATCGACGCGGGCGGCGTGGGACCCGCCGTCTGGGGAGAACTCGCCACGCACTCCTGTCTCGCCAGGGGCGTCACGGGCGTGGTCATCCACGGGGCCATCCGCGACACGGTGGACATCCGACAGATGAAGTTCCCGGCGTTCGCGAGTCTCATCACCGGACAGGCCGGCGAGCCCAAGGGACTCGGGGAGATCAACGTGCCCATCACCATCGGCGGCATCCGCGTCACCCCGGGCGACTGGGTGGTGGGCGACGACGACGGCGTCATCGTGCTTCCCAAGGCCGACGCCGTCGAGATGACCAACCGTGCGATGGACTGCCTGGAGCGTGAGAACCGCATCCGTGCCGAAATCGACCAGGGCAAGACCACACTCGCACAGGTCACCGAACTCCTCAAGTGGGAGAAGAAATAGGGACCCCGCCAGTGGGAGGAACACCTGCCATGGAATTTACCGTAGCGCGCATCCTCTTCCTCAACGTGGTGAGCCTCATCAACATCACGCTTTGGACCCTCCTCGTCATCGTCATGTGGCGCCTGATGAAGGCCACCCGGACCATGTCCGACACGCTGAAGTTCATCCTCGATGAGATGTCGAGGAGAAACGAACTGATGGGGCGGTCCGACGACCGCTGACGGTGGGCAGCACCCTGTCTGAGTCAAACGTCTGATTTGACCGCAAAGATCGCAAAGCACGCAAAGGAGAAACAAGAACAGCGAAACGTCAGGGTGAAAAAGGAAGCAGAAGAAGCACGCTGCTTTCTCTTTTTCCAGCCCTATTCCTGTTCCTTTCTTCTTCCCTTTGCGTTCTTTGCGACCTTTGCGGTAAGACCCTGTTCCATTCATTGTGCGGCGCGACACCGTCCACTCCTGGGGAGGAAAACGCCCTGCTGATCATCGCCGAGCGGATCAACACGACGCGAAAGCGCATCGCGGCCGCGGTGCGTGGGCGCGACGCCGACTTCATCCGCCGCGAGGCCCTCAGGCAGGCCGAAGCCGGCGCCGGCTACATCGACGCGAACGCCGGAACCTCGGTCAAGCACGAGGTGGACGACCTCGTCTGGCTCACCGAGACCATCCAGTCGGCGGTGAAGGTCCCGGTGTGCGTGGACAGTGCGAACCCGAAGGCACTCCAAGCGGCTCTCAAGGTGCACTGGGGCGACGCAATGGTGAACTCGATCACGGCGGAGGCCGAGCGGATCGAGGGGATCCTGCCCTTGGTGGCGGAGTACGAGACGCGCGTGGTGGCACTGACGATGGACGACGGCGGGATGCCGGAATCGGCCGACGACCGGCTGCGGGTGGCCGACGGACTCGTCAGGAAACTGACCGGTGAGGGGGTGCCGCTCGACCGGATCTACTTCGACCCGCTCATCCGGCCCATCAGCACGAACCCGGACCAGGCGCTGGCGGCCCTCGAGACGACCCGGCGGATCATGACCGGGTTTCAAGGGGTGCACACCGTCTGCGGGCTGTCCAACGTCAGTTTCGGACTCCCCCGACGCAACCTCCTCAACCGGACCTTCCTGGGACTCATGATCGGCGCCGGACTCGACACCGTCATCATCGACCCGACGGAAGCGGGCATGATGAGCACCGTCCACGCCGCCGAGACCCTCGCCGGACGTGACGAGTTCTGCATGAACTACATCACCGCCGAACGGGAGGGACGGCTCGGGGAATGACGAATGACGAGTGACGAATGACGATTCAATAGGCTCCGTAGAAACGTTCCCCCTCTCCCCCCGTCAGAGGACGGGGGGGGAGAGGGCATTGAATAAGCGACGGTCTTTTCTACAGAGCCAATTCAATGAGGAAATCCGAATGCCCAAATCAAGGGGTGCCACGGCTGGCTTGCCCAGCCGTGTTGTCCTGCAACACGGAACGCACGGCTTGACGAGCAAGCCGTGGCACATCCTCGGAGGGCGATTCGTCATTGGGTCATTCGGGCTTCAATCGTCATTCGTCCTTCGTCATTCGTCATTCTTGCCGCAATTCCTCTTTATTTCTCTCCAAGCGAGGTTATATTAGATAGGCGAAGACAGTCACATCAGGAGGGGAAACCCATGCCTCCGATCCTTTGTCAGATCTGCAAGAAGAACGTCGCCACGGTCCACCTCACCGAAATCATCAAGGACAAGAAGCGGGAGATCCACCTCTGCGAGGGCTGTGCAAGGAAGAAGGGCCTCCCCCTGTTCAAGACCGAGCCGGTTCCGGGCGCAAGTAGGGCGGGGCCTCATTGGCTCATCAAGCGCGTCCGAGTGCGAAGGGAGCGGGGAAGCGTCGACAAGGAGTGACTCATGCCGCCAATCATCTGTCAGATCTGCAAGAAGAACGTCGCCACGGTCCACCTCACCGAGATCATCAAGGACAAGAAGCGCGAGATCCATCTCTGCGAGGAATGCGCGGGCAAGAAGGGCGTCGCGTTCAAGTCGCACGAGTTCTCCATCTCGGACCTCCTGAGCGGACTGGTGAACACGCAGGCCGCCCAGGAGATCGCCAAGATGAGTCAGATCAAGTGTCCCATCTGCGGGCTCTCCTACCTCGACTTCCGTCAACACGGCCGGCTGGGCTGCGCCACCGACTACACGGTGTTCAAGGAGGGGCTGATGCCGCTGCTGGAGAAGATCCACGGCAACACCGAGCACATGGGCAAGATCCCGACCTCGAGCGGTGAGGCCCGGGAACTGAGCCATGAGCTTCTGGAACTCCGTCAGGACCTCAAGCGGGCCATCGACAAGGAAGACTACGAGGAGGCCGCGAAGCTCCGTGACCGGATCCAGGCCCTGGAGGAGGGTCGCCATGCAGATGCGTGAGCTGGCCGGCTCGCCCGGGGAATGGCTGAAAGGCACCGGTCCCCAGTCCGACGTCGTCATTTCCAGTCGCATCCGGCTCGCACGCAACCTCGTCCAGTTCCCCTTCCTCTCCCAGGCCACCACGGAGCAGAAGCAGCGTGTGCTCGACATCATGCGCGGTCACCTGGCCGCCATCGAGATGACCCGGACACTCACCTTCGTCGACCTGTCGGAGGCCGATCCCATCGACCGGTCGCTCCTGGTCGAGCGACACCTCATCAGCCGGGAGCTGGCCGACGGGGACTGGCCCCGTGCCGTGGCGTTCGGCGAGACCGAGACCATGAGCATGATGATCAACGAGGAGGACCACCTGCGGACCCAGGTGCTGCGCAGCGGGCTGGAGCTCTCCGATGCCTGGCACCAGATCGACCAGCTCGACGACGCCCTGGAGGAGCGGCTCGATTTCGCGTTCTCAGCACAGCTCGGCTATCTCACCGCCTGTCCCACCAACGTGGGCACGGGCATCCGCGTGAGCGTGATGCTGCACCTGCCGGCACTCGTCATCACACGGGAGATTGAGAAGGTCTTCCAGGCGGTCTCCAAGGTGAACCTGGCGGTGAGGGGACTCTACGGGGAAGGGACCCAGGCCTCGGGGGACTTCTACCAGATCTCGAACCAGCGCACACTCGGCAAAAGCGAGATGCAGATCATCGAGAACATCGAGTCGGTGGTCCCGCGCATCGTCGAGTACGAGAAGATCGCCCGCAGCAAGCTCCTCGTCGAGAGTCGACCCACCCTCGAGGACCGCGTCTGGCGCGCCTACGGACAGCTCCGCACCGCACGCACCATATCCTCCGAGGAAACGATGCACCTGCTTTCAGCCGTCCGCATGGGCATCGACCTCGGACTGATTGAAAACATCTCAACCGCCAC
>DATKVD010000410.1:0-6540 GCA_035530235.1 Planctomycetota bacterium | reverse complement strand
ATCACGGAGGAGGACGGCGCCTTCGTCATCCGGGACGGGACCGTCTCAAAGCCGGATAAATCGGAACCCGGCGTCAAGTGGGGCTTCATCGACAAGCTCGGCCGACGGGTCGTCCCATTCAAGTACGACTTCGCGTTCGATTTCTCCGAGGGCCTGGCGGCCGTGTGCATCGACGGAAAGCCGCTCACGCTCGACGAGCTGGGTTCCCTGGAGTCGCACGGGATATGGGCAGGAACGTCGCCGGAGGACGTCCGCGGCAAGTGGGGCTTCATCGACACCGCCGGTCGCGTTGTCATCCAGCCGAAGTACGACAGGGTGGAGCCGTTCGAGGACGGTCTCAGCATCGTCGTCACCCAGACGACCGGGCACGATGACTTCCCCCCGGACCTTCAGGGGAAGTACGCCTTCATCGACCGGACGGGCACGCGTCAGTTCGGTCGCGACTTCGACTGGGCGACGGCATTCGTCGAGGGGCTGGCGGTGGTCGGCCTCCAGCAGGAGAATGGCGACGAACTCTCCGGTTACATCGACCGGGCGGGGGAGATGGTGATTCCGCCCCGGTTCGCGAGCGCCGGGAATTTCCGCGGCGGACATGCGTTCGTCTTCCTCGGCGATCGGGCCGGGCTCATCGACCGGAAGGGGACCTTCAGCGTGTGTCGACGCACCGACTTCGATTCGTGGGACACCGATTTCAACGACGGACGGATGATGTTCTGGCTCAGCGACCGGCAGGACGACCGGGAGCCCATCGGGTTCTTCGCGACGGACGGGACGGTTGCGGTGGCGCCGGTCTACGCGGACGCCGAGAACTTCTCCGAGGGACGCGCACTCGTCACGACCTTCGACGGGAAGTCGGGCTTCATCGACGTCGACGGCAAACCCGTGACGGCGTTGGGCTTCACCGACGGGGGCTCGTTCCGTGAGGGTCTCGCCGCCGTCCGCGACGCCGACGGACGCTGGGGGTTCATCGACCGCGACGGACATTTCGTTGTCGAGCCGACCTTCCACAAGGCGTGGGGGTTCCAGAACGGCTTCGCCCGCGTCCGCAAGGACGGGAAGGTCGGCTTCATCGACCGCACGGGCAAGCTCGTCGTCCCGTCGCAATTCTCCGAGGCCCGCGACTTCACAGGCGGCTTCGCAGCCGTCGCCATCGACGTCGACACCCGATGGGACGGAAGCGCCGTTTCCCGCTGGGGCTTCGTCGACACGACCGGCAAAGTCCTCGGCGCCGCTCCCCCCTCGGCACCGCTGCCCTGAGCCCTTCCACACCCCGACCGGCCATGCTATACTATAGGGAAACGAAGACCGCGCTGCGTGAGGGCAGGCGGACAGGGGGCGCGTGATGGCCGCCGGGAAGAAGCGATCGGAATCGAAGCGTGTCGACTCGGCGGCGGGCGCGCCGAAGACGGCGAACGCCGCGGCTGCCCAGAGCGAGCAGATCGTGGACGACTTCCTGGCCGCGGTGGCGCCCCTGGCCGCGGCGGCCCCCACCGAACGCCACGCCAAGGTACTTCTGGAGGCGGCCCGGCACGTCGCCGGGCGGCTGCGTCTGCGCGAGGTCGAGTTCGAACAGCTCTTCCGCATCACCGAACGCGTGAGCTACGGCGTCTCGCTCGACGAGACCCTCGACTTCGTCTACGACGAGATGCGCGAGGTGATCCCCTATAACCGCATCGGCTTCTCGCTCATCGACGAGAAGACCGGCGAGGTCTGGGCCCGGTGGGCCCGCAGCGACCGTGAGATGAGACTCGGCCTCGGCTACCGTGCGCCGCTCGAGGGCTCCACCCTCAAGGACATCCTCGAGACGCGCGAGCCCCGCATCCTCAACGACCTCGAAGACTACCTCAAGACGAAACCCACGTCCGACTCGACCCGGCTCATCGTCGAGGAGGGGATGCGGTCGTCCCTCACCTGTCCCCTCATCGTCCGGGGCAAGCCGGTGGGGTTCATGTTCTTCTCGAGCGTCGAGACGGACCGCTACTCCGACGCGCACGTGACGTTCTTCCAGCAGATCGCCGGTCAGCTCTCGTCCGTCGTCGAGAAGGGCCGGCTCTACACCGACCTCGACGAGCGGAAGACCATCATCGAGACGCAGAACGAGGCGATGACGCGGGACCTTGACCTGGCGCGCCAGGTGCAGCAGGCCCTCATCCCCGAACGCGCGCCCGTGGTGCGCGGACTCGACGTCGCACTCAAGTACGAGCCCGCCATCCAGGTGGGCGGCGACCTCCTCGACGTCATCGCGCTGGACGACGCCCGGGTGGTGCTCTTCGTGGCCGACGCCATGGGTCACGGGGTGTCGGCGGCACTGGTGATGAGCGTGGTGAAGGCGTCGCTCCAGACGGCGGTGGAGACGGACGCGAACCCGGCGGCGGTCCTCACGAGCGTCAACCGTGCCCTGGTGAGCCTGTGGGGCTTCGGGTTCGTGACGGCGGCCTGCTGTCTGGTGTCGGCCGACCGGACCTCGGCCGAGATCGCCCTGGCCGGTCACGCCCCGCCCGTCTGGTTTCACGCCGACACGGACGAGGTCACCCACGAGGGCGACGGGGGACTTCCCCTGGGCGTGGACCGGAACGCCCGGTACGCCTCCGCACGGATCGAGCCGGCCCCGGGCGACGTCTTGGTCTTTTACACCGACGGCGTCGTCGAGGCGATGGACCCGCAGGGGAACCAGTATGGGACCGAGAGACTGGTGCGACAGACCCGGGCGGGCGCCCGACGGGACGTCTCGGGACTCCTGGCCGGGGTCTGGCGGGACATCGAGGGCCACCTCGCCGGACGCGAGCCGCGCGACGACGTCACGCTACTGGCGGTCAAGATGGCCCCCGCACCGGCCGAATATATCATATAGAGACCGGAACCGGCCGGCACCTCGCGTCGTCTAAGGGGGTGGTGGCCGGTGTCTGCACGCACGGAAAGGCCCGCCCAAGCCCGGGCCGGGGCTTCCATTGCGGCGGGAGAGGTGGTATAATGGTATGGGGCCGCGCGGGGAGTGCCCCCGCACGGGACCCGCAGACAGAACGCCCGGCTGTGGTTGGGGAACAGTGATGATCCGCTTCAAGTGTGAGCGCTGTAACGCACCGATCAAGCGTCCCGACACGGACGCCGGCACGCAGGTGGATTGTCCCACCTGTCGGCACACGCAGAAGGTGCCGACGCCGGCGCCCGCGCGGCCGAACAGGCTGTTGATCGTCGCCGGCGCGTCGGCGGCGGTGCTGCTGGGGGCGTGGCTGGTGTGGTCGATGATGGGCTCGGACGCCTCGACGACGTCGGCGGAGGGGAAGACGTCGGCCGAAGGGACCGGCGCCGCCGCGCGTCCGCAGGGTCCCGACCAGCCCGAGGGCGAACCCACCAAGGCCGACCCCCGGGACGCCACCGATCGGGCCTGGGCCGAGCACCAGAAGCTCTACGAGCAGCGCAAGCTGGACGAGCAGGGCGTCCGGGCGTGGGAAGACACACAGGCCCACCAGCGCGAGAACGAGCGCATCGAGCGGGAGATCCGGCTCGAGAAGGAACGTGAGGAGCGTGCACGGATCGAGTTCGAACGTCAGCAGCGGCTGAAGGAGGCGGAGGAGCTGCGGCGAAAACTCCTCCAGCAGCCGCCGGCGGAGACCCCCTAGCGGTCGCGGACCGACGGAGAACCGGTGCACGTCGAGGACACGTACCGATGATCCGCTTCAAGTGTGAACGCTGCGGCGCCGTCATCAAGTGCGCCGACACGATCGTCGGCAAGCACGTCGCCTGTCCCACGTGCCGGCACAAGCTCATCGTCCCCCGCAAGGCCGCCCCCATCCACCACCGGCTGCTCCTCGTCGCGGGACTCGTCGCCGTGCTCGTCGCCGTCGTGTGGGTCGTGTGGGCCGTCTCCGGCGGCGACCGGGACGGCCGGGCAGATGGAAGTTCCCCGGCCGACAACACCACCCGGCCCCAGCCCGGCAGTGAAGAGGCCCTCCGGGAATTCGACCTCCAGCGCGAGAAGCAGCTCCGGGAGTGGGAACAGGCGGACACCGCCCGGAACATCCAGCGGGAGATCGACCGTGCCAAGTGGCTCGCCGACCGCAAGGCCCAGCAGGCGAAGGAGGAAGCCGAGCGGAAGGAGGCCGAAGAGAGAAGTCGACGCGGCCTGCCCCCGAAAGAGGCCACCAACCCGTAACACCCAACCCACAGAGGTGTCAGGAACGTTTTTTTTCCTGACGCCTTTTGTATGCCCCGCCGGACGACTGATTCTTCCTACCGACCCCGATGCGCGCAGCCAGGCCCGTGACTTGCCACCCGCCAGTTGCCACTCACAACCCCCTTGCACTCGGCCAGATTCCCACTATCATGGTGACGGGACCTGCCGTTCGATATGAGCCGCCGGAGAGAGCAGCGCGCGTCGGAGGAGAACCGTCACGTCGAGGAGGAAGCGGACATGAACTGCCCGAAATGCCGAAAGCCGATGCAGGCCGCGAGCGCCGAGGACATCGAGGTCGACCAGTGTCCCCAGTGCCGGGGAACGTGGTTTGACCGGGACGAGCTGCGCAAGGCGAAGGACGTGAGCGAGCCGGACCTCAACTGGATGGACTTCGAGATCTGGGAGCACAAGGACCGCTTCCGCCTGAGCGCCAAGGCGCGCCCGTGCCCCAAGTGCGACGTCGACATGGTCGCCATCGGCTACGACGACACCCAGGTCGAGATCGATTACTGCCCGAAGTGCGAGGGCGTGTGGCTCGACGCGGGCGAGTTCGAGAAGATCATCGGCGCGCTCAACGAAGAGGCGAATACGAAGAGCCTGTCGGGCTACATCGTGGCCAGTCTCGAAGAGGCCGCGGAGGTCATCACGGGCCCGGAGAGCTTCTTCTCGGAGTGGAAGGATTTCACGACCGTGATGAGGCTCTTTGAGTACCGCATGCTCGTCAAAAACCCGAAACTCATGGACGCGATCATCAGGATGCCGAAATAGGCGAGCGGTCGGTCCGGAGAGTCCATGATGCCCAACCCACCCAACATCCTTCTCATCACCTCGGACCAGCAGCACTACGACACGCTCGGGGTGACGAATCCGCACATCAGGACGCCGGCGCTGGACGGGCTAGCCGCCCAGGGCGTGCGGTTCGACCGCGCCTACTGCTCGAACCCGACGTGTTCGCCGTCACGTGCGAGCATCATCACGGGACTCTACCCGGCCTGGCACCACTGCTGGACCATCGGGGTGAAACTGCCCGAGGACGTGCCGACGGTGGGGGAGATCTTCCAGCGCGAGGGATACCTGACGGCGCTGATCGGCAAGGCGCACCTTCAGCCCACGCGCTCGGCCGAGGGCTCGGAATCGATCGAGACCCCCGAGAAGCTCCGTGACCTCGACTTCTGGCGCACCTTCCACGGCCCGTTCTACGGGTTCGAGCACCTCGAGATGACCCGCGGCCACACCGACGAATACATGGCCGGCGCCCACTACGCCATCTGGATGGAGGAGAAGGGTCTCACGAACTGGCGCGACTACTTCCGCACCTGGCCGCGCGACGCGAACGAGAAACCCCGCCGACACAAGTGGGACCTGCCCGAGGAATTCCACTACACGCCGTGGACCGCCGAGCGCACCATCGCGCAGATCGAACGTGCCCGCGACGAGCGCCGGCCCTTCTTCATCTGGTCGAGCTTCCACGACCCGCACCCGTCCTACCTCGTCCCCGAGCCGTGGGACACGATGTATGACCCCGCCGACGTCCCCTACCCCAAGCACACGCCCGGCGAGTTCGACCGGATGCCGCCCCACTTCGCCCTCACGCAGGAGGCGCACCCCGACTTCTCAGAATACCGCGAGACCTTCGGCGCCCACGGGTTCCACTCGCACCTCGTCGACGAGAAGCTCATGCGGAAGAACATCGCCGTCTACTACGGCATGGTGAGCCTGATGGACAAGTGCATCGGGCGCATCCTCGACGCGCTCGAGCGCCTCGGCGCCGCCGATGACACGCTCGTCCTCTTCACCACCGACCACGGGCACTTCCTCGGCCAGCACGGGCTGGTGGCGAAGCCCGCGTTCCACTACGAGGACATGCTGCGGACACCGATGCTGGTGCGCTGGCGCGGACGCGTGCCCGCGGGCGAGGTCTCGTCCGCACTCCAGTCGCAGGTCGATTTCGCCCCGACGTTCCTCTCGGCGTGCGGGCTGCCGGTGCCCGGGCTCATGCAGGGCGTCGATCAGCTTCCCGTCTGGACGGGCGCCGCCGACCGCGCCCGCGACCACGTCATCGTCGAGAACCGTCACGAGCCCACCACCGTCCACCTGCGCACCTATATCGACGACCGCTACAAGATCACCGTCTACCGCGACCGGCCGTGGGGCGAGATCTTCGACCTCCAGGCCGACCCCGGCGAACTCGTCAACCTGTGGGATGCGCCCGAAGCGGCCGCACTCAAGACCCAACTCCTCCACCGGTTCGTCCTCGCCGAACTCCGGCGCGAGCCGACGCGGATGCCGAGGGTTTCAGGGGCCTGAAACCCAGACTGTAGGCTGAAGGCTGTAGACTGAAGGTACCGCAGAAACAACAACAGCGA
>DATKVD010000409.1:0-38931 GCA_035530235.1 Planctomycetota bacterium | reverse complement strand
GGTTTGTCGTTCGCTATTGGGATAGTGTGGTGATTGAGAAGCAACTGTTTACTCCACAGACTCTCCCCCTTGTCTATCTGTTCTTCCCAGCTAGCGCGAAGGCCAATCCATGGCATGTCTACGCCACTTATTCACCATCCTTCTGGGCGGCGAACTACAAAGACTACCTCTTATACCTAGGTTCAAGAACAGCGCACGTATTCCCTTCGCTTTCCGAGGTGGAGGAAATCGTACGAAGAATTGAGAGCATCAAGTTGCCGGAAGGAACGGCTTGGGAGCGCCACTACCTACGTCCAAGAGCTGTTTACTTCGATGACAAGCACGCGCAGTTCTCGGTCTTTGCTGACTACCTCTATCCTGAGGAACACGAGGCCGAAGTGTTGAGTCCAGCAGACCTCAACGAAGTACTAAGAGACGGAATGGGCTTACATGATGATGAGTCTGGCATGTGGTATCTGACGCATTGGGACATCCGCTATGTGCCGTGCAATCAGTACAGCGATCACTTTCATGTCGATCACAAACACTACTATGAACCGTTCATGGCGCAATACGGGAGCGGGGTTGCCAGACACCGGTTTTTGAGCGACATGATCTAGTGCTGCGATGCCGAGTTGACGAAAACTCAGAAAACTCAGGAAAACTCAGGACAGGAAAACTCAGACAAAACTCAGGAGACAAAACTCAGAGACAAAACTCAGGACACCCATAACCGTGGGGGTCAAGTGCTCGTGGCCGATGGGGTTCAAGGACCTTGCGCGCGTGTTGCACAGACACCGACTCCGCACGTGCCCTGCCGCAGCACACGGCGCCGGTGGCGCCGCCCCCATGTCCGACGAAATAAACGGGGTCTGTCCATATTCAAAGACACGGTGATGAATCGCGCCGGAATGAGAGGGCATGCCGCTTCCACAGACCGCCAAAGGCTGTTAA
Organism: Planctomycetota bacterium; assembly: GCA_035530235.1. GTDB lineage: Bacteria > Planctomycetota > DG-23 > DATKVD01 > DATKVD01 > DATKVD01. Next base: position 37,998 of record DATKVD010000409.1, on the reverse strand, counting down.
CCGCCAGGTTGTAGGTTCGAGTCCTGGCTGGGGAGCTTTCAACCGAAGGGCGCACGTCATGTGCGCCCTTTCCTTTCGTACGACACCCCCTCCCCGGTCCGCAAGAGAGGACGAATCCCATCCACGGGTCGGCTCGTTGACAAGTGACGTAACCCCAACCATAATAAGGCCGACGGAGTCTTCGGGAGGAACAGGCCGGTCAATGGAGGCATTATGAGCAACATGAGATGGCGTCTGCTTAGCACACTGATGGCGTTTCTATGGATAGCCTATGGCGTGGCGTCGTTCGCGTGGGGAGCGGATAAGGAGGAGATTCCGCTGCTGCGCATGAATTCCGCCATTTCCGGCCCGTATGGCATGTATCAGGAGAACGGCACCGTCTGGCGGTATTCTGAGACCTGGCAGACCGAGGTCGTGCGCAAGGACGACGGCAAACTCATCCGCCTGGATCCCTTTGACCCGTACATGGCTTTCGACCCTGCAAAGGCATGGCAGGAGGACTTGAAGAACAGGAATGCACAGACCGGCAACGTCAAGATTGTGGAGATTCCGCTTCGGGAAGCGGCACAGATCAGGGGCTCTGCTTTTCCGCCGGCGGACTGGGTCAAACCGGAGTTTGACGACGGAGCCTGGTTTCGCACGATGAGTCCGATGCGGATGAACTACCGGAGCCTGGCCATGGTGTGCTTGCGCGGCAAGTTCACTGTAAATGACCCGGCCCAGGTTTCGGAACTCAACCTGGAAACATCGATCCACGGAGGCACGGCGGTCTACCTGAACGGAAGAGAGGTTGGGCGCTTCCATCTGCCGGAGGGAAGGATCAACAATGAGACCTTGGCGGAAGACTATCCCCAGGAGACTTTCTTTACTCCATCCGGCAGCCTGATCAAGTCCGGGTGGGGTTCTGCAAATGACGACACGCGAACTCTGAGCGAAAACGAGTATCCAGGTAGAGTGAAAGACCCTGAGTTACAGGCCAGGTACAAGAAGCGATTCCGGCACATCAGTCTGAAGATTCCGCCCAGTGCGCTCCGCAAGGGAGTCAATGTGCTTGCCATCGAGGTTCATCGCGCGCCTGCGGCAGCGGGGATGTTCACGCGACTCTTCCCAAAAGAAACAGGCTATGACCTGACGGACCGCTACAAGTTGTGCTGGAACCGGGTATCTGTCGAGGAATTGAGTCTGACAGCAAAGGCACAACCGAGTGCGGTCGTGGGCAACATAACCCGGCCTTTGGCACCGCAGATATGGAATTGGCCGATTACGGAACGAGTGGATGTGTTCATGTACGGCGATCCCAATGAGCCCATCTCGCCGATTCGGCTCTTGGGCGCCAGGAATGGTGCATTCGCCGGGCAGGTGGTGGTCAGTTCAGGGAAGCCGATCAAGGCGCTGAAAGTAGAGGTGACGGCCCTGAAAGGGAATGGCGGGCGACCTATCCCCAAATCCTCGCTTCGTATTCGTTACCCGCACTTTCTCGCGAAGGTGGGCGTTATGGGGAGCGTCGTCGGATTCGATCCGCTCGAAGATTCTGTGCCTGCTGCGATTCCCTGCCTCGCCTACCGCCTTTCAAGAGAGAGAGAGGCGGCTATTCAGCCGGTCTGGCTGACCGTACAGGTTCCAAAGGATGCTAGTCCCGGTGACTATACCGGCACGATGACGGTCAGCGCGGAGGATCTGGCGTCCACCGCGATCCCGATTCAGCTTCACGTGAGCGACTGGACGCTTCCGAACCCACAGGACTTCCAGACCTATATGGCCATGGTTCAGTCGCCCGACACCCTGGCGCTCCGCTACAACGTGCCGATGTGGTCGGAGGAGCATTGGAGGCTGATTGACCAGTGTTTCCAGATTCTCGGACAGATCTCGACGAAGGACCTGACCATTCCGCTGTTGCGCCGGACCCATTTCGGGAATGAGCACGGCATGGTCTGGTTTGTGAAGAAAGCCGACGGGTCGTTTAAGCCGTGCATGGATATTCTTGAGCGGTACATCGGCACGGCCGTCAAGCATATGGGCAAGATACCGACGGTGTGTTTCTATATAGTCGAACGGGATGCCGACGGGTGTCCGTTGGTCACCGAATTTGATCCGGCAACGAAGAGCCTGAAAGATTCGCGGGCGCCGGCGTGGGGGACGCCGGAAGCGTTGGCGTTTTGGAAACCGGTGTTTGAGGGATGCAGAGAGATCCTGGCCAAGCACGGCATGGAGAAATCTATTGCCCTGGGCTATCACAACAACGGAGAGGACGGACCCTGGGCATCAGCCGCATGTCTTAAGGATGCGATAGCCCTGGTTCCTGAGGCGCGTTGGACCCGCCTCGGGCACATGTTCAACTGCAGACCGATCGACCGGAATCTCAGCCGCAGCCTGGACAAAGGCCCCGGTGGAAATTCATGGGGACGGGTATCCCTGGTGATAGGCGGCACTTCCGGCGTGCACTGGGATCCTGACACGGACAGGGCTTTCTATGGCTGGCTCAATCCTTACCCGGTGATCGGTTACCCCCGACAAATGGCCATAGAGCTGCGGGATTGGAGGATGGCGCCTGAAAAGATCCTGTTTGCCGGCATGACAAGAGCACAAGCCTCCTGGGGAATGTGCGATATTGCCGGCATGTTCGGCCGCGATACGTTCCTTGGAACCAAGGGATTGGGCCCTATCGGAGCCGATTTCTGGACGATTCTCAAACCCACACGGCAATACGGCGCCATGCAGCCAATTAGCGGGCGGTATATCGATCCCACCCGTCTCTGGTATACGGTGGGCTTGAATGGAAGTATCCACCAGATCGTGGGCGAGGGCATGAAAGGTCCGGTCTCAAGCACTCCGATCGAGAACCTGCGCGAGGGCCTGCAAGATGCCGAGGCGCACATCTTCTGCCAGAACGCACTTCTGGATGGGAAACTCAAGGCGAAACTCGGCGCGGACCTGGCGCAACGATGCAAGAAAGTGTGTGACGACCATGTCCGGTTCTTGCGCTATCGGAGTGAATTCAGCTCATTCGGGTCCGCAAAGACCTCCGCGCCGGCTCATATCGTATTCAGCCCCGCAGAGACGCAGGAATATTCGCAGCGGCTGTATGAAATGGCTGCGGAAGTACGCAAGGCGATTGGCAAATGACCATACACAAGAGGGAGTTTGTTCGATGAGAAGCTGCATGACCCGGGTTTTCCCGGTGTTGTTCGCTGTATTTGTGTTTTGTGCGCAGGAATCGTCGGGTCTTATCAACCCGAAATTTACGCCGGTGCACCTGGTGAAACAGTCGGACGTCATCCTGCAACTGAAGATCAAACCCGATCCCCCGGAGGGCAAGATCGTATTCACCGTGGAGAATGTACTGAAAGGAAAAGAAGAGAGCAAGGTGGTGGAGGTGGATCTGACGGCCTCCGCATTACCGGATCATGCTAAGCTTGCGGGCGACGTAGCGCATAGATCGCAGGACAAATTGTCTCTAATGTTCGTGGAGTCATGGTCGGACAAACCCGGCGAGGATTCCGAGGGCGGTGAACAAGCTGCGGGGCCCGGGCAGATGCGTAAGGCGTTCCTGCATATAGACGGCTACTGGTTCGTGCTGGAGGATGACAAAGGGGTCTGGAGAGTCGTCAAGGAAAGTGCTGAGCTCGTGGCCACATGGAACGGTGGGACGGACATGCTGCTTCGATTGACAAAGTGCATCATGGATGATCCTGATGGTGCGGTGGTGCCTGTCAAGACCGGCACATGCTGGGCCCACGTATTGAGAGCAGGAGAGGTTGCAGGAAGAGTCGCGGCGGCCGTCCCTGTTGACCTGAAAAGAACGGGCGTGCCGCTCTTGTTCGTGGCCTCCAGTGAAAGCGATCGATTGTTTGATTGCACCGGAGAGGCGACGGACGATGTCACGGCGAAGTTCAAATTGCATTCGAAATCGACCGCCTTCGCGTGGAGCGACTTCAACAGTGATGGTCGGCTGGATCTGGCGAGCTGGGACGGCAAGAGCTTGACGCTTTACCTGCAGGGCGCGGACGGGACGTATGCCGCATCTGCCGGTGCAAAGGAACTGACGGAGTGTATGGCGTTGACGCCACTGGATGTCGGGACCCCCCCGAAGCCGGGATTGCTTGTTACGACGTCGGAGACACCTCTATTGCTGGTTCCCGGACCGGATGCTTTGGGGATAAGAGCGGCCCAAGGTGATGCACCGGGCAAGACTCTTGGCAAAGCAGGTCCGTGCCTTGTTGCAGATTTTGATGGGGATTCCCTGCCCGATATCGTGCAGCCGTTCACGAGGGGGAGTCTCTTCTACAAGGGTACCGGTGCTGGCGTCTTCAAGGAGCCTGTAGCTTGTCAGGTGGCGTTGGGAGAAGACCCTGCCCGGGCGAGCATTGGAGACTGGAACAATGACGGGCTGTTGGACATATTCTGTACTGCGAAGGACCAAAGCCGCCTATGGGAGAACTTGGGAGAGGGACGGTTCGCGGACAGGACGAAACTGACGGGAGAAATGAGTTACATGGGGGCAAGGAGATCCGTCGGCATTGGGTGCGTCGCTGATATTAACAATGACGGATGGCAAGACCTGGTCATTCTGCACGACGAGGGTTATCCACAGGTCTTTTTCAACCGTGGCTTTCGCAGCTTCGGATTATCGATCTCAATGGATTTCGAGCGATTAACAACGTTGTTGCCGGAGGCGTCAGAGGGACAGCTTGCGGGATGCGTGGCCGATTTCACGGGGGACGGAGCGCAAGACCTGGCGACGGTGCTGAAAGACGGGAAGTGCGTAGTGGTAGCGAGAATGCCGACGGGGGCGGACTTGTGTGCCCGAGTCGTTGTCTCGCCGAAGGCCAGATATAGTGGTCCGGTTCGAGCATGGGCAACTGCAGACAATCGCATGCTGGGCGCATGGAACATTACTGCAGGATCGGCCCCGGCGTTCATATCAAGGCCGGACGCCGGCGTGCTGACTATCAAGTGGCGGTTTCCCGGTCTGGCGGAGCAATCCACGAATGTGGTTGTGGAGAACAAACCCGTGATGGTACCGGTTGAGTTGCCGGGTGCCAAGTAATCGGTGTGCCTCCCCAACACGTCGTCGGAGGATAGCGGACCCTCACTCCGAATCCGCGACCTTCCCCCCTCCCCCACTCTAATCCGCGGGTCGATTTCGAGAAGGGCTCCGTTCGGTTTTAGGACCGAACGATACTGGAACTCTGCAACTCGTCCCGCTGCAACCAGATAGCGATTTCGCCAAAACAGAGAGTGTTTATGAAGGGCGTTCCGTTCGGGGAGCCAAGAACGAAAGGGCGCATGTCGTGTGCGCCCTTTTCTTTTGTACGACGTCACAATCACTCCGTATTCGCGCGAAGATTACAAGGTGGGTTCGTGGGACTGCTACATGAAGTCCATGAGAACCCGTTGCATTTTGGCCTTCATCCCCTCACGGTCGAGAAGGAACCCTCGAAGGACGAAGGAACGCGAGGAATACATCGAACATGCCCATCTATGCTCCTCCCTGGTCCGCAGGAGAGGGCAAATCGTACCCACGGGTTGGCTCGTTGGCAAGTGACGTAACTCCAGCTACAGTAACGCGGACGGAGATTTGGGGAGGGACAGCGGGACGCCGCGGCTATGGTTCATTCCTTCCGACAAGAATGATTGGACATCAGGATACTGCGAAGTTGAAGAATGTCATTTCTTGAGTTCCAGCGGCCCGAAGGACGCGATGCGCCACATCGGGTACTGGGCCTTTTCCAAGGGGTCGCCTGTGGCTCGGATTCGTTCCCAGATGAACGTCATCCGCTCTCGAATGACGGGCTGGTGGGCTGCGCTGTCGATCAGGTTGGTCATTTCGAAGGGGTCGTCTTCGAGGTCGTACAGCTCGTCGAAGTCGAAGCCGTTCAGGACGTACTTGAAGCGGCCTTTCCAGGCGATCCGCTGCATCATGGGAATGCGGGAGCCGTGATATTCGGCGTAGCCCGCCGTGAAATGCCTGGCTTGGCCTGCCGGATCCTGGAGGAGCGTCATGAAGGATCGGGAGTCCGGAACATCGAAGGGCTTGCAGCCGGTCAGTTCCAGCAGTGTGGGGCAGAGGTCGTGCAAGCCCACGCGAGCCGGCGTCACAATGTTCCGGGCGATGTCCGCCCCGGCGACGATCAGGGGGATATTGTAGATTTCCTCGGCGACGGTGTAGCCTTTGCAGTACATCCTGTGGGCGCCCATGAGATCGCCGTGGTCGGCCGTCATGACGACGAGCGTGTTGTCCGCCTGACCCGACTTGTCGAGCACATCGAGTAATCGGCCGAACTGACCGTCGAGTTCGGTGATGCTGGCGAAGTAGCAGGCCCGTGCCTCGCGATGCTCGCGGTCGGTCATGGACTTCCAGACGCGGGCGAGTTTCCGGTAAACACCCGGCCGGCCTTCCAGCGTGTCGTGGACGTTGGGCGGCAGTTCCAGGGCGTCGACGTTGATGCGTTCGAACGCCGCCCGCCCGGCGATGTAGGGATCGTGCGGCTCGGGAAAACTGACGAAGCAACACCAGGGCATGTCGTCTTGCCGGGCTTCGCCGAGAAAGGACAGCGCCTCCCGCGTGATCAATCCCATTGGCCGCTCTTCGGGCGGGATGTCCGTCACGCCGTAGTGCACGGAGCGGACATAGCCTGGCGTTTCGTTGTATCTCACCGGGGAATACCCAGCCTTGTGTATGCGCTCCCTGGCTGCACGAAGGATGGCTTCCATGCGAGGCTCGAGACAGCCGCCGTCAACCTGCCACCCGAAAGCGCCGACCTTCTGGGTCTGCTCGACGTGCCACTTGCCGAAGTATCCCGTCCGGTAGCCGGCCTGAACGAGCCGCTGGGCCCAATGAGGATGTTCGGTTCGAAGGAGACACTTGTCCGGTGCCACGTCGCCCGTCACGGTCTGGACACCGTGGTTGTGCGGCAGCAGGCCTGTCATAAGGCTGGCCCGCGCCGGCGAGCAGACGGCATTGGGCGTGTAGGCGCATTGGAAGCGAACGCCCCTCGCCGCCAGGCGGTCCAGGTTGGGCGTCTGGCAGGGATGGCCCGGTTCCAGGACCCGTGCCTGCATCTGGTCGGTCATCAGAAAAAGGATATTGGGTTGTCTCGGCACGAGCGGCTCCTTGGCTTGTTGGAGGCACAACTCCTCTTGACCCGCTCCCTGGTGCTTCCGTCATCCACTGTTGCCAAGCGGCTATCAAGTCTGATTTTATTCTATCAAGACGTGCTCTCCAGTCAATCACCACAATGACACCAGGCCTTCAGTGGAAAAGGGGGCTATCCCTCCTCGCTTGGGGCCGGACCGGATCCTGTGAAGCCGTCCTTTGATGCGACAAAAAGCAGGACGACAAAAAGCAGGACAGTCACCAGAAAAAGCAGGACAGTCACCTGTTTTCTCTTCCGAGAAAAAGCAGGACAGTCACCTGTTTTCTCTTCCGCGGGCAGCCGAAAGAAAGAACGGGAAAAACGGTGACTGTCCTGGTTTTCTGGTTTTCGCTCTGGTTTTCGCTGGTTTTCGAAGTGGTGTGGCCTCGAACTCCTTACTACCGGGCCTTCTGTCCCTCAGGGCTCCAGTTCGACGACGATCCTCGGCCGCAGTTCCTCGTCCCTGACAAGACCGCTGCCGCTGAAACAGTGGCCCAACCCGTGCGGTTCCCGCATCGCGCCGAAAGGGGTGAACGCCTTCAGGCCGAGGGTGAAAACCTTATCCCCGGCGGCTGTTGTTTCTTTGACGTACTCCGTAATGTCCAGACACAACCACCTGGGCGATTCCTCGCCGAGAGTGGGCGCAATGGCCTTCTCGTTTCCATACATCTGTGTGCAGCGACCGGGGTATTGCCCGCTCACGTAGATGAGTTTTCCCAGAGGCGGCATCGTGACCCAGTTCATCTTCGGGTCCCAGTCGTTGTATTGGCGGTCCACCGCGAAGACCAGCAGTCCCGGCAGCCAGATCTTCCCGGAGAACCAGAGGGACATGCCGTTCTTCGGATCGGCCCAGGCCCACCGCGGATCGTTCTCCTGTCCCTTCGGGATATTCGGCTTTGATCCAAAGGTCCAAAGCGTTGCGCTCTTCACCGCGGGCTTGCGGTCGAATTCCTTGCCCAGCTCGAACTTCAGATAATAACGGGCCTCCCAGATGCTGTTGAGCTTCGGAACTTGGGGGCCCTTGGGGTTTCTGTAATTGACGTCATAGTGGTGCACGGTGATGATGCTCCTGCCGTACGACATCAGCCCCTTGCCGCCCCCAGTGCTGGAGCCGCCGCCGGCAGCTTCGACCGCTGGAACGATAACGGTGTGGTCTGAGGCGGCCGGGACCTTCTTCTTTAGCAGCTCGTCGTAGAGGCTGTCCTTCATCTCAGCCCCGCAGAAGGGACAGAACGGGGCGTAGCGGTCGCTGGTCTTGCCCCCGCATTTTGGGCAGGTCGCTCGCTCCGGCCACGTGATGACGCCTGCCTTCCTGTCTCGCGCCTCCAGGCGAAAGTTGTTCACCTTCACCGTCAGTTTCTTCTCCGGCGACGGATTGCACAGGCCGAAGGCCCGCATGTCGAGAAGTTCCAACCCCTTCTTTTGGCTCGACCGCGACAGCGCCGACATGCCCCAGGGAACCTTCTCTCGACTCTCGACTTCGGGCGGGGTCTTGCTCGTCCACATCGCCTTCCGGAGGTCGATGCTCGCGCGGCCCTTGCCTGGCTTGAGTTCGATATCCTCTTGATACATCTGAGGCAGGTACTTCTGCTGCGGACCAACATGGTTCAGCCGGACCAGCCCGTCGACGTCCGTGTGATACCAGCTTACGTAATCCTGCAGCAGCACCTTGACCTTGACCGGGGTCTTCTCCGGATTGTCGTAGTCGAAAACAAAGGCGTCATAGCCCGTCCATGTGTTCGGCCATTCCTCCGTGCCGTCCGGGGCCTTTCGCCAATCGAATGGCTCCACCGCTCGCGTGTAGTCGAACTCGAAGAGGACGGCGGAGAACGTTTGCTTCGCGTCCTGAGCGGGCTTGTCGAAGACGACCGTGATCCAGGCACCGGCCGGATCTGCCTCGACGCCGACGGCGGCATTGCATGCGCTGGTCGGGAAGAAACCGGGCAACTGCTTCGCGTCCGCAGGTCCCGCGACCTTCAGCAACTCGAGGACTTTCACCTCCTGAGCGCTCGCCCCGGAATAAAGCAGCAGCACCGTGCAACACGCGCACAGAAAAGCTCGCATGACCGACCTCCTATGACGCCTCTTTCTCCCGATCGTTTACTCGCCGCCTTCCCGCTGCCCACGCGGCTGGACACCATCACTCCATCTTCTCCCCTCTCACCCTCGCCGGCTCCAGTGTGAAACGGTCGAGCCAGTCGCAAACGTACCAAGCTTGTTGTTCGATGTCAACCGGTCTCTTGCGCCCGCGCGGGTTAACAACCCCGTACTAGCCGCACCCCAGTCCTGCGATTTCGAACTTCCAGCCGATATACTAACAGTAGACAGAATTCCCCCCGCCGGACGGCGCACCGGAGGCTAGGCCGAGGTCGTCGCGGATGATTTCGTCCGGGCCCCTGCGCTTCACCGGGAGAGGTCTCATTTCAGCAGTATCTCGACGGCCGGAGCAAACCAGCCGCTTCCCCAGCAATGCCGATGGTACTTGTCATTGCTGTAGTCGTGCGGGATGCCGAGCGACAGCAGCTTCTTGTGGGTCGACTCCGCGTCGGCCCGGTAGCAGTCATAGCCGAGCAGGGCTATACGACTCCCTCCCGTCTTCAGCATCTCGGCGCGTTGATCGAGCAAGGCGTCGGGCTGCCAGGGGCGCGTCGACTGCAACTGGCCGGGGTCAGGCGGCCACCACCTCCAGTGCCGGGGCGCGTCCCAGGAGGCGATCCTGCCGAAAACATCCGGATGCTGCAGGAGCAGGCTGAGCGCCCCGCAGCCCGACATGCTGAATCCGAGAAGCAGCCGCCCGCGCGGCTCGGCCAGAACCGGGTAATGCTGTTCGATGAACGGGACGACCGCGTTCACAATGTGACTCTCATGGCGCCACGTGGGATCGGTGGGATGATCCCCATAATTCGGCCCCCGCTCGAACGCCGGGCAGACGAACATGACGCCGTACTTGTTGTGGAGGTCCAGACGTTTCGCCTCGACGATTCCGCTGCCCCATCCACTGTTGATGCCCGGGTTCACCGGAAGGACGTAGATGACCCGGAGACGCGTCCCTTTCTTCACCTGATCGGGGCAAAGGACCTGTACCGGGTTGGGCCCCTTCTGATAAGGACTGGTGATCGTCCAGGAGATGAGTCCTTGCTCGTCGGTTCGGGGCCCGTCCACCACTTCAAAGGCGGGCGGCGTCACGTCGCCGCGCGTGTTCTGCTTGTCTTGTGCCGTGGCGGGGCCTTCTCCTTGCGCCGAAACCGGCGGATATCCCTTCGCGGAATTGTCCCTGACTTCCGGCGGCTCTTTCTGGGATTTCGCGGTCTCCGCCTTGGGGGGTTCCGCCTTCGATCCGGGTTGTCCAGCACTGCTTTCCTTTGCGTCCGCCTTCACTCGGTCCGATGGCTCGTGCTGTGAGGCCTTGCTTCCGCAGCCTGCAGCTGCCGCGACGATCACGCCGACTGTCACCGCCAACGCCACACGCCGGGTGTTCATGTCCGATCGTTCCTCATGATGGAATGCCCGTTTCCTGCTGCAAGGCACGTCAATCAGTATGAGGTAGACGGGCCTGCAGAGCAACAGTTACTCTGGGCGGCCACGCTGTTTTTGGAGTTCCGGGGACACCATGCTTGACTCTCCACGGACGGGCCGGATTCTCCTCTCCCCGGGCGCAGGCCCGGAGGCCCCCAATGACATTCACTCCGCAATGCCGCCGGCGTCTTTTTTTTCTGGAGATGCTGATGTGAAGCCCTTAGAATGCATGGGCAGAGCGGGACCCGGGTCTGGACGGCAATCCGGGAGACCGCCGAAGGCGGCCGGAAAGTGAATCGCCCCATTCCCGTCGAGGGCGGGGGTCATGATCAGCTTCCAGTGTCCGCAGTGCGGGAGCGTCCTGCGGGTCGCCGACGACAAGGGCGGCCGAAAGGGACGCTGCCCCAGGTGCAGTTCGATCCTGCGTGTGCCCGAGTCCGCCGAACCCGCACCCGAGCCGTCCGGCCCCCATGCAAATGATGCGGCCTTGGGCGCCGCCGATGACAGGCCCCCGCGCCGCGCGGCGGCGGCACCTGCCCGGCCGGAACCCCTTCGCACGGACCCGCTGCATCCGACGGCCGCCGGCACGTTCTGTCCGAGCTGCGCCCGCCCGCTGCCCATGGACGCCAAGGTGTGTGTGGACTGCGGCATCTATCTTCCGAGCGGCCGGCCCGTCCTGACGGCCCGCGACGTCGATCGCAATGAGCTGGAGGGCCGCGTCGAACAGGTCCTCCGTCCCATCAGCTGGCTCATCCCGTTCGGACTTTATCCGGTCTACTCCGAGGCCCCGGGGCGGAAGAAGCCGTGGGCCGTCTGGGTCATTGCGGCGGCAACGGTGCTGGCCAGCGTGGTGTTCTGGTCCTACGAATGGCGCGGTGCGCCCCAGATGCAGAGCCTCAAGAACCTGATGCTCTGGGCGGGCAAGGCGCCCGCTTCCGACGAGCAGATCATCGCGTTCTACGAGTATACCAGCTACGGTGACTCAGACGCCTTCGTCCGGAAGGCCGAGGAACTGGAAGGGACGGTCCCGGAGGACCGGTTGATTCGCGAAACCTACCAGGCCCTGACACCCGAACAGCGGTCGCTGGGCGAGTTCCACCTCTACCAGATGGTCACCTCGGCATTCCTCCATGCCGACATCATGCACCTGGCGGGCAACCTCGTCTTTCTGCTGGTCCTCGGCACCCGGGTGAACGCCCTGGTGGGCAACGTGTGGACGGCGCTGCTCTACCCGCTGCTGGCGGTGCTGGCGGCGTGGGCCCACATGACGGCCGAGGCGGCCGGCGTGCCGACACCCATGCTGGGGGCCTCCGGGGCCATCATGGGTCTGGCCGGCATGTACCTCGTGCTGTTCCCGCTACAGCGGGTGTACATGGCGATATGGATGCGATGGGGGCTTATTGCCAGGTTCCGTCTTTCGATAAAGATCTTTGCCGTCCGCGGCGTGCTCCTGGTGCTGTTCTACGTCGCCTTCGACGTGATCTTCACCCTGGTGGGTGCCGAGACCGGCACGGCCCACTGGGCCCACCTGGGCGGCATCCTCTTCGGCCTGGCGGCGGCGACGGCACTCCTGACCTTCCGGCTGGTCACCTCGCACGCGGACTTGGTGTCCTTGGCCCTGGGCAAGTACGCCTGGCCCCTCATCGGCGCCCCCGTCAGCCACGGCCAACACAAAGGGGGATGAATAAGGACAAGTGAATAACCAGGGGCCGACGGGCCGCCGAACCGTTGAAGAAGCTCGAGAAGAAACCCGAAGAACCCGCCAAGACCGACAAGAAGTGACCTCCCTCCCGGCAGTTCACATGCGCCCTCGGATCAAACGCACAGACGCGGCCTGTCTCCGGTGATGAATCGCGCCAGCATGAGGCAATCCCGCTCCCGCAGATCGCGAAAGGCTGTCAATCCGCCTCGGCGGATTCCTGGTCCGAGTCCAGCTCGGGGAGGGATGCGGGAGACTGCCATGGATGGCATCTTCAGGCCCTCGGTGGGAACAGGGGTTGAGAAACGAGGGCCTGTCTCATATCACGGCAGCGGGTTGCATGCAAGCCGCCAACCGTCTGCGGCGGAAGCACCGTAACCCGTCATCAGCACCGCATCGATCGCGTCAGGAGCTGCGTTTGGCGGCGAGGTGATTCTCCCGCTCCAGGCGCGAGAGATTCAGAAGATCGGTTGTGAGTTGGAGAATGGTCTCCGGATCACCATCGCCCCGAGCGGCTTCCTGGAGCTGGGCTGCACGTTGCGCGATCGTGGGCATTCCCTGTTTGGTTGCGACCGCCGCCAGTCGCCCGGCGAGGACCGCCAGCGTGCTTATGTCCTGAGCCTCCAGAGCCGAGACAAGTCCTTCGGTCTGCCTGCCGATTTCCAGCAACGTCCCTTCGGAGAAAGCCGTCTCACTGGTTCTCCTGCTCTGGTCACGGGCCGGCACTTTTTCGATGAATAACTCCACCAGTTCGCGGTCGAACTGCGTGTCTGAGCAGCGGCGGAGTTCTTCGAACGCTTCCTCCTGACGCATGGCTTTGCGATAGGGACGATTGCCGGTCATGGCGCTGAAGGCATCGCCGATGGCGAGGATCCTGGCCCGGAGCGGAATGTCCTTCCCCGTCGGCATGGCCGGCTTGTCGGGACGTCCGCCGTACCACGCACGATGGTATCGCGCGATTTCGGTCAGCTGGGCGCTGGCGAAGGCCGAGGCGATGATTCCGACGCCCATTTCGTTGTAGTGGTGCATTACCCGCCACTCTTCCTCCGTAAGCGGCCCGGGCTTGAGCAGGACCCAATCCGGCACACTGAGCTTGCCGATGTCGTGGAGAAGTGCGGCGACCTCAAGCACGAAGCACTCGCTGGGGGACATGAGACCCTCGGCCGTTGTCACGCAGAGCTCGGCGACCTCCCGACTGTGTTCCGCCGTTGTGATGTCCCGATGGGCTAGAGCGGCCATCAGTGCATTCACGGCCTGGATGGGAATGGGGACGGCCAACTTGGCATCCCCCGGGAGTTCTTCGGACAAGGGGCTCGTTTTTTCGATTTTCACCTCTTGGGCTACGTCGTCCCATCTGGCCGAGCATTTTCGCCCGGATCTCTTGGCCACATAGAGGGCCTGGTCGGCCTGGTTGAGCAGCTCGTGCAGGTCGGTCGCCCCGGATTCCGTGGCCGAACAACCCAAGCTCACCGTCACAGGGATACCGGCGTGATCCTTGGACTCGATCGACTTACGGTAGTGTTCAGCTGCTTTCAACGTCTGTTCGATGTCGGCGTGCAAGAGGAGGATACAGAACTCCTCTCCGCCGTAACGGCAGATCACGTCGCTGTCCCGGCTGCCCAACTGAAGCCTCCTGGCCAGTTCCCGAAGGACCTGGTCACCCACGGCGTGCCCGTGACGGTCGTTGACCGCTTTGAAATGGTCCACGTCCACCATGATGCAGCCGAGAGGATAGCCGTATCTCTTGGCGGCACTCCACGCGATTTCGGCGTTCTCGAAGAAGGCACGGCGGTTCAGACATCCGGTCAGCGGGTCGTGCGCGGCCAACTCCTGGAGTTGCTGGTTCTGGCAGTTGACCTTCTTCTGTGATTCCTTGAGCAGTTTCAGCATTTCCCGGAGACGGGCATTCTTCTCTTCGACGGCACTGACATCGTCGAAGGTCGCGAGCGCGCCCTTGGGCGTCTTGCCCGCACCCAGGATGGGGGTCACGTTGACCACAAATGTTCGGACACCCTTCGGGCCGTCCGGCAGCACCAGCGCGACGCCGCGCAGAGTCTTTCCTTCACGCAGGGCCTCCGTCCAAGGATACTCTTCAGGCGGCTTGCCGGAGTCCTGCTGTCGCCACGACAGTCCGCCGATACGCTGTCCCTGCAACTCGGACGCGGGAACACCGAGGGTTGCCGCGAAAACATCATTCGCCAGAACGATGCGCTCCCTGTCGTCCAGGAGCGCCACGCCCTCCGACATGATGTTCAATGCCACTTTCACACGCTCAGGAACAACCTTGGACGGGTCGAGGTGCTGGAGCGTCCTGCCCATGTAGACCCGGAAAACGAGAAAACCCCAGACGGCGAGAAAGAGCACCATGCCGAAGATGGGAATCCGCAGCCACGAAAGCAGTCCCCCGCCGTCCAGCGACGCGAAACGGACTTCTATCTGGCCCCGGGGCGTGCGGCCCGGAAGCCCGAAGATCGGCACGACGGCCTGATTCACGGTGGACTCACCGGTCGGGAGTTCCTCCCAGAACGCCTCATGCTCGCCTGCCTCGACCAGCAGTTTTCCGTCGTCGGAGCGCAGGGCGATCGAGAGGACGTCCGGGTTCCGCTTGACGACACTGTCCCCCGCGGCCCGTATCCAGGAAAGGTCCGATGTCTGGGCCGCGATAGCCCAGTGAAACGCAACGGCCTCGCACAACGCCTTTCGGCCTTTGAGAATGGCCTCGGACCGGTCGGGTACAAGTCCGACCAACTGTGCCACGAGCAGCAGCGTGACCGTCAGCCCCACCAGTCCCAGGCTGATGCGCGTTGCCGCCGATGCCCGTTTGCCCAACATGGGTCTTCCTCCCTATTGAGTCTCAATGTGTCTGGTGAGACGCGGCTCAAACAGTCTCGCCAATCGCTTCTCTTCCGAATCGCCGGTGTCCCCTGAGCCCTTCTTCCTCCGACGTCTCTGATGTTCCTGCCGCTCCCAGTACTCCAGGATGGGCAGCGGGTCGGTCCACCGCCAGAGACGCAGACTTGACAGCACGCTGAGCAGCAGCCCGCTGCTCTGGTACGACCAGACGATGTATCCCACCGACAGTGCGAAGGTCAAGCCCGTCGTTGTGCCGACCGCGGCCGTCTGCCATTGGGCCTGCTGGGCCGCTTGTTCGTCCATGTGCTCATCGAGGTGGTCCAGACTCTCCCAGACCGGCGCCGTTTCCGAAACCACGTCAGCCGCCGTCACGGGAGCCACCGGCGGCAGGGGCTTCACCAGCTCAGTGACAACCTGGGGAGCCGTCGGCGTCGGTGAGACATCGTTCGGGGGCAAAGGGGGCCCCGGCTCGGGCTCCGCTGGAATGTCCGGTTGCGGTTCTGACACCGCCTCAGGGGGCTCTCCCGCCTCAGGCGGCTCTGCGGGAACGGGCGGCGGCCCTTCATCTTTCGCAGGACCGGCCGGATCCCTTCCGCCGCCGTAATCAGGGGTGGCCCCCTCATCCGGTGCCGAGGGCGAATCCCCGTCTCCGTCGTCGGATGGATTACCTGGAACGGGCGTCGACTTGTTTCCCTCACGGTCCGTGTCGTCTCCGTCCCCGTTCTCATCGCCGGACGATCCGGGCTCATCCACACTCGGCGGCTCATACGGCCGGGCAAGGTCGATCGTAAGGGTGGCCGTGTCGGTCATGCCGCCCCCGTCCGTGACTTGAACCGTCAGAACGTAGATGATTGCGCCCCCGGCGCCGGGCGCAGCACCGTCTGCCACCGTGACTTTCCCGGCCGCCGCGTCGATCGCGAAGATTCCGCTGCCGTTCCCTCCCGTGATTGCGTAGGTGAGCGTGTCGCCGGAATCCGGATCGGTCGCACTCATCGTGCCCACCGCGGTCCCGTCGGGACTGCCTATCAGGACAACGACATCCTGGTCGGCAACACTCGGGGACTCGTTGAGATCGTTGAGATTGATCGTCACGGTTGCCGTGTCGGTCAGGGCGCCGGTGTCCTCGACCCGGACGGTGAGGCTGAACACCGGGTGCGTCTCGAAATCCAGCGCAGCCGAGTTGTTGACAGTAATCTCACCCGTATCGGGGTCTATCGCAAAGACGTTGCCGGTGTTGCCGCCGGTGATCGTGTACGTTAGTGAGTCGCTCGCATCCGGGTCGATGGGGACGACGGTGCCGACCGGAGTTCCATCAGCACCGTTCTCATCGACATTCGGCAGTGACTGGTCATTGATGATGGGCGACTCGTTGAGATCGTTCAGATTAATCGTCACGGTCGCATCATCCGTCAGGGCACCCGTGTCTTCGACCTGCACCGTCAGGCTGAAGACCGACTTGGTCTCGAAGTCGAGAGCGGCCGAATTATTGACCGTGATCTCGCCGGTATTGGGATCGATGGCGAAAGCATTGCCGGTGTTCCCGCCGGTAATCGTGTAGGTCAGCGAATCGCCCGCATCGACGTCACTGGCGACCACGGTGCCGACCAAGGTACCGTTAGCACTGTTCTCGTCGAGGTTCGGGAGCGACTGGTCGTTGATCGTCGGGGTCTCGTTGAGGTCATTGAGGTTGATCGTCACCGTCGCGGTATCCGTCAGTCCGCCCGTATCCTCGACCTCGACGGTCAGATAGAAGACCGGATTCGTCTCAAAGTCCCGGGCGGCACTGCTATTCACCCTGATCTGACCACTGGAGGCACTGATCGAAAACCCGTTACCCGTATTGCCACCCGTGATGCTGTAGGTCAAGCTGTCCCCCGCATCGGGATCACTGGCAACGACCGTCCCGACTAAGGTGCCGCTCGCAGCGTTCTCATCGACATTCGGCAGTGACTGGTCATCGATGATGGGCGACTCGTTGAGGTCATTCAGGGCGATCGTCACGATCGCATCATCCGTCAGGGCACCGGTGTCCTTCACCTGCACCGTCAGGTTGAAGACCGGGTCGGTCCCGAAGTCGAGAGCCCCGCTGTTATTGACCGTGACCTCACCGGTGTCCGGGTCAATGGCAAAGGCGTTTCCCGTGTTTCCGCTAGTGATCTTGTAGGTCAGGCTGTCGCCGGCATCAGGGTCACTCGCAACCCCAGTCCCCACACTCGTCCCGTCAGGCGAGTTTTCATCAATGTTCGGGAGGCTTTGATCGTTGATCGTCGGGGTCTCATTCACTTCATTCAGGTTGATCGTCACCGTGGCATCATCCGTCAGAGCGCCGGTGTCCTCGACCCGCACCGTCAGGTTGAAGACCGGCCTTGTCTCGAAGTCGAGGGTCGCACTGTTGTTGACGGTAATCTCCCCCGTGTTCGGGTCGATGGCGAAAGCATTACCGGTGTTCCCGGCAGTAATCGTATAGGTCAGCGAATCGCCGGCATCGACGTCACTGGCGACCACGGTGCCGACCGAGGTCCCGTTCGCCGAGTTTTCATCGATGTTCGGCAGGCTTTGATCGTTGATGCTGGGCGATTCGTTGAGGTCGTTCAGGTTGATGGTCACGGTCGCATCATCGGTGAGCGCTCCGGTGTCCTCGACCTGCACGGTCAGACTGAAGACCGGGTTTGTTTCAAAGTCGAGAGCCGCACCATTATTGACCGTGATCTCGCCGGTGTTCGGGTCGATCGCAAACGCCCCTCCCGTGTTGCCTGCCGTGATTGAATAGGTGAGCGAATCACCGGCATCGGGATCGCTGGCGACCACGGTGCCGACCGAGGTCCCGTTGGCACCGTTCTCGTCGACGTTCGGGAGCGACTGGTCGTTAATCATCGGGGCGTCGTTGATTGCGTTGATCACCAGGCTGGCCGTGTCGGTAGCGGACGAGAAGGCCGTGGTGCCGCCGTGGCCCGTCACAGTCTCAATTTGAACGTCATCAAACCGTACCTCGTTCCCACTTGGCCCCGGTGGCCCCTGCACGACATAGAAGCGGACCCGAGTATTGCTGGCGATATACGCGGAGATGTCGAAACTGAGCGTTCCGTTGGCGGTCGCACTCGTGATCGTCATCAGCGTTGTATAACCACTCCCGCCGTCTCCGGAGACCTGAACGGCAACCTGGTCCGATCCGACCATCCGGTTATCGAGTGAGAATGAGAACGTGGCCGCCGATGCACCGGTCAGGTCTGCTTCACGGTAGATTCGATCGCCAACGTGCGACGCAATTACTCGCAGAAATGGCGTCGGCACATCGATATTTCCGCCGGTCGCACCGCCACCGTCGATGTCGTTTTCGATCCAGTTCGTACTCCAACTCTGTGTCCCATCGTTGTTGCTGTACGAAGCGGAACTGAAACAATCGAGGAAACTGTTACTGGTGCCAATCGTGTCGGCCGTGCCGCCGTTCGTTCCGCTGGTCTGGTCCCAGGCCCGGAAAGTGATCGCGCTGGCCAGGGTGCCGTTGTAGTCGGCGTTGGGCTGGAAGTAGATCCGCGTGTTGGCGTCCGCCGCCAGGAGTCGCGCGTTGTTGTTGGCCACCGCCCCCAACGCGAACCAATTGGTGCCGTTGTCGGTGGAGTAATGCCACGTGCCGTTGGTCGTATCGGCCGACGTGACCGCGATGCCCAGCAGGGCCCCCGAGTCCGGATCGGTCACGTTATCAACCTGCCCGCTGGGGACCGCGAAATCCACCAGGCTGGAAACCAGCGTCCCCACCGCCCCCAAGGGCGTCCCCGCGTCTTCGTTCTCGGCCGTCAGCGTCGGGCTCTGCGTGTTATCCAGCACCGGGGCGCTGTTGGCGAGACTCACGTCGGAGGCATCGAGCAGCGAGGCGTTCAGCGGCAGGTCCAGCCCGGCAGCCAGTTCCTCTTCGTCGCCTGCCGAAGCCACTTCCAGCACCCAGTCGCCGCCGACGCCGGTCAAGTTGTTCGAAGCAAAGACATCCGCGCCGGTAAGATCACCCAGTCTGTCCAAGAGGGCCTGTCCCCCGGCGTCGTCCGCCACGTTGCACCCGAAGATGAGGAGATCCGCGCCGTCGGCAAGCACCTCGCCCAGTCTCGTCCAGACGGGGGAGAGCGACGAAAGCGTGCTCTGAGAGACCCACTCGTTTCCCAGGGCGAACCGGCCCGGCGCTCCGTGCGAGAGGATGCAGAGTGAATCGATTCTGGTATCGTTGGCTTCGGCAAGTTCAATCACACGTGATAGGACATCGTCAGCCGTCTCGGCGGCGCTGTCGTAGGGGATGATCCTGTCGGCTTCAACGGCCGACGCTGAGAGGATGTCCCACGAGGGGAGGGCGTCGTCGATGAGTACAACGTCCCACCCCGCAGCGAGAAGCAGTCTGGGTTCAAGCGCTTCAAACTTCACCAAAGGTCGCGTTCCTCTCACGAGCAAAGCGTTCGGCAGTTGGCTGTTCGCACCAAGTCCGGTCCGCGCCACCGCTTGCGGTGAAGCGACCGGCTGCCGTCAGCGCACCGTCTCAATATTTTGAACCCTTTACAAAACAACCCGCGCCTTCCACCGAAGGTGCGGGTCGAACCCCACTCGTCCCTTCGGCAGTCCGGCTATCCCTGCAGGGATCCGTGACTTTGCGCACGCACCTTGCGGTGCGCTCGCCCTTTCGGGGATCCTGTCTGGCCATCCACCTTAATACCCCAAATTGGCCTCCGTGATTCCGAAATCCTCTTGTTTCTTGTCGCGGAACGTTGGGAGAAACCGCCGCCACCGCCAACGACTGCACGACCCTGGCACCGGCACATTGTGAAATATCGGCCGAATCCGGCGCCAGACGCAGATTTTCGCACAAGTTTGCTGCAAGAGTCGCACTTAGGCGCAATTAGACACGCAATCCGTAAAAACCTCACATTTCCTGTCCAGCGGGGCGGTTCCGTGGGCCCCATGGGGGGAGGGGGGGGGAAGGTGGGTGCAAGTCCTTTTCCTGATGAGGAGAGACCATGGCGAACCGCTGCACACTTACTGCCCCACGAGGTGCCAATCCGATCATTCCTCCCCGTCCCAAGGACTCGGAGAATCAGTATCGAATCCCGCCCCGCTGCGACCCCACGACCAGGCGACCGGCCGGCCGTGGGGGGGCCGCAAGCCATTGGAAACTCTCCACTTCGCCCGGTAGAATACTTGTGGAATCCGCACCGACACCCTGGCGGAGGGGCGATGATGCGTCTCAAGAAGTTCATCCCCCCGATGTCGATGGTCCTCTTCCTCGTCCTCACGCTCGCGGGGACGTACTGCGTCCGCCTCCGCATCCTCGAGAAGGCCATGTCCATCGCGATGGACGCAAGGGACGAGACGGTGGTCGTGGATCTGGCGCATTCCTTCCCCTCTCCCGTCAATGCGCGGGACTGGGACGGGCGCACACCGCTCTACTTCGCCGTACGATGGCGTAATCGCGCGCTGGTCGACTTGCTTCTGTGCAAGGGCGCCGACGTCAACGCAGCGGGGAGGGATGGCTGGACACCCCTGAATTGGGCGGTTCAGGATGGGCAAGAGGAGGTCGCCGAGCTTCTCATTTCCCAAGGCGCCGACGTCAACGCCAGGAACAGTGAGGGGTGGACGCCCCTGTGCTGGGCGGCCGCCCGTGGGCAAAAGGAGGTCGCCGAACTTCTCATCGCCAAGGGCGCCGATATCAACGCCCGGAGCAATGACGGCACTACGGCGCTCAAGGTGGCCGTCTCCTGTTCGCACGAAGACGTTGCGGACGTCCTGCGCAAGGCGGGGGCGAAGGAATGATCCCGTCCGCTCAGGTCGTGGCTGCGGCAAGCGCCTCCACCTCGACCTCCCCATACCTCTATGACGTCCTCAGCCGGCGGGTCAGGAAGGACTTGAGTTCCGCTCCGGGTCCGAAGCCGCGCCTGGACCGCCGGCCTCCCGACCGCATCTCACCTCACCCGCCGGCTGATTTCCCTTGGCGCGATTTGCGCCGAGAGTTATCCTTGCCTTCCCACCACCTATAATGCATCCGGCAGGGGAGAACCCGGTATCCGTGAGGGGGCAAGACGATGCGACGATACGCGGTGGTCTGCGTTCTGCTTCTCCTAGCATCGGCGGCGGTCGCCGGGGAAAACCTGATCGCCAACGGGGGCTTCGAGACGCCCACGACGACGGCTTTCAAGGCGAAGCTGCCGGAGTTGGAGAGGAGCTTCTACCCGGGGCTGAACGACAGCCCGGCCGCCGGGTGGGTGTTCGGCGGCGGGTGGGACGGCGGGCGCTACACCGTGCATCTCTCGGATGAAGCCCACACGGGGAAGCATGCCATCGAGATCCGCTGCGGGAAGCAGGGCCGCGGGGGCGTCGCGTCCTCTCCGTTCAAGCTCTTCCCGGGCACCATCCTCAAGGTCTCGTTCTGGATCAAGGCCCGGGACGCCGAGGGCGGACGCATCTTCCTCAACTACGAGGGCACCCCGGGCGACGGATGGAACAAGCTGGACCTCGACGGCGGCACCTACGACTGGACGCACGTCACCCACCGCTCGGTCGTGCCCGTCAGACACAGCCGCGCCGACGGACAGACGCTGATGATCTTCGTCTACTCGAAGGCCCGGGGCTCCGTGTGGATCGACGACGTGACCGTCGAGACCGTCGACGTGAACGAGATGGCCGAAGCCCCCGACACCCCGGCACTGGTCCCGCCCAGGCCGAAGGACATCCCGGAACCCGCCGGGTCCATCGGCTACCGCATCGACACCGCAAGCGCGCTGGTCAAGGTCTACCCCGACACCGACTTCGCACCGGCGGACAAGCTGACGAACACGCTCGCCGTCTCGCTCGCACGCAACGAATATGAAGACGCGCAGGTCATCATCGAGGCCCCCTGGCGCGACGTCACCGTCTCGGACGTCACGTTCAGCGACCTGAAGACCGCCGCGGGTGCGGTGATCCCGGCAAGCGCACTGTCGTGGCGGCGCGTCGACTTCATCGAGACGGCCATCACCCCGCCCTACCGCGTGGACCGCGTGGGGTGGTACCCGGACCCCCTGATGCCGCCGGGCGCCTTCACCGTGAAGACGCTCTCCCGCACACCCGTGTGGGTCACCGTGAAGACCGCGAAGGACACGCCGCCCGGAACCTACACGGGAACGATCACGGTCACGCCGAAGGACATGAAACCGACGCGGGTGCCGATCACGGTGACGGTGTGGGACTTCGCGGTGACCGACGAGACGCACCTGCGGACGATGACGTGGCTGGGCATGGGCGCGGCACATTCGTTCTACGGGTATGACTGGTCGCCCGAGGGCAACCGAAAACGCGGCGAAGCCGTGCGGAGATACCAGGACATCCTGCTCGAGCACCGTCTGGGTCCGGGGGGCGAGGTGGTCGCCCACGTCCGCAAGGGCCGTGACGGCAAGTACGACTTCGCCGGCGTCGACGCGACGCTCGAACGTCTCACCGCCGGGGGCATGAACGCCTTCATCATGGGCACCGCGGCCAACCTGAAGCGCGCCGGAAAGAACGAATACACCCCCGAGTTCATCGCACAGTTCACGGAGATGCTGAAGGCCTACGGCGACCACCTGCGCGAAAAGGGCTGGATCGACAGGGCCTACGTCTACACCTACGATGAAGCCCCCAGGAAACACTGGGGGGAGGTGAAGAAGATCGCCAAGGCGATCAAGCAGGCCGCGCCCGAGCTGCGCATCCTCCAGTGTCTCAACGAGCCCGAGGGGGTGAAAGAACTCGCCGGGCACGTCGACGTCTTCGACGTCTACATCGCCCAGTATCACAAGACGGGCGTCCAGGCCATGCAAGAGCGCGGCACCGAGGCCTGGCTCGCCGTCTGCTGCTATCCCATGGACCACCCGAACCTCTTCATCGAATACCCGCTCATCGACGCCAGAATCATCCCGATGTTCTGCTGGAAGTACAACGCCGCCGGGTTCGAATACTGGTCTCCGGTGTCGTGGGGGACCAACTGGCGCAGAAAGCCCCCCAACCAGTGGCCCGACGCCCCGTGGGACCCCAACACCTTCGGCCGCTATAACGGGGACGGGTATCTCCTCTACCCGGGACCGGACGGCGTGCCCTATCCGTCGATCCGTCTGAAGGCCCTGCGGGACGGGTTCGAGGACTACGAGTATCTGTGGACGCTCAAGCAGCTGGCCGACAAGGTGCGCCTGCGCGGACAGATGCCCCCCGCGCTCAAGCGTGCCCATGAGCTCCTCGCCATGGACGAACTCATCACCGACGCCGGCGTCTACAGCAGCGACGCCGACCGGTACTTCGCCTTCCGCGGCAAGGTGGCCGAGACGATCGTCGCACTCCGCAAGATCGTAGGAGACAGGTAAATGAGAAGGTCACTGATCCTGCTTTCGGTTTTCAGCATGGCGTGGTGCGCGGCGGCGTCGGGGCAGGACGCGTCCGCGGGCAACCTGGTGAAGAACCCGTCGTTCGAGGACCGAAGCGGGCCGAGGAAGCCCTACCCCGCCGAGCCCTGGGGCTACGGTGATCTCGACGGCGTCGCACGCAGTCCCTTCGCCCACTGGGGGTATTCGGGGTTCTGGGACGGCGGGGACTACGACGTCAAGCTGGGCCGGGGCCGGACGGGCAAGCTGTGTGCGAGACTGGTGTGTCGGAAGCGCGGGCGGGGCGGCGTGTGCACCGACGAGATCCGCGTGACCCCGGGCACCCGGCTCCGTTTCCGCGGCTTCTTCAAGGGCGTCGACGCCAAGGGGAACTGCGCGGTCAACTTCGAGGGCGACCCCGGCGACGGATGGGCACAGATCCCCCTGCCCGACAAGGCCGATTACGACTGGACCGAGGTCACCGGAGAGGTCACGGTGAAGCCGCCGAGCGGAAAACGAAAACCCGGTGACGACGGCAAGGTCCGCATCCACGTCTTCATCTACACCAGGGCCTACGGTGAGCTCTGGATCGACGACGTGACGCTTACCGTCGTTGGTGAACCAGAATAACCGCCTCGAGGAGGGCAAGACATGAAACGCCTGGCCGCCGCAGCCGTGCTCGTGCTGTTCGTTGTTCCTTCCGCGACCTTCGGACAGGGCATGGAGCCCATCCCCTTCACCAACCCCAAGGGCCAGGAGCCCTCCGACCTCGTCAAGGCCGTGATGAAGTCCTACGGCATCGAAGAGGCGGCACCGGCCTTCATCGAGAGCGGCACGTGGGTCTACGCCTCGGAGACCTCGGCCGTGGTCGCGATGGAGACGAACGTCCGCACACAGGCATATCTCTACATCACCGATGCCGCCAACTACGGCGAGCCGATCAAGGACGAGGAGCTGCACTACGTCCACATCTTCCACCTGAAGGACCTGAAGCCCGACACGGAGTACCGCTTCGAGATGGGCGTGACCGACCGGATGCACCGGGGCGCGGCGTCGAAGAAGATGACGCTGCGGACGAAGACCCTGGCGGACGTGGTGCGGATCCCGGACGACCTCGAGGGTCCGCCCTTCGAACTCAATAAGCCCGGGACCACCTATCTCGTCACGAAGGACATCACCGCCCCGCGGAGTGCGTTCAACATCACGGCGGGCGACGTCACGCTCGACCTCGGCGGGCACACTATCGTCTACAACGACGAGCACCTGGGCCTGCCCACCGACAGCTTCAACAAGATGCTGAACGACTCGGCGTTCGGGGTGCGGGTGCGCGGCCGCGGCGTCGACAAGAACGTCAAGATCCTCAACGGCATCCTCATCCAGGGCAAGGGGAACGACGAGGGGTCCTATACGTCACTCGGGTTCAACCCGATCTATCTCTCGGGTGCAGCTGGGTCGGAGATCGCCGGGGTGAGGTGCGTCTACAGCGGGCGACAGATGAGCGGCATCATCACCCACTGGTGCGGATCGGGCATCACGATCCATCACAACGTCGTCGAGGACCGGGGGAACCTCATCTCCAACCGGCATCAGCAGCTCAAGGCCATCACGCTCGCGAGCACCGGCGGCAAGGCCTACAACAACCTGGTGGTGCGCTCACGACACGTCGGGATCGGGGGCGGGGCCGAGAACGCCGAGTTCTTCGGCAACGAGCTGCACATCGACTCCTACGGGATCAACGGGGGCGGCATCGGTGCCAAGGCGAACTCGGAGATCCACCATAACCGCATCTTCGGCTGCGGGAACAACGTGGTCGCCTTCGCCACCACCGGCGGGGCCACCTCCGCCAACGTCAAGGTCCACCACAACTACGTCTGGCTCCACGCCCACGACATCGACGAATACGAGAAGGACCTCAACAAGAAGGCGATGGAGTCGGCGGAGTACAGCATCATGAGTGGGGCACGACTCACCTGGGGCTGTGAGAACCCGCTCTACCACGACAACGTGTTCCTGATGACCGCACGGGACGGCGGGAAGATCCGCGGGACCTTCTTCTACGCCGACCCGAACGCCAAAGGCGCCGTCTTCCGTGACAACCTCGTCATCGCGATCTGCGAGAACGAGAAGTCCGACGGCTGGGGGGCGGTCGGCGGCGTCGGCACCCGCGGACGGGGCGAGCCGCAGACCCTCCTCTTCCAGAACAACACGCTCGTCAGCAACTTCGCCAACTTCTCACTCAAGGACAACTACGGCACCGCGCAGAACTACCGCTTCGTCGGCAACACGTTCGTCAAGGTGGGCGACCGTGCCGACTACGCGACGATCGTGGGACGAGCGGGCTACGTCTCGAGTGGTCACGTCTTTCTCGACACGAAGTTCGAAGGGGGCGCGGGCTTCGACCGCGTGCGGGGACTCAACCAGGACGATTTCGAGGTGCAGTGGACACTCACCGTGGAGGCCACCGCGAACGCGGGGGTCGCCATCACCGACGCCGACGGGAAAGAGGTCTTCAAGGGGACCGTCGGCGCCGCGGGCACGCTCGACGTCCCGCTCACCGAGTTCAAGCTCAAGGCCCTCAAGAAGACGCCGATGACCCCGCACACCGTCACCGTGACCGCGGCCGGCCGCACCGTGACGAAGACCGTCACGATGGACGGCGCGAAGATGCTCAAGGCCGAGTGAAGCGAAGGCCATGGATGGCCGTCGGGAGAAAAAGGGGACAGGAGCGGCTGGCCATATGCCCCCATTGCCGAGTGAAGAAAGGGCCTGACATGAAGACGTGCACTCTGCTGCTTACCGCTGTGATCACATGCGCGATCGCCATGACGACGTCGGCACAGACAACGACGAAGTCATCCACGGCGGCAGATCCGGATGCTGCTTACGCGGATTTCGGCAGGTTCTGCCGGCAGTACTTCGGCGCGGAGAAGGAGCCGCTGGTTTACGAGAAGTTCGGCAAGGAGCTGCAGGTCGCCGAGGACGGCTCGTGGCGGCACGTGTCGGAGAACTCCGCGTGCATCGCATGGCAGACCAACCTCCCGGCCCGGACGCGCGTGGAATACGGCGAGACGGACCAGTACGGCGGCAGGACGCCGGAGACGGAGCGGTTCTTCTACACCCACGTGCACTACGTCAAGGACCTGAAGGCGGACGCCACCTATCACTGCCGCATGGTCTCGACGGACGAGCGGGGCAACAAGGTCACCTCGCCGGACGCGACGTTTCAGACGAAGAAGATCGCCGGCGCCCTGTACATTCCGGGCGACGTGCAAGGCCCGCCATACCTCCTGAAGGAGCCGAACAAGACCTACGTGCTCAAGGAAGACATCACCGCGCCCGGCGCGGCCATCGCCATCTTCGCCGCGGGGGTCGCCCTCGACCTGAACGGCCACACGGTCACGTACAACGAAAGCCCCGGCATCACCTGGTCAAGGGCGGCCAAGCCGTGGGTGAAGATCGACGAGAAGCTCCTGGACCGCAAACACGTGGTGACCCTCACCACCCGCAAGGACGCCCCCGACCAGCAGCCCATGGTTTACGGCGTCGGCGCCGCCACGGGCGGGCTCAACGACCTGAAGGTGCTGAACGGCGTCATCCGCCAGGGGGCGGGCAAGGGCTCTTCCGACGATTGCACGTACGGCATGAACCCGATCTTCTTCTACGGCAACAACAACAGCGAAATCGCCGGCGTGACGGTCGATTACTACGGCCCGCAGATCACCGGCATGCAGCTCTACTGGTCCCAGAACTGCCACATCCATCACAACGTCGTGGCGGACCGCGGCACGGAGATCCTCAACCGCCACAGGGGTACCAAGGGCATCACCAGCGGCGGCAAGAAGGTTCACCACAACCTCATGCGTCGCGTCCGCCAGTGCGGCCTCGGAGGCGGCGGTGGCGCCGAGGTCTACAGCAACGAGATCTACGTGGACAGCTACTCGACCAACTCCTTCGGGATCATCTACCTGGGTGCGGCAACCGGCGTATGCCGGAACAACAAGATATTCGGCGGCGGCTATCACATGATAGGAATCGGCCCGTTCGGCGTGAAGGGCAAGGACTTCAAGATCCTCTCGAACTTCATCCATCTCCAGGCGACGGAGCCTAACGACCGGTTCAGGGAATACGGCAAGATGAGCCTGGCCTCCTGCCTTCGCCTGACCTGGGGCGGCGTGAACATCGAGCACGCCGAAAACATCCTGATCGTCAAGGCCCGCGACGGCGGCGTGGCCCGCGGCATCTGGACCTGCCCGATTCCGGAGATGAAGGACATCGTCTATCGCAACAACATCGTCAAGGTCATCGCGGAAGACGACGCCAGCAAGGGGAAAGCCGCCATCGCCGTCGCCGGCCATTCCGAAGCAGCCGACGCCCCGATGCTGTTCAAGGACAACACCGTCATCTCCAATCTCTGCCACGTCATGTTGGGCGAGAGCTACGGCGTGGGGTGCAACGCCCGGTTCTACAACAACACGTTCGTCAAGGTCGGCCCCGACCGGGGCGATTACCGGACGATCCAGTGCGGCCACTGGGTGCTTGACTCGTATGGGCACGTGTTCCGCGATTCGACGTTCGAGGGCGCCGCGGGATACGACAAGGTCAAGTTTGCCGGCGGGCTGGAGCCGCTGAGCGCCGAAGATGCCAAGACGTTCGCAAAGTACAAGGCGCTTCGGGACTTCACCGTGGAATGGACCCTGACGCTGACGGCGCCCGCAGGCGCCAGGGTGACCGTCAAGGACAAGGACGGCAGGGAGGTCTTCACCGGATCGGCCGACCAGACCGGCAGGCTGGACATCCCGTTGGCCCAGTACAAGCAGGAGGCCACGGGGGAGATGACGCACGGCGAATCCAGGAAGATCGAATACACGCCTCACACGGTGAGCGTTGAGATAGAAGGCAGGACGGCAGCCAGATCGGTGACGATGGACAGGAAGCGGGAGATCGAGATCAAGCCATAGCAGGCTGCTAAGAATGTCATTCTGAGGAGCGAAGCGACGAAGAATCTTGCCCCGTATGCAGGAGAACGCGCGATTTCTGCGCGAAAAAGGGGATGTTCATCCCGCATCGTGACCAGATCCTTCCCCCTCGACTTCGCTCGGGGTCAGGATGACAACACTTTCTTAGCAGCCTGATAGTGTCGGCCTGTCACGGAGACGGAGTGCAACGGAGACGACCCATGCGCTGGAAAGCCGCCGCGATCCTGGTCGTGCTGATGTTCCTTTCGGCCGCATCGCACGCACAGACGGTTTCTCTGGACCAGACCCGTGACGCCATCCGCGAGGGGTGCGAGCGTCTCATGAAGACCCAGCAGCCCGACGGGTCGTTCGTGCTCGACAAGCACTTCTTCGAGGTGAGCACGGCCTACGTCTTCCCGGTGGGTCAGACGGCACTGGCGGTGCTCGCCCTTCAGCACGCACTGCCGCACCTGTCGGGTGAGACCTACGCCGACGCAGAGGCCGCCATCCAGAAGGGACTCGCCTACATCACGCAGCGCAAACCGGAGGCGCTCACCTACTCGGCCGGGCTCGTTATCAGTGTCCTCTACAAGGCCGACCCGACGAAGCATCGCAGACTGATCGGACTCTACGCCGAGATGCTCGTCCTCTCACAGCAGACGACGGGCCGTGACGTCGGGTTCTGGGGCTATTACCTGCATTACCCCCCGCGTCTTCAGTCCCGTGGAGAGGCGCCGCGGGCGTTCGGACGCGCGGACCATTCCAACACGCAGTTCGCCGTGCTCGGGCTCTACTACGCCCAACTCGCCGGGTTCCAGATCCCCGAGAGGACGTGGCTTCTCCTGCGGAAGCACTACCTCGATTTCCAGAACCAGGACGGTGGGTGGCACTACGGACCGACCTACGCCCCCAAGGAATCCAACGCCAACATGACGCTCGTGTGCACGATCAGTCTGGCGATCTGCAACGAGATGCTCGGCGACCGGCACGAGCAGTGCAAGCCCACGCCCGAGAGTCGGCCGGTGGAAGCGGGTCTCGCGTGGGTGGCGGCGAACCTCGACTACGACCAGCTCGAGACCTACGGGTTCTACGCGACGGAGCGTCTGGGGATCCTGAGCGGGTTCAGCGAGTTCGGCGGGAAATCGTGGTTCGACGAAGGGGCCTCGCGGCTCGTGAAGGACCGTCGCTGGCGCGCGCGCAACGCCCAGGCCCCGGGCCAGGAGGTCGGCGCCGCTTTCGCGGTGCTCTTCCTCGCACGCGGACTGGAACCCGTCATCATCAACAAGCTCAAGCGCCAGGGCGACTGGAACAACCACCTCCACGACGTCAAGCATCTCGTCGAATACGTCAGCGACCGCTTCCAGAAACCGAAGCAGTGGCGCATCGTGACACTCGACGCCGACGTCGATTTCCTCCTGCGCGTCCCCATCCTCTGGATCAGCGGTCACGACCCGCTCAACTTCAGCGACGCCGAGAAGGCGAAGCTGAAGGCTTACGTCGAGCGCGGGGGGACCCTCCTCGGCGAGGCGTGCTGCTCGAAGAAGGCGTTCGACGATTCGTTCCGCAAACTCCTCGCGTCGCTCTGGCCCGGCTCAGAACTCCGAGAGATCAGGAAGGACCACCCCATCTATACCGACCCGCGACCTCTGAGAACGCTCAGACCGAAGATCTTGGGTCTCGCCTCCGACGGCGGACAGGGACGCTTCAGTGTGCTCTACCTGCCCAACGGCATCTCGTGCCAGTGGGAGCGCGGGGGCTCGACTGCGACACCCGCCTTCGACGTCGTGACCAACATCGTCTTCTACGTGGAAAAGACGCGGCAGAAACCCGAAGCCGCACCAACAGCGCCGACCGCGAAACCGTGACAATCGACCTCTGAAACCTGGAGACCCCATGCCCGCAAAGGACGCCGTGACGCGTTACGCGGGGAACCCCATCCTCACCCCGGAGGATGTCCCCTACGACTGCAGACAGGTCTACAACTCGTCCGTCGCGAAGACCGACGACGGGTACGTGATGGTGCTGCGCATCGACCAGCGTCGCCCGGAGCCTTATCTCTTCCTCGGACTGGCCCGCTCAACCGACGGGCTTGCGTGGACCGTCGATCCCAAGCCCCTGATGGAGCCCGAGGACGTGGAGGAGAACGCCGTCTACGACCCGCGCGTCACGCGCATCGACGACGACTACGTCATCTGCTACGCCACCGATACCTCGGTCGGCATCCGTCTGGGCATCGCGGTCACGAAGGATTTCAAGACCATCGAACGCAAGTTCCTCTCCGAGCCCGACAACCGGAACGCCGCCCTCTTCCCGGAGAAGATCGGCGGGCGTTACTGCCGGCTCGACCGCCCCTTCGCACGGATCTACGAGAAGGAACGTCCCTACGACCTGTGGATCAGCTACTCGCCCGACCTGAGATACTGGGGCGACCACAAGCCGGTGCTCCGGTGGCAGGAGGTGTCGTGGGGGTCGCACAAGATCGGTCCCGGGGCCCCGCCCATCCGCACCGACGCCGGCTGGCTCACGGTCTTTCACGGGGCGGAGCTCCGTGAGCCGGGGCCCACCGGCTGGAACAAGACCTACCGTGCGGGGGTGATGCTCCTCGACCTCGAAGACCCGTCGGTGGTCGTGGGACGCTGCGAGGAGCCGATCCTCGAACCCGAGCCCGACGTGCCGTATGAGAACGAGGGCTACCGTCCGCGGGTCATCTTCCCCACCGGGCTCATCGACATGGGCGACGGACGCGTGCGGATCTACTACGGGGCGTCCGACCAGGTGATGGCCCTCGCGACGGCGAAAATCGCCGACCTCGTCGCCCTGTGCACGTAGCAGCCATTCTCGCTTGCCCTCGCGTCGGCATCTGGTAGAATGTGGTCCCCCCGACCAGGGGTCCGTCAGAGGAGGAGCGGCATTGGCGAAGCGCTCGACACGCAATCACGAACAGCGACTGAGGGGTCTGGTGCGTCGGCACGGGACGCCGATCCTGGTGGTCAGCCGGTCGGCGCTCAGGACCCAGTTGGAGCGTTTCCGGCGTCTGCTGCCCCGGGTGGAGCCCTTCTACGCGGTCAAGGCGAACCCGGACCCGGAGATCCTGAAGACGATGTCGGCCGCCGGGGCGGGGTTCGACGTGGCCTCCCAGGCCGAGATGGAAGCCGTATTGACCGCCGGGGCAAAACCCGGGAAGATCATCTTCGCCAACACCATCAAGCCGGCCGAGGCCCTCGACGCCGCCCGGAAACACGACGTCAAGCTCCTCACCTTCGACAGTGAATACGAACTCGACAAGATCGCCGAGCACGCCCCCGAGGCACACGTCATCGTCCGCATCAAGGTCCCCAACGTCGGCTCCATCATCGAGCTGAGCCTGAAGTTCGGCGTCGACCCGGCCGACGCCGTCCCCTTCCTCATCAAGGCCCACCAGATGGGACTCAGGCCCACCGGGGTCAGCTTCCACGTCGGCAGTCAGTGCAAACGGGCCGAAAACTACATCGAAGCCCTGGAGATGGCCGCCATCATCGTCCGTGACGCCCGACTCAAGCAGCTCCCGCTCGACATCGTGGACATCGGCGGGGGGTTCTCGATTCCCTGGTTCGACGGGGACGAGGATGCGTTCGACGAGACGGCGGGAGTCATCGCGAGGGAGCTGGACCGGCTGATCGACCGGAACGTGCGGGTCATCGCGGAGCCGGGACGGTTCCTCGTCGGTCCCGCGGCGACCCTCGTCACGCGCGTCTCCGGAAAGGCCATCCGTGAAAACAAGCATTGGTACTACCTCGACGACGGGGTCTACGGGGCGCTGAGCGGGATCGTCTTCGACCACGCACAGTACCGCTTCCAGGCGCTCCGTCGCGGCCGACGACGCCTCTCGACCCTCGCGGGGCCCACCTGCGACAGCTTCGACATCATCGCACGCGGACAGGACCTGCCCGAACTCGAAATCGGCGACATCGTCTACGTGGAGAACATCGGGGCCTACAGCACCGCCAGCGCCACGAACTTCAACAGCATCACGTCCGCAAGGACCGTGATGGTGCCGTGAAAAAGACCAGACGCTGAGACGCTAAGTCGCTAAGACGCTGAGTCAGAAACAGCAGAAGAAACAACGGGAAACTGTTTTACAGCCGGTGTGCCACGGCTTGCTCGCAAGCCGTGCTGTCGCGATTCGGCAAGACGCACGGCTGGACAAGCCAGCCGTGGCCGTGAAAGAGACCAGACGCTGAGTCAGAAACAGGAGAAGAAGCAAAGCCGGGTCGTTGTTTTCACTTAGCGTCTCAGTGTCTCAGTGTCTTAGCGTCTATTCGTCTTTGCGGTGAAAAAATGGGAGGAACCGAAGTGAAGAGGAATCACAGGGTCAAGAAGGAGGTCTCGGAGGTCCCGGACTGGCTGAAGAAGAAGAAATACCCGCACAAGGCGAAGTACCTCTCCGGCAAGCGCATCCTGCCCAAGGCCGTCACCGGCCGTGAGAAGCTCACCACGCTGATGGACGGCTTCCTGGCCTACAACGCCGCCCGGCTGCGCGAGGGGTGTCAGCTGTTCGTCCAGAAGATGCTGAAGGCCGACGTGACGGTGGGGATGAGCCTGGCCGGGGCGCTCACGCCGGCGGGGCTCGGCTGCTCCTGTGTCATCCCGCTCATCAAGGCCGGGTTCGTGGACTGGATCGTCTCGACCGGTGCGAACCTCTACCACGACCTGCACTTCGCCTTCAACCTCCCACTCCACGCGGGAAGTCACCTCGTCGACGACGCCGACCTCCGCAGGAACGACGTCGTCCGCATCTACGACGTGCTGCTGGGCTACACCGACTGTCTGATGGCAACCGACGAGATCATCCGCGGCATCCTGGTCGAGCCGGAGTTCCAGCACGAGATGGGCACCGCCGAATTGCACTACCTCCTCGGAAAATACGCCGCCGAGTGGGAGCGGAAGTCCGGACTCAGGAACGTGTCGGTCCTGGCGGCCGCCTACCGCTCGGGCGTGCCGGTCTATACCCCCTCACCGGGCGATTCCACCATCGGCATGAACGTGGCGGGGGTGGAGCTCAAGGGCAACAGGCTCCGTGTGAACCCGTCCGTCGACGTGAACGAGACGACGGCGATCGTGCTCGCGGCGAAGCGCTCCGGCGGGAGAAGCGCCGTGCTGCTCATGGGCGGCGGCAGTCCCAAGAACTTCCTCCTCCAGACCGAACCCCAGATCCAGGAGGTGCTGCGCATCAAGGAGGTCGGACACGACTATTTCTTCCAGGTCACCGACGCCCGGCCCGACACCGGCGGACTCTCCGGGGCCACCCCGCACGAGGCCGTGAGCTGGGGCAAGGTGGACCCCACGCGTCTGCCGGACGCCGTCGTCTGCTACACCGACACGACCATCGCACTGCCGATCCTCACCCACTACGCCCTGGCCAACCACAGGAAACGTCCGCTCAAGAAGCTCTACGACCGACGGGCCGAACTTCTCAAGGCCCTGGTCCGGGAGTACTTCGCACACAACAAGTGATGCGGGGCTCCTCCCCGACACGTCGGGGCGGGCCTCGAGTCCTTGAACGCCGCGCGGCGGGGCCCCCGCCCCGCCGCGTCTGTTTTCGGAGAAACCGTGGCCGAAAGACGAACCGGAGAGATCCTCACCGAGGGACTGCACCCGCGAATCGACGCGGCCACGCGTCGACGGGGGATGCTCTTCCTCGCCGCCGCCGTGGCGCTGGTCGGCGTCGCCATGGCCGTCCAGATGGGACTCAACGCGAACTTCCTCAGACAGGACCTCAAGCTCGACTTCGACGAGATCGGCTACCTCGAGGCCTTCCGTGAGAGCTGCGGCATCCTCGCACTGGGGGTGCTGGCGCTCCTGGCGGGACTGGCGGAGCCCCTGGTGGCCACAGGCGTGCTGATGCTGGTGGCGGCGGGACTCTCGGGCTATTTCTTCGTGCACGACTACGTCTGGCTGGTCGTCATGAGCATGACGTGGAGTCAGGGTCTGCACGTGTGGATGCCGCTGCCGAACTCGATGGCGATGGCGATGGCCGAGCCGGGGCGCACCGGCTACCGTCTGGGACAGATCCGCAGTTCCGGGTCGATCGGTTACGCGGTGGGACTCGGCCTGGCGCTGGCGGTGACGCTGCTGAAGGTGGGGATGCGTCCGATCTATCTCGTCGGCGCGGCCGCGTCGGTTCTCGCCGCGGCGATGTGCTTCGGGATCCCACGCAAGATCAAGACCCCCGGACCCCGACTCGTCTTCAGCCGCAAGTACCTCCTCTACTACGTCCTCTGTTTCCTCGAAGGGTGGCGCAAGCAGATCTTCATCGCCTTCGCGGGCATCCTCCTGGTTGCACGACACGGTACCCCCGTCTGGAAGATACTCACCCTTCAGATCAGCGTCCAGGCCGCCGGGTTCATCGCGTTTCCCATCGTCGGACGTGTCATCGACCGGTTCCGGGAGCGTCGCATCCTCCTCTTCTACTACGCCTCCCTCACGCTTCTCTTCGTCGGCTACGCCTTCATCCGCCAGCCGGGCGTCCTCTACGCCATCTACATCGCCGACAACGCCTTCTTCGTCTTCGCGATGTCACTCGAGACGTTCGTCGGACGCATCGCACCGAAGCGCGAACTCACCCCCACCCTCTCGATGGGCGTGGCGATGAACCACGTCGCCGCCGTCATCATGCCGCTGGTGGGCGGCATCCTCTGGATAACGTTCGGCTACGAGTGGACCTTCCTCATGGGGGCCGCCGCGGCCGCCGTCAGCGTCGCCGTCGTCGCCATATGGGTGCCCCGGCGCCTCGCGCCCAGCCCCTAGGCGGTCGAGCGTGGGCCCTGCAAGGCGAGCCCTTCTCCGGTGCCCCGTCAGGTCCCGGCCCGCCGGTCCGAATAGCGGATGTGCAGCTCGTGCTTTCCCGTCGCGAGCCGCGCGCCGATATCCACGACACAGAGGTGTGAGCAGTCGTCGTCGTCGTGGACCGTGTAGCCGGTGGGGAAGGCGTCGCGGTCGAGCGGCTCGCCGTCGAACGCCGCGCTTTCGATGGTGCACCACGGGTAGACGCGGACGCCGAGTGTCATCGCCGGGGGCACGGGCGCGTCGCCCTCGGTGATCTCGAGCGTCGTGACGCAGTGACCGTCCCTGTCGGGCTTGCGGCTGAACTGTGGGACCTGCGGCATGAAGGGCATGATCGCCGCCCGGCTGCGTCGGCGTTCGCCCGGGTTCCGGCCGTGGGGCAGGACGCCGCACATCGGTCCGCCGCCCAGCCACCCGTTGGGGTAGCCCTCCCACGGCAGGCCGAAGCTCCTGCGGTTCCCCCAGCCGAAGAGCGCCTTCAGCCGGGCGAGCCCCGACCGCTGCGTCTCTTCCGTCGTCAGGTATCCCTCGTTCATCTCGAGCGTGAAGCCGATGGTGCCGAATCGGTGGAAGAGGATTTTTTCGATGAAGTCCTGGTCGCCCGTCCAGCACTCGACGAGGTGTGGGGTCTGCTGTGGGAACCCGGCGGCCTCGGCGGCCCGGGTCATGTCGTAGGCGATGACCTGATTGATGACGTTTTCGGGTCCGCAGAGCCGTCCGAGCATGGGGAGCACGAGTTCATGCATCCCGCCGCCGGCGAGTCCGTGACAATCGACGAAGGCGTCGGGGACTTCGCGCACCAGGACGTCCCAGACGGCCTGGGCCTCGGGGGTGGCGCACGTGCCGTCACGTGCATACGCCCGGCAGATGTTGATGTCCTGTGCGTTGTGATAGCTGTCGCGCTCGGCGCCGTCCGGATTCACACAGCTGAAGACGAGGAGCCTCTGCTTCCGGAGCGTCTCGGCCGCGTCCCGCGTCCCGGCCCAGTCGATGACCGCCAGCCCGAGCGCGCGCCCCGACTCCTCGCTGCCGTGCACGCCGCACGTGAGGACGACCGTCTGCTTCTCGTCGTCGGGAACGTCGAAATCCGTCACGGTCGCGAGCCACAGGTCACGTCCCTCGAACGATTTGCCGACCACCTCCCGCCGGACGACCGGCGACCGTGCGCACGCCCCCTCCAGGTGGGCACACACCTCCTCATACGTCGGATGAATCCCGGCCATGACCTTTCCTCTTCAGATCGGTGAGAGTTCTTCCCAGACGTCGACGAGACGCATGTAGTTCCGGAACTCGCGGTCGGAGAGCGTCGGTGAGCAGCCGGCGGTGGTGACGAGGATGAAGCGTTCCTTTCCCCCGTCGAACGCCGCGCGGACGGCGTGCTCCACCACCTCCTCGGTCTCGTTCGCCATGACGCGCGTCTCGATGTTTCCGCCGAGGGTGATGCGGCCGGCGGCGAGGGCCTTCGCGTCGGCCAGCGTGATGTCGCCGTCGGGCGGGGGCTCGACGGGTTCGGTGTAGTCGGCCCCGCGCGCGATCGTCTTCTCGAGCACCGTGCCCACCCGCCCGTGACAGTGCACCTGCACCACGGCGTCGGAATTCGTGTGGACGTAATCGATCATCGCCCGTTCCTGCTCCTGGACCAGCGCATCGTAGAGTGCGGGCGAGCCCATGGGCGGGGTGAGCCACTCGCTCCCGCCCATCCACACGAGGTCGACGCCCGGACGCGAGAGCAGCACCTCGAGACACGCGAGCGCCCGGGCGACACACAGGTCGGTCATCTCCTTCACGAGTCGTAAGTCGGTCGCACACAACTCGAGATAGCCCTGGTAACTCATGGTCCCCCCGACCCACACCATCGGGCTCGACACCCCGGCCTCGCAGATGCCCCGCGTCTCGAAATCCCCGGTGCGCTCGGAGCCGTCGGGCGGCACGAGCCCCGCCGGAACCTCCCACGGCACCGACAGGATCGCGTCGATGTCGGCGCGGCTCTCGATGGGGTACTTCACCATCCACGTGGTGCCGACGACCGGGTCCTCTTCGCTCACGAAGGTCAGCTCGCCCTTCGGGGTGTCGATGGTGCCGAACGTGCGGGTGTTCCCATTGGGGAGTTTCCTGTGTTCTTCGCGGATGCGCTGCGGGGGCGTGCCGAGCAGCCGGTTCAAGGGGGCGTCGACCTTGGTGCGGAAGACCAGCTCGTCGATGATGCGCTCCGCGATTTCCCGCTTGAGGGGGTCGTCGATCGTCTCCACCGCGTCGCGGTCGGGCAGCCAGAACCCGTAGAGTTCCATCGGCACCCGATCCGCCCGGTCTCCCCGAAGTGCGGCCAGCATGCGTTCACGCGGCGTCATGGCACCTCCTCTCTGATGAAAGACGGTCCCGGATTGTAACCCTCCCGGTTCGGTTTTCCGCAGGAAAAAGCTCCGCCCCCGAGGCAGAATACGCATTTGCATCCGCATCCGACAGTCGCCATCATAGTCCAAGCATGACCCGCACGGGAGGCAAGGCGTCATGAGCGACCTGCGGAAGCGCTACGACCGGTTCGGGTGGGATTATCCCCATCACGCCCCCTTGACCGAAGAGGAGGTGGCGTGGTACGTGAAGTACGCCCGTGAAACCGGCGGTCCCGTCCTCGATGTGCCCTGCGGCACGGGGAGGCTGTTGTGCCGCATCGCCGAGGC
>DATKVD010000408.1:0-26871 GCA_035530235.1 Planctomycetota bacterium | reverse complement strand
CGGCGTCTATTACTGCTCTCAGGGGATGTTCCAGATGGGCGGGAAATACTGGGAGTCGGCCGGCGTCGGTGTTGGCAAACCGCTCCAGCACGTCCGAGTGTCTGGCCAGGGGATGTGTGGTCAGGTAGAAGCCGATGGTGTTCTTCTCGGCGGCCAGCAGTTCCTGCTCGGTCCACTCGGGGATGACGGGGAGGTTCTCGGCGGTTTCCCGTGCCGGGGAGGCCGAGGCGAACTGCTCGAAGAAGGTGGTCTGACCGGACTGTCGGTCGGCCTGCATGCGCTGTCCGGCAACGATGGCACGGTCGACGACGGCCAGGTACTGCGAGCGTCGACCGCCCAGGGTGTCGAACGCCCCACACTTCGCCAGGGCCTCGATCACGGCCTTGTTGGCCAGACGCAGGTCCACGCGCGAGCAGAAGTCGAACAGGCTCTCGAAGGGTCCGTCCGTCTTCCGGGCCTCCACGATGCTTTCCACCGCACGGGCACCCACCCCCTTCACGCCCGCCAGACCGAACCGGATGCCCCGATCGGTCACGGTGAAGCCCACCTCGCTCTCGTTGACGTCGGGCGGCAGCACCTCGATGCCCATCCGTCGACACTCCCCCACGTAAACCTTCAGCTTGTCCGAGTCGGTCATCTCGTAGGTCATCAGTGCCGCCATGAATTCCGTCGGGTAATGACACTTGAGATAGGCCGTCTGAAACGCGATCAGGGCGTAGGCCGTCGAGTGGGCCTGGTTGAACCCGTACCCGCCGAAGTAATTCACCTGCTCGAACAGGGCCTCGGCCTTCATCCGTTCGAACCCGCTCTTCACCGCCCCCTCCACGAACCGCTCACGCATCGCCTGGATGTAGTCCTTCCGCTTCTTGCTGATCGCCTTCACCAGGGTGTACGACTCACTCATCGGAATCCCGCCCAGCAGGTTCACGATCCTCATCACCTGCTCCTGGTAGGCCATCACCCCGTAGGTGGGTGACAGCACCTGCTCCATCACCGGATGCTGGAAGGTGGCCTCCTGCTTGCCGTGCTTCCGCTCGACGTAGTCGTCCACGACGCCCCCGCCCAGCGGTCCCGGACGGTAGAGCGCCACCGCCACGATGAGGTCCTCGAACCGGTCCGGTCTCATGCGCTTCAGGAGGTCCCGGTACCCCGACGACTCAAACTGGAACACCCCCATCGACTCCCCACGACCCAGCATCTCGTACGTCCCGGGGTCCTCCAGGTCCAGGTGATCCAGGTCGATATCGACCCCGCGACCCTCCCGGATGATCTCGAGTGCCCGGTCGATCACCGTGAGCGTCTTCAGTCCCAGGAGGTCCATCTTGACCAGTCCCACCTTCTCCAGGGACTCCATGGCGTACTGGGTGGTGACCTCCTCGCTGATGCGTGCCAGGGGGACGTATTCGGTGAGGGGTTTATCGGCCAGCACCACCCCGGCGGCGTGGGTGGAGGCGTGACGGGCCACGCCCTCCAGACGCTTTCCGATGTCGATGATGCGCTTGACCTGTGGGTCGTTCTGGTAGGCGGCGGCGAGGTCGGGGGAGTCCTTGAGTGCGGAATTGAGGGTGACGTTGAGAGCGGCGGGCACCATCTTGGCGATGCGGTCGGTCTGGTCGAGGGGGTAGCGGAGAACGCGTGCGACGTCACGGATGACCCCACGTGCGGCCATCGTGCCGAAGGTGATGATCTGTGCGACGTTCTCACGTCCGTACCGGTCACGGACGTAGTCGATCACCTTTTCACGACGCTCCTGGCAGAAGTCGATGTCGATGTCGGGGGCCTCCCCGCGCGTCTCGTCCATGAACCGCTCGAACATCAACTCGTACCGGATGGGGTCGATGCTCGTGATGTGGAGACAGTAGGAGACGATGGAGCCCGCGGCACTTCCCCGGCCCGGACCCACCGGGACCCCCATTTCCCGGGCTTTCTTGACGAGGTCCCACGCCACGAGGAAGAACGACACGTAGCCCATCCGACGGATCACGCCCATCTCGCGTTCGAGACGTTCGGTCACCTCGGGCGACGGGGACTCCCCGTAGCGTGTCTTGAGTCCCTCACGACACAGGCGGTCGAACAGCTGGTCGTTGTCGACGTCCTCGGCCGCGGCGAACCGCGGCAGGTGGATCTCGTCGAAGAACATCTCCAGGTTGCACGCGTCCGCCACCCGACGCGTGTTCGCGAGCGCCTCGGGCAGGTGACGGAACCGCTCCGCCATCTCGGCGGGACTCTTGAAGTAGACCTCCTTCGAGGTGAAGGTCATCCGCTTCTCGTCGTCGAGGAACTTCCCCGTGTTGATGCACAGCAGCACCTCGTGGGCCTCGGCGTCGTCGGCGGAGAGGTAGTGGACGTCGTTGGTGGCGACCAGTCCGATGCCGGTCCGTCGGCTCAGCTCCACCAGTCCCTCGATGATCTTCTTCTGCTCGGGCATCCCGTGGTCCATGACCTCGAAGAAGTAGTTCTCGGCACCGAAAAGGTCCCGGTGGAACACGGCACACTCGAGGGCGTCGTCCAGACGGTCGTGCAGGATCAACTGACCCAGCTGACCGGCCAGGCACCCCGACAGGCACAGGAGTCCGTGAACGTGCTCGGCGAGGATCTCCCGGTCGATGCGCGGCTTGTAGTAGAACCCTTCGAGGTAGGCGGCGGAGGCCAGCTTGAGCAGGTTGTGGTAGCCCTTTTCGTTCCGGGCGAGGAGGGTAAGGTGGTGGAAGGCGCCCTCGCCCTGCGAGGCCGAGACCTCGCGGTCGTACCGGCTGCCCGGCGCCACGTAGGCCTCGTACCCGATGATGGGCTTCAGTCCCACCGAGCCGACCTTCCGGTAGAACTCGATGGCCCCGAACATGTTGCCGTGGTCGGTGAGGGCCAGCGCCTTCAGACCGTGACCCTTCGCGGTCTCGGCCAGCCTGTCCACCCGACAGGCCCCGTCCAGGAGACTGTAGTCACTGTGCACGTGAAGGTGAACAAAATCACCAGGCTCCATCGAAGACTCCGGGGTGTCGCGAATTGACACGGGGGCAGTCCGGGGATGCCGTCGTCAGGGTAGCGCACGCGGTGGAAGGTGTCAAACCAAATCCGGGCCCTGCCGTGTGACGTGCCGAAAGGCACGTCGGATGCCGGAGCGTCTCCCGCGGCTTCGACGGCGCGGGAAAAACCTTGACTTTCCCTCCGGGGACGTCAGGCTGTTGCATACAGTTTGGGTGTCTGCAGGGGCCCGCGGACGGGCTGCTGCACACAGGAACGACCGTCGGGACGTGAGCACGGGTCCCGGCCGGTCGTTTCTTCCTTTTAACTTCCCGTCGAAGGAGGAAAGCGATGAACCTGCGACGACCGAACGCGAACGAGGTGTCCCAGACGTTCAACCGCTCGAAGGACGTGGTCCCCACGTCGGGCATCTGCACCCGGTGCATCGACGGCTGCCGGGGGAACTGCGAGATCTTCAAGTCGTCGTTCCGCGGCCGCGAGGTGCTCTACCCCAGTCCCTTCGGGAGCATGACCGCCGGGGCCGACAAGGACTATCCCATCGACTACTCCCACGTCAACATCCTGGGATACGCGATGGGGGCCAAGGGACTTCCCAAGGGCGTCGAGGGCAACCCCGACAACACGCTCTTCCCCATGGTGGACACGGAAACCGAGTACGGGACGAAACACAAGGTGAAGATGCGTGTCCCGGTGTTCACGGGGGCGCTGGGGTCCACGGACGTGGCCCGCAAGAACTGGGACCACTTCGCCACCGGCGCCGCCATCTCAGGGATCAGCATCGTCTGCGGTGAGAACGTCTGCGGGATCGACCCGGGACTCGAGCGCGACAGGAACGGAAAAGTGACGCGCTCTCCCGAGATGGAGCGCCGTGTCGGGGTCTACCGACGCTACCACGAAGGCTACGGCGACATGATCGTCCAGCTCAACGTTGAGGACACGCGCTTCGGGGTGGCCGAATACGCCGTCGGCACCCTCGGTGTCCAGACCATCGAACTCAAGTGGGGCCAGGGGGCCAAGTGCATCGGCGGGGAGATCAAGATCAACTCGCTGGAGCGGGCACTCGAACTCCAGAAGCGCGGCTACCTCGTCACGCCGGACCCGTCCCTCGAGGAGAACCGGCTCGCCTTCAGGGACCACGCCCTCACCCACTTCGAGAGACACTCCCGTCTCGGGTTCATCGACGAGGAGGCGTTCGCCAAGGAGGTGGAGCGTGTCCGCAAGCTGGGCGCCAAGCGGGTGACCCTGAAGACGGGGGCGTATCCGATGCGCGAACTGGCGATGGCACTGAGGTGGTCGAGCGACAACAAGCTCGACCTCGTCACCATCGACGGCGCCCCGGGCGGCACCGGCATGAGCCCGTGGCCGATGA
This sequence comes from Planctomycetota bacterium, assembly GCA_035530235.1. Taxonomy (GTDB): domain Bacteria; phylum Planctomycetota; class DG-23; order DATKVD01; family DATKVD01; genus DATKVD01. Next base: position 22,520 of record DATKVD010000408.1, on the reverse strand, counting down.
TGGAGGAATGGGGCATCCCGACGTTCTACCTGCAGTGCCTGACGCAGGAGCTGTGCGACCGCCTGGCGGCCAGGGGACGTTTCGTCCCCGACGTCGCGATCGCCGGTGGACTCTCGACCGAGGACCACATCTTCAAGGTCCTCGCCATGGGCGCCCCGCACGTCAAGGCGGTCTGCATGGGCCGCGCGCTCATGATCCCGGGAATGGTGGGCAAAAACATCGGGATCTGGCTCCAGGAAGGTCCGCAGTCGCTGCCCAAGACCATCTCCGAATTCGGCACCCGGGTCGAGGAGATCTTCATCACCTACGAGCACTTCATCGCGAAATACGGACGCGAGGAAACCGAGAAGATCCCCATGGGGGCCATCGGACTCTACACCTTCCTCGACAAGATCAAGGTCGGACTCCAGCAGCTCATGGCCGGAAGCCGAAACTACCGGCTGTCCACGATCTCCCGCGACGACCTCATCGCACTCACCGAGGAGGCGGCGAAGGTCTCGGGTCTCACCTACGTGATGGACGTCCAGCGCGAGGAAGCGGAGAAAATCATCGACGGATGATGCAGCAAAGAGACGCTAAGACACGGAAACAGAAGACGCTGAGACGCTGAGTCAGAAGTGAAAAGCAGAAACAGAAGAAGCATGGAAGCGGCCAGGTGGACCGGCCTTCTCTTCTTCGCTGTTTCTTCTTCTGCCGTACACTCAGTGTCTCAGCGTCTTAGCGTCTCAGCGTCTATCTGTCACAGCCAGCCGCGCAGCTTCATCGCCTCGACCACCCGTCCCACCGCCACGACGTAGGCCGCCTGCCTCATGTTGATCTTGTGGTTCCTCGAGACGAACAGCACCGACTGGTAGGCCTCCTTCATCTTCCGGTCCAGTCGACCGTAGACCTTCCGCTCGTTCCAGTAATCCATCGCGAAGTTCTGCACCATCTCGAAGTAGGAGACGGTGACGCCCCCGGCGTTGCACAGGAAATCGGGCAGGACGTGGACGCCGTTCTCATACAGGATGGCGTCCGCCTCGGGGGTCGTCGGCCCGTTGGCCAGCTCGCCCAGGATCCGGCACTTGATCTTCGCCGCGTTCTTCTGGGTGATGACGTTTTCGAGGGCGGAGGGACACAGCACGTCGACCTTGAGCTCGAGCAGCTTCTCGTTGGAGATGGGCTTCGCGGTGCGGAAACCGACCACCGACCCGGTCTTCTGCTTGTGTCGGAGGACGGCCTCCGGGTCCAGGCCGGCCGCCCTGTGGATGCCGCCTTTCGAGTCCGAGACGGCGACGATCTTCGATCCGAACAGTTCCCGCGCAAGCCGGGCGGCGTGATAACCGGCGTTGCCGTATCCCTGGACGGCGACGGTGGCCTTCGACAGGTCCATCCCGCAAGCCACGGCGGCTTCACGGATGGCGTACATGCCGCCCCGTGCCGTCGCGTCCACACGACCCTGTGAGCCGCCCAGCACCGTGGGCTTGCCCGTCACCACGCCGAACTGGTTCGTCCCGGCGAGCTTCGAGTACTCGTCCATCATCCACGCCATGACCTGCGGGTCGGTGTAGACGTCGGGCGCCGGGATGTCGCACTCCGGCCCGATAAACTGTCGGATGCTCCGCAGGTAGGCCCGACTGATACGCTCCAGTTCTGCCTTGGACAACTCCTTCGGATTGCAGATGACGCCTCCCTTGGCGCCGCCGAGCGGGATATCCAGCAGTGCGCATTTCCACGTCATCCAGGCCGCCAGTGCCCGCACGGTGTCGATGGTCTCGTCCGGGTGGAACCGGATGCCGCCCTTGGTGGGTCCCCGGGCGTCGTTATACTGGACACGGAATCCCCGGAACGTCTTCACCGTCCCGTCGTCCATGCGAATCGGCAGCGAGACGTGCAGCTCGCGCATCGGGTCACGGAGCATCGCGTGCGCCGCCGGGTCCAGCTTCATGATCTTCGCGCACTCGTCGAGCTGCTGCTGCGCGACCTCAAAGGGGTTCTTCTCCGGCATGTCTTCGCCTCCAAACGGTTTCTTGTCTTGTGGGATATTGGCTTCGAAGAACCCAGGGCGGGAAAGAAGACCCCCTGTCCATCGACTCCAAGCGGCCCACCGCGGCGGGCCAGGGCAAGGGCCGAAGTAGAGCAGGGACCGTCCGTTTTGTCAAGGATAACTTCCGGATTCCGCCCGGTCCGCAGGAGCTAGCTGCGGCAGCCGCCCCGGCGACGACGGTCGAGGTATTCACGGTAGACCCCGAAGGTCGTATCGTCGTCACGGACCGAGCGGAAGCTCTCCGCCATCCGCTCGACCAGGTGGTCGTGGAGGCGTTTTCCCTTCCCGGCCGTCGCCGGCCGGGCGTCGCCCACGTAGTGGTCGGGGACGTCCGCGAACCACCAGACCGCCGGCTTCGCGTCCTTGAGGTGACTGGCACGGCCCAGCATCGCCACCGGGCCGTCCGGGACGTTTCCCATCTTCACCAGCTCGGGAACGTTCACGAGCGTGATGGACGTCTCCCGCTCGCCGCCGTGGGCCTGTACCTCCGTCTCCAGCACCTCCTCACCCAGCTTCTCGTCGTGGAACGCCGTGCACAGGTAGAGCATGTAATCCGGTGCACGCATGAGGAAGTCCTGGAGCAGGTAACCCACCAGGAAGTTGTTGCCCCCGTGACCGTTGACCATGATGATCTTGCGGAAGCCGTTGCGGGCGATCTCGTCGAAGAGGTTCCAGAGGAAGGGCATGAGCACCTCTCGGCGCATGGCGACGGCCCCGGGATTGGCCATGGCCTCGCTGTTCTCCATGAAGGGGATCACGGGGAACATCACCACCCGGGCCTTCTCACACGCCTGGCGCACGCGCACGCCCACGTTGAAGGCGTCACACCCCAGGGGCAGGTGGTCCCCGTGCTTTTCGATGCTGCCGAGGGGCACGACGCAGACGCCGTGGGAGGTCTCGAGGGCTTCGACGAAATCCGGTGCGGTCAGCTTCATCCATTCCATGACACGGTCTCCTTCCGGTTTGGCGAGACGGCAGGATGCGGGCCGGGCGTCCGGCAGCTTCGGGTGCTTCTTTCCCGGCAACCCCTCCAGATTAGCCGGTCCCGGGGGCGATGCAACAGGGATTTACCGCTTGAACCGTGACGTTCGCACCGTTATCATTCGAGGCACACTGCACTAATGGAGGAGATTTCGATGAACATTCGCAAGGTGGTGATTCCGGTCGCCGGTGCCGGGACGCGGCTTCTGCCCGTGACGAAGAGTCAGCCGAAGGAGATGCTGCCGGTGGGACGGAAGCCCGTGGTGCAGTACGTGGTGGAGGAGGCCCAGCGGGCCGGGCTCAAGCAGATCTGCTTCGTCACCGGTCGCGACAAGTTCGCCATCGAGAACCACTTCGACCGTGACCCCGACCTCATCCAGAGACTCATCCAGTCGGAGAAGGGAGAGATCGTCCAGGAACTGGACTACGAGGAGATGGGGGTGAGCTTCCTCTACGTGCGTCAGAGCACCCCGAAGGGTCTGGCACACGCCATCGGCATGGCGGAGGACTTCGTGGGGGACGAGCACTTCGTGGTGTCACTGGGCGATTCGATCATCTGGCACGACGAGGAGGGGTCGTTCCTGATGCGGATGCTGGAGATTCACGAACGGGAAGGGGCGGCGGCCACCATCGCGGTGGAGGACGTCCCGGCCGACCAGGCCCACCATTACGGGATCGTCCAGCCCAAGACCGACGCCGAGGGCGAGTTCTTCGAGCTGAAAAACCTGGTGGAGAAACCCCAGCCCGGACGTGCCCCCTCCAGCAAGGCGATCGCCGCACGGTACGTCTTCGCCCCGGAAATCTTCGAGGCCATCCGTCGGACGGTTCCCGATTCCGCCGGCGAGATGCAGATCACCGACTCCATCCGCAACCTCGTCAACCAGCAGAGGAAGGTCATCGCCGTCCCCCTGGCCGAGGGGGAACGACGATACGACATCGGAAACTTCGAGAGCTACTTCCGGGCCTTCGTCGATTTCGCCATGGACGACGAGAAGTACGGATACACCCTCAGACAGTACCTCACCAAGAAGATGACGGGAGAGATGTGATGCGCATCGAGGTCTCGGCCCCGGGACGCTGTGGCGTCGTCGGCAATCCCACGGACGGCTACGGCGGGTGCGTCATCTCCTGCTCTCTGGCCGAGCGGGCACACGTCACACTCACGACCCCCGCCGACGAACTCTCCGTCACCGTGGCCGGTCAGACCGCCGCGTTCAAGACCCGTGCCGACTACCACCTCCAGGAGGATTACTTCGACTGTCTCCGGGCGGTGCTGTCGTTCCTGAAGCGTCACGACCTCAAGTTCCACATGGACGTCACCACGGAGGTTCCCCTGAACGCCGGCCTGGCGGGCTCCACCGCGGTGCTCGTGTGTGTGCTCGCCTCGGTCCTCAAGCTCCTCGGTCGTGAACATCACCGGCATTACCTCGCCGAGATGCTCCGGGTCATCGAGCTCAACTACCTCAAGATCCAGTGCGGCTACCAGGACCAGTACATGACCGTCTTCGGGGGCATCAACTACATGGATTTCCGCGGCAAGGAACTCTACCGTGACCTGGACGACGAGTTGTATGCCACCGTCGAGCCGCTGACCGACTGCGCGACCGCCCTGCCGCTGGTCGTGGTGCACACGGGAAAAAAGCGGGTGTCCGGGGCCATCCTGAAACCCATCCGTGACCGGTGGCTCGACGGCGACCGGGACGTGGTGGACGGGTACCGTCGTATCGCCAGGCTGTGTCAGCGCGGGAAGCGGGCACTCATCGACGGGGACTGGCGGTCCCTGGCGATGCTGATGAACGAGAACCACCGCATCCAGCAGCGTCTGGGGGCAAGTGGCGAGGAGAACGACGCCCTCATCACGGTCGCCCGGGCCAACGGGGCACTGGCCGCCAAGCTCGCCGGTGCAGGCGGCGGCGGGACCATCATCGCACTCACCTTCGAGCCGGACCGCATGATCGAGGCCCTCAAGGCACACGGCGCCGCCGAGGTCATCCACCCCGTCCCCTCCCCCGGCGTCACCTGCACCGTCGTCGAGGAATGACCGTCCCGTCCCACCGTCGCGAAACAGAGACCCGAGGGGGAAGCGTCCTTGGACTTCGACCACATCCGCCATCTCATCTTCGACTTCGACGGGACCGTCGGCGATTCCTACGTCCCCGTCACCGAGGCCTTCAACACCGTGTTCCGTCACTTCGGAAGACGCGAGAGGACGGTCGACGAGATCCGGCCGTTCGTCGGCATCGGACTCGAAGTGACGCTCACGAAACACCTCGGCGCGGAGAACCTCGAGGAAGCCATCACGGTCTTCCGTGACCGCTACCTGAAGATCTACATGGACGGGTCGACGCTGATGCCCGGCGCGCGCGAGACCCTGGACGCCCTGGATGGTCGACATCGGATGGGACTCTGCTCGAACAAGCCCGGCGAGACGCTTCGCAGCCTCTGCGACCACCTCGACCTCTCCCGGTATTTCGACGTGATCCTGGGGGCGTACGACGTCCCGAAGCTGAAGCCCCACCCCGACATGCTGCGAAAAGCCATGGACGCACTCGACGCGACGTCGGACGATTCGCTCTACGTCGGCGACACGCTGACCGACGTGCAGTTCGCCCGGTCCTGTGAGATGCCGTACGTCCTGGTCTTGGGCGGGACGGGCACACGCGACGAACTCGAAGCAACCGAACCCGTGGCGCTCCTGGAAACCATCGCGGAACTCCCGGAACTCCTCGGCATCACGGTGTAGCGCGGCCACCTGTGGGCCGCGTCGGTCCTCCGCATCAGCCGCGCGGGGCACAGGTCCCCACGCTACAGACTGAATGCCGTGACATGACCGACATCGACCTCCACATCCACACGACCGCCAGTCAGGACGGGGAGCTGTCCCCGCGCGAGGTGTTCGAAGCGGTGAAGGCGCTGGGCCTGCGTGCCGTCGCCTTCGCCGATCACGACACAGTCCGGTCACTCGACGAGGGCGTCGGGCTCTCGGGGGAATTCGGCATCGACTTCGCCCCGGCGGTCGAGATCACCACGGGGCTCGAAGGCCACGACCCGCATCTCCTGGGCTATTTTCCGGACTGGCGCTCACCCAGGCTCCTTGAGGTCCTCGAGTGGATCGGCGCGAAGCTCGTCGAACAGGCCCGGGGGCGCGTCCGACGGCTGCGTGAGATCGGCTTCGAAATCGAGTTCGAGGACGTGGTGGAAACGGCCGCCGGCCGGCATCCCACCAGTGCGGCCGTCTTCTCGGCGCTCATGAGCCACCCGGCCAACCTCGATAATCCCCGGTTCGCGAGATACATCACGGGTGACAGGTCGGGTTCGCCGACCTATAATTTCTACTGGGACCACTTCCGTGCGGGCGGCCCGGCCTTTGTGGAACTCGAGACGCTCACGACCATCGAGGCGGTGGCACTGGTGCACGAGGTGGGCGGCGCCGCGGTCCTCGCACACCCGGGACGGACACCCGCCGGACTCGTGGACAGGCTCGTGCCCGTCGGGCTCGACGGCATCGAGGTCTACTGCCCGACGCACACCGCGGAGGACGTCGAACGATACGAACGCTGCGCCCGTGACCATGGACTCCTGGTGACGGCCGGCTCCGACTTCCACGGCCCCACCATCAAGCCCGACATCCGGCTGGGCGAACTCACAGCGGGTGATTACGCGATGTTCCTCGCCCTGCGTGAGCGCGCAGAGAGTATATAGGAGGACAGGCATTCTTGCCTGTCATGAAACGGCGTCAGACAGGAATGTCTGACCTCCTACCGGGATAGCGGCCTCCAGGGGCCGGCGAGGCGTCCGATGAAATGCGACACCTGCGACAACGAGGCGACGATCCATATCACCGAGATCCGGCGCGGCCTCTCCTACGACCGGCACCTGTGCGAGCGGTGTGCGGAGATGTTCCTGCCGCTCGAGGAGAGTGACTACGCCGACTACCTCGACGCGCTGCCGCCCCGGTATTCGACGCACCTGGGCGACGAGCCGCTGCCGACGGCGGACGAACTCGAGATGACGGGACTGGTGCAGCAGGTGATCCTGGTGGACCTCGAGACGGGCGAGGCCCGGCACACGGGTCCGGAAAGGGGCGACGCCTTCTCGCCGGTGTGGTCGCCCGACGCCTCGCGCCTGGCGCTGTGTCACTCGGTGGAGACGCTCCAGTCGGTGGTGCTGGTGGAGCCGGACGGCCCCTGGCGTCGGCAGTTCCTGCGGACGTCGTTCGCCGAGGCCCCCAGCTGGTCGCCCGACTCGTGCAGGATCGCCTTCAGTCACCCGGACGACGGCACACGGATCGTCCTGGCCGCCGACGTCGCCGGGGGCGGACTCCACCGACTCAGCACCGTCTCCTGCCTCGACGAGTTCATGCCGGTCTGGTCGCCGGTGGACGACCGCATCGCCTTCCTCAGCCGCCCGGTCGAGGGGACCGACGAGGAGAAGTCGTGCTGCTCGGTCTTCGTCTCGACGCTCGACACGGAGAGGCGTCGACGGGTGATCACCCTGGAGGCACGTCTGGCCGCACGTCACGACTGGTCGCCCGACGGACGTCTCCTCGCCGTCCTGGGTGTGCCGGTGCTCGACGAGGAACTCCCGGACATCCTGTCGGCGGCCGAGGGAAGCCTGCACGTGGTGTCGTCGGCGTCGGAGGACGCGGCGGACACGGCGCTTCCCGTGACGTGCACGGGTTTCGCGTGGGCGGCCAGGGCGGCCGGCATGCCGGGGCCCGCACTCCTGGCGTCCGTGCCCACCGACGACGGCGAGACCCGCTCCGTGCTCCTCATCGACCCGGAGAGCCGTGAGATCCGCACCGTCGTCGACGAGGTGTTCTTCCCGGCGGGCGAGGTGCACGCGACACACCTGTCGCCGGACGGGAAGACGCTCGTCGCGCTTCGAGGCGAGCACGAGGACCACATCGTCTTTACCGACGTGTCGGCCGGCACGGAGACGGTCATCCGTCCGCGCGGCGAGGTGGCGTGGGTGGGCTGGCACCCGAACGGTGACGAGGTCCTCGCCCTCATCCGCATCGGCAGGGGCGTCCGCATGGAGAGGATCACCCCCGAGGGCCGCAGGCGCGAGGTCGCCACCTTCGGACGCGAGACGTTCTACGACGTCCCGGGAATGGCCGTCTCGGGCGACGGACGGTTCGCCGCCGTCGAGGTCCACGCCGTCAGGAGAGACTGAAGCGGCCGCCACCCCGTCACACCCCGGCGCGGCTACCGGTCGGCCGGGGTGACGGCGACCGGGGCCGAGGGAGGACTCTCGTTGCCCGAGAGGTCGACGGCGGTGACGGCGTATCTGTAGGCCTGTCCCGCCTTTACGTCGAGGTCCACCCAGAAGGGGGCGCAGCGCAGCGGGACGTCCACGGGCTTTCCGTCCCGCCAGACACGGTAGCCCGCCAGGTCGTCCTCGGTGCTCCGCTTCCAGCGGAGTTCGACCGCCCCGGGACGCTCGATGACCTCGAGTCCGGCGGGCGGTGCGGGGGCGTCCTTGTCCTTCGCGAGCCGCAGCTCCCGGTTGTCCGTGACGGCGCACCTTGCGAGGTCGTCGCCGTCGAGCGCCTTCCATCCCGCGTCGGCGTCCGCGGGTCTGAGGACCGTGTTGTTCGAGACCTTCACCCCGGAGGAGTTCCCCTCGACGCAGATGCCGACGGTGCGTGCCACGATGCGGTTGCCGGACACCACCACACCGTCACCACAGCGCTTCAGCTCGATGCCGGTGACGGGCCTGGTGCGATCGTCGTGGTGGCAGAGGACGACGTTGCCCGAGTACTCGCCGGTCAGGAGCGCCTCCGGGTAGTTGACGCCGGTCCCCACGATGAGTCCGATGGTGCTGGAGGTCGCATCGCCGGTGGTGGCGTTGTTGACGATGAAGATGTTATGGGTGACGCGGTTGCCGCTCTTGCCGCCCGAGCGCTCCCAGTAACCGTAGCAGCGGTTCTCGTCGTAGCCGCCGGCCCCGCGGGCGTCACGGGTGTACCGGGCGGCGACGAGGTTGTGGTGGACGTGGTTGTCCTTCGAGCCCATCTGGACGTTGATGCCCCGGGCGTCGATGGCGTCGATGAGGTTCTCGTAGATCTCGTTCTTCTCGGCGGTGTAGATGAAGACGGCGTGGGGGGACTTGACCCCCGGGGTGCGTCTGGGCATGAGCCGGTTGTGGTGGATTCTGGCGGCGGTGTCCTGTCGCGGCCGCGCGTTGGCCTGGACGCCGATGCAGTAGTGTCCGCCGACGATGGTGTTGTTGTAGACCTCCCAGTCGGGACCGGCGTAACTGAGTGCGATGCCGGCGGGCGCCCCACTCCACCGGGTGACGCTCGTGCCGTGGACCTCGATGTAGTTGTCGTGGATGCGACCGCCCTTTCCGCCCCCGGCACGGGCGATCGCGGTGCACCCCGCGCCGTAAACCTTTACGGTTAAACCGGATACGTCGCACAGCGCCCCGTTGAGGTTTAGCGCGTCACACCCGGCGTCACGTCCCTTGCCCTGGAGAACCGTCCCGTTCCGGATCACCACCGGTCCCGTCCCGAAGACGAAGATCCCATGACACACGCTCTTGAAGTCGGGGGTGTAGCCCTCGTCGTTATAGGTGACGGTGTGACCGTTGAGGTCGATGATGCAGTTGGCGACGCGCTTGTCCCAGGGCCTGCCGAAGCGGAGGGCGTCGCGCGGCGCAGTGATGTCTTTCGTGAGGACGTAGTGCACGTTCGATTCGAGGAACTCGCCGGGCGCGTCGATCTCGACGCGCTTGAGTCCTTCCTCCTTGACCAGGGGTTCGAGCACCGGCGCGGTGCTTCCGGTGGGCCCGGGTGTGTCCCCCCTCGCCTGTGACGACGCGGCCAGGGCGGCAAGCATCACGCCGATCACACACAGGGCCGCTCTCGCCGGCATGGTCTCTCCTTACGGGTCACCGGGATTCGGGACCTGGGTTTTCGGTCTCACCGGCGCGTCCTTGATCTTCCTCACGTCGATGTCGTCCCAGTAGACCACGCCCCTGGGCCAGTAGGCGTAGAGCATCAGCCTGAGGTATCGAGGCTGGTTGGCGGCCTTGGCGTAGGTGCTGAACCCCTCGCCGCGCTTCCGCGGGAACCGCACGTACGGGACGAAGTCGTGCCCGTAGGGGGTCCACTCCTCCCTGTTGTAGTCCTGGACGACGCGTTCGCCGTACTGCGGGTCCTTGCGCGACCGCCACACCTCACGGTCCTGTGCGTCGAAGCCGGCGTTCGCGTCGAATGCGTCGTATCCCTTGATGAAGAGCTTCACCGCCGGGGCCATCGTCTTGAACCGCCAGCGCAGACGATACGTCGCCCCCACCTCCACCTTGAACGGCTGCGAGTAGAGGAGCATCCCGTAGGTGGCCGCCACGTCCTCGGGCATGTCGAACTTCACCACCTTGCCCGACTTGCCGTCGGGGTCGGCGACCCACGACATGTGCTCCTTCAGGGGCGCCCAGTTGGCGGGGGTCTTCTGCCCGAATTCGAAGCCGCCGTTCATGACGAGGTTCTTCGCGGTCTTCCAGCGCTCTTCAGCCGCGGCATCGTCCAGCCAGTAGACGATGGACCGTGAGACGCCTTCCGCGAGCGCGCCGAGGTGCCGCCCCCTCCCGCGCGCCTTCGCCACGTCGCCCGCGGTCAGCTCCTTGACGAGTTCAACGTGATAGTGGCAGACCTCCTCGTAGTAGTCGAGGAGCGCCTTGCTGGCGTAATCGACGTGCGTGCGGGCGGTGACGTTCCGGTAGCGGCAGTCGAACTTGTCCTGCCAGGCGAGGACCTGCTGACGCCAGTCGGTCGCATCGAGTTTGCCGTCGGCGGCGGCCGCGAGCGCCTTCGAGAAGGCGGAGAGTTCGTCCGCGAGGAGCCGCCACTCGGTCGGGGGGTCCTTCATGCCGGCGGCGGTGTTGAGGATCTCGTCGACGGCCAGGGGGACGTATCGCTTGCCCGGACACTGTCGCTTCTCGTCGCATATCTTCGCCGCCGTGCCCTCTTTTGTCGCGCGATAGACACGGAACAGGACCTCGATGTCGTCTTCATTGCGCGTCGTGGCACTTCCATAGACGAAGATGTCCGCGTCGAAGGCGTCCCGGGTGAATTTCGCGAGCACGTCCGGCGGCGTGTCGACGGCGGCCCTGAACTCGCGCTCGGCGAGCACTTCGTCGACGGTGATCTTCGGGTTGCCGATGTATCGTCCGCTGCGGATCGCGTGACCCCGGACGATCTCGGCCACCCACTGCCCCAGTTTCCCGCCGTCGTCCGTGGAGGTGAAGTCGTAGACGACGAGGACGGGTTTCTCCGCGGCGGACACCCCCGCTGGAATGACGCAACTACAGAGCACGATAAGGGCAAGTGTGTTTCTCATGCCTGCATCCCTTCGCTCGGGGCACCCCCCCCTCCCGGGGAAAGAGCCCCCTCCCCCTTTCAGGGGGAGAACAGCTCACTCACCCAGCGCCTTCTTCAGTGCGATGACGTGCTGGGCGAGGGTGCGCTTGAAGACGTCGAACTCCTCGGGCTTCAAGTTCGCGGTCTCGCGTTTCTCCAGGTCGACGGGTGCCAGCGTCTGATTGAGGTAAGCCTCGGCCGCGTCGGCTTCCGCCTTCGCCTTGCCCGCCGCCCGGGCCGCCTTCACCAGCCGGTCCAGCATCTCGAGGTAGCGGTAGTCGTTGGCGCCCTGTCCGGTGCGTTCCCAGCCCACCGTCGCGTTGATGCCGTGCTTCGACGGATACACCACGCACCAGGACGCCTCGTCGTCGGAGAAGTCGAAGTAGGGGTCGGAGTTGCAGTACATGTATCCGTTGCGGAGGTATCCCTTGAGACCGGCGCGTGCGGCGGCGAAGGCCCATCGGCCCATGTTGTGTCGTGCACGGTTGCCGTCGTAGTCCCAGAGCTGTTTGCCGGCACCCCGGGTCAGTTCGAGCGCGCGATTGCTGAAGTGCGAGATGTTCACCGGCATCGTCTCGAAGTAGGGATCGCGTCCCTGCCCCGTGGTGTAGTATCCGGAGAAGAGCACGCCCGGGGCGGCGTTCACCCAGGTCTTCGTCATCTCGAGCGCCGACTCGATGTTCCCCCACTCCGGCCGTGGCTCGTCCAGCAGGTAATACACCCTCGGCGGCCAGCCCTTCTCCTTCGCGTGACGCGTCACGTCCTCGAAGACGATGCGGATCAGCTCGGCATACGACACGCCATACTTGTCACGTGCGAACGTCTCGTTGGCCTCCAGTTTCCGGCTGTTCCGTGGGATACCGCGGACGTCCAGTCCCTGGTAGCTGTCGCCGGGCATGGTGAGACCGTACTTCACCGCCAGGGCCAGCCAGCGGTCCATCTCGGCATAGTCGATGACGGCCTTGCCGTTATCGATGCCCTTGAGAACGGCCCCGGGTCCGCCGGTGACGGCGTTCATCCCGTGGTCGGCGAGGTCCTTCATCACCGTCTCGGCCGCCTGCCACCGCTTCTCACTGAGTTCCGTGTACCAGTAGTCCCACGGTCCGGGCGTGGCCCCGGTGACGCTGAGCGTGATGTTCTGCGCCTTCTCGAGGGTGAAGGGCCACACGGTGACGGTGAGGGGGACGTTCTTGCCGCGGAGGGCGTTGCCCAGGCGCACGGTCCCTGCATAGGTGCCGGCGGCGGCGTCTTCGGGGACGGTCACGGTGAGCCAGATGCCTCGGGTGACGCCCGGGATGAGGTCGAGCTTGTCGAAATCGAGGAGGATGTAGGGGAGGATCTCCCCGGCCCGCATGCGTCCCGGGTGCTTGAGGAAGTTCCGGACCTTTCTCACGCGGACGGCGGACGCCGGGATCTTCGCACCCGTCGGCTGCACGAGGTCCGACACGGTGACGGTGAAGTCCTCGAGGGCGCCGAAGGTGTAGACGCCGAGCTGTGCGTGCTCACGCTCGCCGCGGGCCGCGTCGATGGTGAGCGGCCCGGCGGTCTCCGCCTCACTCGGACACGCGTGCACCGTGACGTCCTCCTCGGTGTGCCGGACGAACGTGAGGAACCCGAACGCCCGCTGTGCCGGAGAGACCGTCGCCGGTGCGGGGTGCTTCGGCTTCGGCACCATGACGTACAGGTTCCGTCGGAAGCGCTCCCGACGGATCGCGTCGAGCTGTGCCATCCACCGTCGGCCGCGGGACGCCTGTGACTTCGGGTAGACCACCAGGCACAGGAACGGCTTCCCGTGCTTGTCGTCCGAGTCGAGCCGAGCGGTCAGCTTGCCGTCGGTCACCTCCGTCTCGAACCGTCGGTTGACGTTCCGCCGCTTCACGTACTTGTCCCACACGTCCACACCGGGCAGGTCCTCGTCCTCCTCGTGAAGGTAGTAGTGCTTCTTCAGGAACTCCTCCCCCGTCATCTTCTCGTCGAGGACGGTCTTGCCGTTCAGGGTGAGCTTGCGCCACCTGAAGGTGGGGTAGCGGTGCCAGGCCCCGTAGGGGTCGATGCAGAGCTGGACCTCGTAGGCGCCGTTCGGCAGGTCCACACGGAACTCGCCGCCCCGGATGAAGTCGGCGGTGAGGTCGTCGGGGGTGTAGACACGGTCGGTGCTCTCGGCACCGTTCCACCCGAAGCCGCGCGCCTCGTCGTAGGGCATCTTCTCGTTGACACCCTCGAACCCCGGATAGACGGCACTCTTCGCCGGGCCGAAATCGAACGCCCGGAGTCCCGGGACCTCCGACAGACCCGAGCTCTCGAGCCGCAGGTTGTCGAAGTAGAGCACCGTGGACTCTTTCTGGGGACCCATGAAGACGTTGACGAGGGTGAGCCGTGAGTTGTCGAGCTTGTCGCGGGCGGCGAAGTTCTTGGAGCTCGACCTGAGCAGGCTCGTGATGTTGAGTTCCATCATCGACTCACCCGGCGGGGCGACGAAGTTCTCGTCGTTGTAGCGGGTGCCGTAGCCCTTGCTCTCGGCGTCGTCGATGCGGATGCAGCACCGCACCACACGGTCCTGCGGGTTGAAGACGTCCACCTTCAAGAGCACGTAGTCCTTGAACTGCCGCAGCACCTCACGGTCGGTGATGCGCACCGCGGTGAAGCCCTGTCCGTGGTTCTCCATCTTGAGGGCGTGCTTTCCCTCGGTGGCGTGCTCCGTGACCACCTCACCGTCCGCCTCGACCTTCGTCTTCTCCCCGGGCTCGAACCCCGTCAGGAGCTGCGTCTTGACGTCCGTCTGCGCGAACGCACCCGCACACGCCAGACCCAACACCACCGAAACCGCCACCATTCTCATCGTGCGCATCATGGTTTCTCTCACTCCTCTCCAAGGAACCAACGAACTGTCATTCTGAGCCCCGACGAGTCGGGGCGAAGAATCTGGCCCCGAATGCCGGGAGTGCCACCGCTTGGCCGGACTCCCTGCGCTTTCCGGGCACGTGCAGCCAGATTCTTCGTCGTCCCGATAAATCGGGACTCCTCAGAATGACAATGAGCCCGGCTACTCCCCCAACGCCTTCCTGAGCGCGACGATGTGTCCGGCGAGGGTGCGCTTGAACGTGTCCCACTCGTCCGGCGTCAGCGTCGCGCTGTTCCGGTCGTCGAGGTCGATTTTCGCGAGCGAGGTCTTCAGGTACGTCTCGGCGGCATCGGCCTGGGCCTTTGCGCGGCCCGCCGCACGCGCCCTGCCTATGAGTTGATCCAGCATCTCCATGTACGCAAAATCATTCGCCCCCTGTCCCGTGCGCTCCCAGCCCACCGTCGCATTGAGGCCGTGCCTGGAGGGATAGACGCACGCCCACGACCCCTCGTCCTCCGAGAAGTCGAAGTAGGGGTTGCAGTTGACGTACATGTAGCCGTTGCGCAGGTATCCCTTGAGTCCGGCCTTCGACGCCTTGAAGGCCCACCGGCCGATGTTGTGCCGCACGCGGTTGCCGTCGTAGTCCCAGAGCTGCTTGCCGGCCTTCGTCGTCAATTCCGCCGCCTGGGCCTTGAAGTGGGCGATCGAGACCGGCATCGTCTCGAAGAGCGGCTCCCGGCCGCCGCCGAGCGAGTAGTAACCCGAGAAGAGCGTCCCCGGGGCCGCCTTGGCGTAGAGCTTCGTCAGCTCGATGGCGGGGCCGACGTTTCCGTAGTCGGGCCTCGGCTCATCGAGGAGGTAATACACCCTGGGCGGCCAGCCCTTCTCCTTCGCGTGCCTCGCCACGTCGGCATAGACGATCCGGATGAGTTCCTCGTAGCCGACGCCGAACTGCCGGCGTGAGGTCTGCTCGTTGATGCGCATGCAGTCGCGGGACTGGTCCTGCGGGACGCCGCGGATGGCGAGCCCCTGGTAGCTGTCGCCCGGGTGGGTGAGCCCGTGCTTGACGGCGAGCGCGAGCCAGCGGTCCATGTCGGCGTAATCGATGTCCGCTTTGCCGTCGGTGACGCCCTTGAGCCGGGCGCCGGGTCCGCCCGTCACCGCGTTCATCCCGTGGTCGGCCAGGTCCTTCATCACCACCTCGGCCGTCTCCCACCAGTCGTCTTCGAGTTCCGGGAACCACCCGCGCCAGTGACCCGCCGTCGTCCCGGTCGCCGAGAGCGTGATGGACCGAGCCCGCTCGAGTTTGAACGGGAAAACGGTGAGTCGGATCGACGTCGTCGACTGCCGGCGTTGCACCGGGTCCTTCTCCCCCTCGGCGGGCATGATCCGGATCGTCCCGGCGTACTCCCCCGGCTGTGCGTTCTTCGGGACCGTCACGGTGAGCCAGATCGCACGTCTGAGGCCGCGCGCCAGGTCCAGCGTGTCGAAGTCCTGGAGGAGATACGGAAGGATGCGTCCCTCGGCCGAGGGACCGATGCGCTTGAGGAAGTTCCGCACCTTCCGGACCTTCACCGCCGAGGCGGGAACGGTGTCGCCGCGGTCGTTCTCGAAGTCGGAGACCGTGACGCGCAGCCCCTTGACGTCGCCGGCGGGATAGAGACCCAACTGGAGGTGTTCCCGTTCGCCCTGCGCGGCCTGGATGTGCAGGGTAAGCTCCTGCTCCTCCCGCGTCGGCACGGCGTTGACCGGGATATCCAGGCTGGTGTGACGGGTGAAGAGCAGGAAACGGGGCTGGTTCCCCACCATGTATCCCATCGCGGCAGGCGTGGGGGGCAGGCCGACGGCCATCGCGTTTTTGAACCGCTCGCGGCGGACCTTGTCCAGGGTGTCCATCCACTTCCGCCCGGCGGCCGCCTGCGATTCCGGATAGACCACCAGAAAGGTGATGGTCTGTCCCATCGGGTTGTCGCTCTTGAGCGCGACGCGCAGGAGCCCGTCGGTCACACGCACGGTGTGTCGTCGGATGCGGTTGACGGGCGTGACGAACTTCTCCCACACGTCCTCGCCGGGCAGGTCCTCGGCGTCCTCGTGGGCGTAATAGCGCTTCTCCATGAACTCCTTCGGCGTCAAGTCCTCGCGGAAGACGCGCTCGCCGTTGAGCAGCAATTCCCGCCAGCGGTAGTGATAGAGCGAGTGCCATTCGCCGTAGACGTCGATCTGAAGGTTGACCTCGTAGGCGCCGTCGGGGAGCTTCACGCGGAACTCGTCCCCCCGGCCGAAGTCCGAGCCGAGGTCGTCCGGGGTGAAGAGCCGGCGGAACGAGACCGGGTTCACCCACCCGAACCCGCGGGCCTCGTCCCACCGCATCCCCTCGTGCACCTGCTCGAACCCGGGATAGACCGCGCTCTTCGCCGGACCGAAGTCGAACGCCCGCAGCCCCTCGACCGTCGGCAGTCCCGACCCCTCCAGACGCACGTTGTCGAAGTAGAGCCGGACGGTGTCCTTGCGCGGGTGCAGGAAGACCATCGCCAGACGGAGCTGTGCGAGGTCGAGCTTGTCGCGTTCGAGGAAGTTGCGTGCCATGGAGCGGGTGAGACCGGTGAGGTTGAGTTCGAGCGTCGACCGTCCGGGCGCCGCCACCATCCCGTCGTCGTTGTAGCGCGTGCCGTAGGAGTTGCTCTTCGCGTCGTCGACGCGCACGCCGAACTTCACCGGCATTCCCTGCGGGTTGAAGACGTCCACCTTGAGGAGCACGTAGTCCCTGAACCGACGGAGCGCCGCGCCGTCCTCGACGACGAGGTTCGGATAGCCCGTCGGGTTCGACTCGAGCATCACGGCGTGCCGACCGTCGGTGGCGTGCTCGGTAACGACCTGTCCGCTGGTCTTCACCCAGGCCGGGCCGCCCGGCTCGAAGCTCGACAGGAGGAAGGACGTCGCCTCCTGTGCACCGGCACCGGACGACAGCATCAGGCAGATCCCCACCAGACAACCGACGAAACGGAGGGTTCTCAGGCGTCGCATGGGCTTTCTCCGTAAGGTGTTGCGCCTCGGAACGACCGACGCTCGGCGAATTCTACGGCCCGCAGACGAGGCCGTCAAGCGATTGCCCCAGAGGGACCTGGTCCCTTTGATCCTCGAAGGGGAGCCGGGCGCCGACGCCCGACGGCATATATCCCTCGCCGAAGGCCTCCTTCATCAGCCGTCGCGTGTCATTCCCGCAGCAGTGCGTGGGTGCAACCCGCCGGACACCCAGACCCTTCAGTCCCTCGATGACCGTCTGGATCTGCGGGCGCGACGCGCCGCCCATGTGCCACCCGCCGAGGACGACGAAGACGGGTTTCCGGGCGTGGGCCCTCGCGGCCGCCGCCAGCTTCACGATGCCCGGATGGGCACAGCCCGTCACGACCACCGGTCCCCCGGCGGAGCTCAGGTAGATCCCCTGCTCGGGGATCGCCCCGTCAAGCACCCCGGTCGTCCAGGCGCCTTCGCATATCTTCGTCGGTCCCTCCGTCTCCACGAGCGCGGCGCCCGACTTCCGCACGACCGCTTCCAGTCGTTTGGAAAACGCCTTCGGGATGAAGACCTTCACGCCGCCGTTCGCCTGAAGAAAGGCCTCGAGTCCCCCGGTGTGGTCGGTGTGTCCGTGGGACAGCACGACGGCGTCGATCGTCTTCGGGTCGATCTTCAGCTTCCGCATGTTCCCCAGGAGCACGTCGCCCTTGCCGCCGGTGTCGAAGAGGATCGTCTTCTCCGTGCCCTCGACCACGCAGGCAAACCCCCAGTCGGTCTCCAGTCGCTCGTCGAACGGATAGTTGTCGTAGACGATGGTGATCAGCAGGGCCCCTTTCTTCGCGGCCGGCGCGGGCGGCTCGTCGCCCCCCGGGGCGGCCGTCGGCAGCACGACGCAGACCACCAGCGCCAGAAGCGCCAGAGCGATGCCGGCCTGCACGGCTCTGGAGAGGGGAGATGCGTTGAGTCGTTTCATCCCGGCTCCTCTTTTCCGTTTCCCGGGTGCGGGCGACACGTATTGGTTGCGGCCCGATGGGCCCGTGTCACGAAGACACTGCGACGGGACCACGGTGCGGGCTACTTCTCCGAGAGGCTCTCGTAGTATTTCTGGACGAGTTCACGGTATTCGGGGGGCAGCTGCTGCTCGACGGTGTCCATGATCTCGCGCTGGATCTCGGGAGGGAGTGTGGCGGTGAAGTCCTTGCCGACGGCGATGCGGTTCTGGAGCATGAGCTTCGCGGTCTGGAGTCCCTTGAGGAGGACGTGCTTCTTCCGGAGGACGTTCTGGTATCGGTAGTTCTTGAGGTCGTCCTCGACGTCCTTCATGTCGGTGACGAGCTTGTCGGCGTCGGTGGTGGGATAGTTGAGGACCTTGAAGGCGACGGCGACGCGCTCGGCGCGGTTGCGGAGGTCGGCCTGCTTTCCGGCGAGCCGCTCCATCTTCCTGGCCAGCGGCGGCGGCACCGGACCTTCGAGGCCCTCGGCCGAGCCGCCCGAGACCTTCCCGCCGCCGGTCGAGCCGCCCGCCGGGTCCTTCGAACTGTCCTTCACCTCTCCCGACTCATACGGGTCGGGGGTCAGCCGCGTGGGCGTCCGTCGTCCGCCCTTGCCGGTCGCCTCCTCCTCCACCATCTCGCCGCCCGATTTGCCGGTGCGGCCCTCGCCCGAGCGGCCGCCGATCTCGGATGAATTCGGCAGACGGTTCCCCGTCACCCCCTGTGCGGACATGTTCGAGATGGGACCGTCCATCGCGTCCCACCCGGCACCCTTGTCGATCGAATCGGCCCAGGCACTCGAGGCGTCCTCCACCTCCTCGAACAGGTCCTCCTCGTCCTCCATCAGGTCCCCGACGATGTCCTCCAGCTCCTTGGGCAGCTCCGCCATCGGGGTCTCGAGGTCCTCCAGCGGCTCCTCCATCTTCCACTGGTCACGGTCGGCCGAGTCGGGCAGCCACTTCTCGATGTGCGTGGTCAGCTCCTCGGCGTTCTCGACGCCCGCCTGCTCCAGGGGCACCGCCAGCTCGACCTCCTTGCGCGTCAACGCGTCCGCCGCCTTC
Source organism: Planctomycetota bacterium (assembly GCA_035530235.1). Taxonomy (GTDB): domain Bacteria; phylum Planctomycetota; class DG-23; order DATKVD01; family DATKVD01; genus DATKVD01. Next base: position 3,241 of record DATKVD010000408.1, on the reverse strand, counting down.
TCCACGTCCGACTGCACCTCCAGCAGCTCCTTCAGCAGACTCGGGTTCGAGAAGTCCTGGTTCGGCAGCTTCGAGAGATCCTTGTGGATCTCCTTCATGAACTTGGACCACTCGTCCTCGACCGCGGCGAGTTCCTTGAGCTTGTCCCCGTCGTCGGCGGTGAAATCGTCCACCGGTTTCTTGGCCAGGTCTTCACTCTGGGCGACGATCTTCTTCTGCTGGTCGATGAACTCCTTCAGTTTCTCGGCGAGGTCCTTCCATTGCTTCCGGGCGTCGGAGGGCATGTCGGTGCCGGTCTCGTCGGCGCCCTCGCCGAGCATTTCCTTCTCGATCTCGGGGAGGATGTCGAGCACCTTTTTCAGGGTGGCGATGATCTTGTCCTGCGTGGTGATGAGTTCGTCCCGCGGGACGGCAAGTGTCGCGAGGTTCTGGAGCTTCGCGATGTCGCCGGCGAGCTTGAGCGCCGAGGCCATCTCGTTCCGGGCGAGCATCGCGAGCGTGATGCGTGCGACGCGTGCGGCTTCGCCCTCAAGCTTGCCCATGTCGTCCACGACGACCATCGTGCGCTCGTAAACCGTGTACTGGTCGCGACTTACGTCCGCAGAGCGGTTGCGCACGTCGGCCGGGTCCATCTGGGGTGTGAGGGTGGTGGCGGCGGCACGGGCCTTCTGCTGGATGCGCAGGATCTCCTCCAGCCGCTCCTTCCACGACCGCACGTCCTCGGAGATCTTCCGCGACTCCTCCTCACGGTCGCGCACGGTGATGAGCCGTGTGGCGGAGGTGACCGTGTGCCACGTGGGCGCGCCGGGCGGCGACGCCGGGTCCACGAATTCGCAGTTGTCGCGCACCGTCGCGTAGATCGACAGCACCTCGCCCGTCTTGTAGCCGTCCGTCTTCAGCTCCAGCGCGTAGGTGGCGGTGTCGGTCTTCACGTTCTCGAAGCGGGTCCACGCGGCGAGCGTGACGGGCTTCTCGTCGTTGCGCTTGAGGTGCAGCGTGACGTCCTTGAGTCCGTAGTCGTCCGAGGATCGGACGGCGAGCGTGACGGTGTCTCCGGGCGAGGCGCCGGTGTCGCGCGGGGGCGAGAGGATGTCGACGACGGGGTTGCGGTCGGGGATGCAGCGGATCTCGCGCTGACCGGTCTCGCGGCTGCCGCGCTCCGACGGGTCCACCAGGTAGAACGCATAGCTCTGGTGACGGTGGACGTAGAGGAGTCCCTCGACGACGCGTCCCTTGTCGACGGCACTCAGCGTGACGGCCTTTTCGGAATCGCCGGCGAAGCGGATCTCCCCGGCGATCACCGGCCGACTCACGTGTGCCCGCACCTTCACGTACGTCCCCGCCGGGGCCTCGATGGAGCCGAACTTCGACCCCGTCTCCGTCCGGTTCTCCACCCCCGTGTACCTCGGGTAGCGGTACTCCAGGTCGACGGTCTCGACGAACGGCTTCTGGAGCACCTGCACGTCGAAGCGTGCGGAGGTGGTGTCGTTGAGCCTCACGTGGTAGGTGAGCGGGACCTCGACCGACGGGATGCGGTAGTCGACAGAATCGGACCCCGCGGGCGACATCTCCACCTCCCGCTTCTCGCCCGTGGAATATTCCCACACCATCCGTGCCGTCACCGGACGCACGCCCGAGGCACGGTACTTCACCTTCACCTCCAGCGGGTCGCCGAACACCACCACGACGGGCGAACTCGACGGCGTCATCTCGAGGATCTCGACCGAGCCCACGATGGGGAGGGTGTCGTCGGTGGGACTCAGCACGCGCAGCCACGCGTTCGACAGGCGTCCCGGAAAGACGAGTCCGAACAGGACCAGCAGAACGGTGAGCGCGCCCGCGGCGATGCCCAGACGGCTCAGCATCTCGGGACTGACGGCGACGCGGAAATCGTGTCGCGAACTCGCCACCGCGGTCTCGGTGATCGCCGCGTCCACGAGGTCCGCCGAGGGGGCCTGCTCGTCGCGCGAGAGTTGCACCGCGTTGATGAGCCCGTTGCGGATGTCCGGCAGGGCCGACTCGATGTGACGGGCCACCTCTTCGTCGGTCAGCCGACGGAGGACCGGCCGCGCCACGAACACCCCCAGCGCAGCGGCAAGCGACCCGAGACCCAGCACCAGCATCACCACCCGCCCCGCCACCGGCAGGTGTATGAGCCCCTCCAGAAGCCCGACCACGAGTCCCGCACCCAGGGCCACCACTGCGAACGCCAACAGTCCCTTGAGCACCAGGAAGGTCTTCCACCGCGTGCGGACCGTTCCGATCCGGCCCTCGACCGCGGCGAAATCGCGATACGCTGCTCGCAGACTCATGACAGACTCCAAGCGCCCCGGTAATTCAACCCGTCCCGGCTCTTATTAGTATCGACGAAAGGAAGCCCTATTGCAAGCGTTCCACGGCCCCCACCCCGCTGCAGCCAAAAACTATGTTCAACATAGTTTTTCGGGCCTCGCCTCCACCAGGGGGCGGAGGCAAACGAATTTGAGGGTCAGTAACGAAAATCTCTGAAGGAAGTCCCCTGGCGCCCCCGCCAGGGGCGAAAAAAGGGGTGCAAATTTCCCATTTTCCCGTCTTGGGAGGCAAATAAAGGAGTGATGCGGTCCGGTTTTGGGTCGGTCCGAGCTATCGGCCGGTTTCCCCGCAACGGCCGACGGCGGTGAGCGCCTTCGGACCCGAGGACGTTCAGAAAACCCATCTCCCCCACTTCCCGGCGTACCTGCAATTCAACGCCCCTGTAACCCTTTGCGGCACAAGCTGTTGGGGCGATCCCGGCGACACGGCGCCCCTCGCGGCGTTCAGCGATATCAACACGCTGATGACCTGGACGTGTTGAGAAGATTTTACAGCAATCCCTCCCCCTGACGGTAGCTCAATCGGTCACGTGACTTATCGCATGTTCAAGAGATTCAACGAAGAAACCGGCCCGAATGGCACGGGGTTTGCAGGTAAGCTTAGGAGTATGAGTACCTCCGGCTGGAAGCACTCATTCTTTGAGGGGGATGCATCATGGAAGCGCGTCGATTGGGTGTTGTCATAGCGGGTCTGCTGGTCGGTGTGGTCACGATGGCCTGGGGCATCCAGACTGCGGATGCCGTGCCGTGGATCGAGCGGCAGAAGCTCCTCGCCTCCGACGGTGCGGAAGCCGACCAGTTCGGCGTCTCCGTTTCCGTCAGCGGCACCACCGCCATCGTCGGGGCAAACATGGACGATGACTGCGGAGACTACTCCGGATCGGCTTACG
>DATKVD010000407.1:0-20428 GCA_035530235.1 Planctomycetota bacterium | reverse complement strand
TGGCCCCACACCAGGCCGACCGGCAACACCGGCACGGCTGTCATGAGCACTCCCGTCCGACGCGCCCGATTCATCGTTCCCTCTCCCTCTCGCGTCTCGGGGTTTCTCACAGTTTCTGTTCCAGCCATTCGCGCTCTTCCTCGGCGAGGTCGCCGATCAGGTATTCCACGACGTTTAGCACGTACTCGTTCTTGAAAGGCTTCGTGATGTAGTAGACGGCCCCCCCCTCGTATCCGCTGATCATGTCCTCACCGGAATCCCTTCCCGTGAGCATGACCACGGGGGTATCGGTCAGGCCCCGCTGACGCAGTGCCTTCAGCAGCTGGTAGCCGTCCATGCCGGGCATCATGAGGTCCAGGAGGATCAGGTCCGGCTGTCGATCCTCGGCCGTCTCGAGGGCCTGTGCTCCGTCGGAGGCCGTGAGGATGCGGTGTCCCAGTGGGGTGAGCAGTCTGCACAGGGCCGACCGCATGCTGGCATCGTCGTCCACGCAGAGGATGGTCTTCTGTATCGGACTCGTGTTCTTTCGCATCGTTTCCGCTCCGATCCGTTTTCCTTTGATCTCTCAGGATCCCAGCTCCATGTCCGGTGGTCTTCCGCAGTCGGGAGAGTACTTCCATTCCCCGAGAAGCTGTGTGGAGCACAGCGACGCCAGCACGCCCGGCTCGTCGTCAACCAGGCGAACGGCGTACCGTTGCGGCCCCGCTGCCGCAGCTGCGGTCGGCTTACCGAGCAACAGGTCCACAGGCGTCATACCGTCCCCTCCTCAGCCGCACACGGTATTGAGAGCCTCGCGGTCGTGCCGCCGACAGCCGGACATTCCAGCGTCAGTTCACCGCCGTGACCCCGGGCAATGTTCTGCGCCACTGTCAATCCCAGTCCTGTTCCCTTCCCGACGTCCTTCGTCGTGAAAAACGGGTCGAAGATGTGCCGCATCATCTCTGGGGGGATCCCGGGACCGTCGTCCGTGATGAACACCACCACGGTCTCGTCTTCCATTGCAGTCTCAATACCAATTCGTCCCGACCCGTCCACGGCGTCACGCGCGTTCTCAAGCAGGTGAAGCAGGGCCACGGTTATCAGTCCCCCGTCCACCTCCACCGGACGCAGCTGCCCGTAGTTCTTCTCGATCACCACCCCGGCCGGTACCTGGAGTCTCGCCAGGATCCGGTCGATCTCCTCGTTCATGTCGACCTTCACGAGACCCACGTCGTCCACGTGCGAGAACCCTCGCAGGTCCCTCACAATCCCCGCCGCACGGTCCGTCATGTCCAGGGACTCCCGCACCATCTCCGCGCTCTCCCCGTCCAAAGGCACCCATTCGAGAAGCCGTTGCAGGTTGCTGCGGACGCACGCCAGCGGCGTATTCAACTCGTGGGCCAGGCCGGCCGAAAGCCGGCCGATCGCCGCAACCTTCTCCTCCCTCGCCAGTCTTGCGTGGGTCGCATCCAGTTCCCGCGTCCGCACCCGGACCTCTTCCTCCAGATTCGCCGCGAAGTCCGCCAGCCGTCGGTTCTGCTCCGCCAGCGCCTCGTAACTGCCGGTCACCGTTTCGCGGTACACCTCCACCACCAACCAACGTCGATACACCCCGAACAGGATGGCCGCGGCCAGCTCGCCGACGAGCCGTGCATGCCCGCAACGTGTCGTGATCGTCGCAACTTTCTCCGCCTCAATACGCAGCGGCACCTTCACCCACCCTCCCCCCGCTCGCACCCCGTTGGCCGTGCACAACACCTCGCCATCAGCATCCTCCACGCACAGCTGCCCTTCGGCGATCCTCGCCAGAAGACCCAGGGAATCCCTGGCTTCCTCAACCAGCCTTCTCACATCCATGGGGTCACTCATCGCTGAGCCCCAAGCCGTCCATGAACATCTCCTCACTGAGTCCGTGCCTCTCCATGAGTCGCAACGTCGGCTCGCACGACCGATAAGTCCGCCTCATGATCTCGTGAAACGTCTTCACGACCCCTTTCCCGTACAAAGCCGATGCGAAGACCACCGGCACCCCCGCAGACGCCCATACATGACGGGCGTCCTCTTCCGGTACCACGTCGGCAAGGTCTCGCTTGTTGAACTGGACCACGAGGGGAACTTTGGAAAGGTCTATACCCACAGACCGACAGTTGTTCTCGAGGTTCGCGAAGCTCTCGGCGTTGTTTCGCTGTTGACCGAGGATCGAGTCCGCAACGAAGACGATCCCGTCTGCACGCGGAAGCCCCGCCTTCCGCGTCGCGTCGTAACGCACCTGCCCCGGCACCGTGTACACCTTCACCTTCAGGCGCAGTCCACTCGGGGTTCGCATGTAGAAGGGCAGGAGATCGAAGAACAGCGTGCGGTCCTCATACGTATCGAGCGTCAGCAGGTCCCCACGACGGTCGGCCGGGAGCCGCTCGTGCAGGTACATCAGATTCGTCGTCTTGCCGCTCAGCGCCGGTCCATAGTAGACGACCTTGAGCGATGCCCGCAGTTCTTCCTCGTCGAATTCCCGCATAGTGCCCTCTCAGGCGTCGCCGCCACCCGCACCACTACCCCCCTTCGCCAAGGTCTGGACCTGCACTCCCAGTGACGTCCCGCGCATACGGTACGCCCTGTGCTGCCATTCGCCCACCCAGTGCACTCACTGATTAATTATCGAGATTCTGAAAGACCGTATACACTCAAAACTCCGTATAGGTGGCCGATTCCGTAAAATCCCTCTCTGCCTCTGCTTTTGCCCATTGGCGGTCTCACAGGCAGAATGCGGCGCATCCCCTTACTAACAAAGGCGTTACGCAGCGGGCACCGCCGCCGGTGCATGGGAAGCATGGGGGCGTCCAGGATGGACACAGCACGATGGCACATGGTGGCTTAGCTGGAGAGGGGCGGGCCAATGCGGCCCATTCAGCTCACCGAACGAGGTGCGACGACATGCACAGATGTTTGGCCGGAGTCAAGGATGGGCACTCCCCTGCGTGGGGCCGCCGTCAACTCTCGGTAGGGCCAGCGGCGACTTCGGCTCTGAGTGAGACGATCTCATCCAGGCGTCGTTCAAGTGCGTCGTACACCGAGGGGTCCAGGCGGTGTCCGCGGTCCGGCGCGATTGCCGCTAGAGCGTATTCGGCCCCATGGGCGTGCTTGTAAGATCGCTCCGAGCAGAGGGCGTCATACACATCGGCGACCGCGGCGATCGGGCCTTCCTGGGGAATTCGCTTCCCCCGAAGCCCCCTCGGATGTTCGCTGCTGTCCCACGCTTCGTGGTGCGTGAGGGCGATCCTCGCGGCGATCCGAAGCAACTCGTTGTTGAACGCAACACCTGTCGGAGCATCCCCGTGGTCTCACCACCTCAGGAAGGTGCTCAGCCCGAGGGGACTTCGGGCGAAGGACGCTCCTGAGCCAGGCAAGGAGGTCCACGAGCTTCAAGGGCTTCGTCAGGAGGTTCGTGGCCCCGAGGTTCAACACGGCCGATTTCAACCCGTCTTCCTCGATCCCTGTCATGACGACCACGGCCAGGTTCCGTGTCTGCTCCTCGGCCCGCAGTGCTTTCATCAGGTCAGAACCATCGCCTCCGGGCGGACCGGCGCCGTTCATCACCGAGGGCCTGTGCGTCAGACTTGATCGGGGTTCCGTCGGAGAATGTCTATGGATTCTGACGTGGCGGTAGTAAGCGGGAGGTCATGGCACGCCCGGCAGGATTCGAACCTGCGACAACCGGATTAGAAATCCGGTGCTCTATCCAGCTGAGCTACGGGCGCGCAATTCGCACGGGTGCGGGCCGCGCCCCAGGCCGCAGCCGGGCCCGGGGATGCACGATGCAATTATACCATCATTTCGCGTGGGTGGCCACGTTTCGCTCGGTTTTGGTCCCCCCAAGCCATCAGAACTCCACACCATCCCGGACTCCGCTCCGCCCTCCAACGCCAGTTTGTGACCGGACTGCCACCGAACGGAGCGCACCGCTGCAAGCCCTTATTGGGCCTTGGGATGGCCAGCCTGCCGGGGGTCCCTTGGCGGTTGGAAGGTGTCTTACGCGGCGAAGGCGCCCATCCCCGTTCAGTATTTCCAACACGCCGTAACCTCTTGTCCAGAAAAGGCTTCGGCAATAAGTTGACCTTGGCGTGGCTCATGGTGTCGAAATAGTCCAACAAGTGCTGCGGAAGGCTGCGGATGCCACCACCGCAAAGCGGAAACAGCGGCAAGCCCTAATTCCTTACCACCAATGGGGTTATGGATATGGTGTGTATTTTCTTCGCGCAATAAGTCCTTTTCGGTACCGAATTTGCAGAGATATCCGTTGGCGGCTGACCAGACCCCCTTGCGCTCTCGGTCGGGGGGCCATCCAGCTACCGCGGGATGCCTGTGTACGACGGCCCCGAAGAGTCTTCGGACCCGTTTACGAATGGAGCTAGTTATGGTGCACGGTGCGCGTGTTCATATTGCGGTGGGTGCGGTGCTTGTCGTGCTGCTGGTCGGCTCCGTCGGTGCTGATCCCATCGAGCCGAACCTTATCGGGCTCGACTTCAACTTTGTCTACTCCACAGTGACCTATGACAGTTCGACCGGAAGGCTATCGGGATACGGAAGCGCCGCTGCGGTGACCTTTGAGCCTGTCCTGGGCGGCACCACGTATCCTGTCTTCAACCTTAGCGGCGGCGTCGGTGGCTCCCTTTCGCTCTTGGCAGACTTCGACCACCAAGGTACAGATTTCGATGTGGACGGATACTTCACCACGAGCGGCGTGGTGGGCGACCTCACGTTGGCCGGCGAGATACCGGCCCTGGGCATCGAGAACATGTCTGGTGGACTGTTGGCCGGCGAGATCATCGACTTGCAGATGTACGGCGACGCCGGGACCGGTGCCTTCGCGTTCAACGGCTATTTCCGCGCCATTGCAGGCGATCTGATAGCCGCTGGCTACCTCGAAGTGAATGACACTTTTGCGATGCGGAGCTGGCTGTCGAGCGTGTCACCGTCGCTGGTCGAGGACTTCGACTTCAGCATCGATTTCACGGCGACGACGCACGAGGGCGAGGTGGGCACGGTTCCCGAGCCGGCGACCACGGCCCTGTTCGCACTCGGCGTCGGGCTCTTCGCGCTTCGCCGCCGCAGACGCCCGCGCTAGACCCTGCGTCGGCGTCTGACCTTCACGGGCTTCCCACCGGCCGCCGACGCATACAGTGCGTCCATCAGGTCGGCGAGGAGAATCCCAAGCCGGCCTGGGCACCGCGGCTTGGCCTTTCCAGCGATCGCGTCGGCGAAGTTCCGGATGGGACTGACCGTCGGTACCTTCCATCCCCTCGGCACCCCCATGATGTCCTTCTTGAGCTTCCGTCCGTTCACACGGAAGTCCCCGCCGTGCGGACTGATCTCCATCAGCGCATTCCTGCCCTCGAGGACCAGGTGGCTCTTCCACGAGGCACAGTTCCCCCCGCTCATGAGGGTGGCCATGGCGTTGTTGGCAAAACGGATGACACCGACGGCGTTGATGTCCACGCGGCATTTCTTGTTGTCCGTCCAGCAGAAGACCTCCCGAACCGGTGAATCCACAAGGAACATCATTGCGCTCAGGACGTGGGCCATGCTGTCATAGAGCTGTCCGCCGCCCGAGAACTTCGGGTCCTGACGCCACGCGCCCCTGGTGAACCGCATCCAGTCCTGGGCGAGGATGCCGGTGACCAGCTGGAGCGGTCCCATGGTCCCATCCCTGAGCAGCTTCCGGGCGTAGGCGAAGGTGTCGGTGTACGTGCCCTGAATGGCGATCTGGAAGACCTTCCTGGCCGCCCGGGCCCGGCGGACCACCTTCCGGGCGTCGCCGGAATTCGTCACCATGGGCTTGTCGACCATCACGTGCGCCCCGGCGGCCAGTGAGTCGTAAGAGTGCCGGAAGTGCAGTGTGTGCGGCGTGGAGACGAGCACGGCCTGCGGCTTCACCTCCTTCAGCATGTCACGGTAATCTTCGTACAGGGGCGGATCGTCCTTCGTGAAGAATTCAGCCTTCAGTTTCTCGGCGTGTTCGGGGATGATGTCCACGAGGCCGGCACACTTGAACTCCCGCACGTTCTTCTGGATGCCCCGGCAGTGATAGCGAACGAACGACCCGCAGCCGATGATGGCGAACGGCACGCGTTTCATTCCCATGCTCCTTCGAAAGGTGGTGGTATCGGGACGCAGGCGCCCAATGGCGCCGACCCCGGGAGAATACCCACCGGCGTGCCGGTGGCAAGGGTTTTCCGGCGGAAATCAGGAGGATTCTGTGAAGCCGGGACACCAGAGGACGGCTCAGTTTTCGAGCACCTCGGCGTGGGCGAGGACGTGGACGGCCTCGGCCACACGGTCGGGGGCGACCGTCTGGATGCAGCTTCTGGTGTACGGGCACTCGGCGTCCGCGCAGGGGATGCAGTTGAGCTTGACCGACGGGGTGAGCTTTATGCCGCGGCCGTAGCAGTGACAGCGGGCGGCCGACGTGGGCCCGAAAAGTGCGACCACCCGCTTGCCAAGGGCGAGTGCCAGGTAGAGACCCAGCGTGTCGGGGGTCACGATGATGCGGCACGAGTTCACCCACTCAATGTAGCCCTGCAGGTTCTGCCTGGACTGCCGGTAGGAGATGGAATAGCGGCCGAACGTCAGCTCCTCGAGCCTTCGCCAATGTCCACGGTCCCAGGCCTTGTTCGGCATGTCGTGCGGGGTCTGCATGTTGAAACCCAGGTCGAACTCCTCACGGCTCTCCGGGGCATAGCCGAGGACGAACGGCTCCCCCTGCCAGTCTCTTCCCATGACCTCAAAGAGGATCTGCTGGTGGGGTCGTGTCTCGGTGCGTCGGGCCTTGGGAGACACCTCGACCGCGAGTGCACGCTCCGCCCCGGGAAGCGCAACGACCTGTGTGCCGCTGCCGTCCAGAGAGAACCCGAACCGCAGACGGGCATTCACCGATTCCGCCAGGGCGCAGAACTCCCAGCTCGGCTCCAGGTTGACGACGACGTCGAACGTCTCGTAAGTGAGCCCGCGCGACACGAGGTGGTCGTAGACCAGGACCCGGCTGACGTTCCGGGCGCCGTGGATGAGCGGAACCGCCTGAGGCGCCGTCACCCAGATGACCTCGTCGCCGCGGAAGAGGTTCAGCAGCACGGTCGACCGGAGCACCGATCCGAACGACACCTCCCGGCTGACGATGTTGGCCAGTCCCTGCCGGTATCCCGGATGGATGATGAGGACACGGCTCACGGGGCTCTCCGCGCTTTGGACTTGACCGGAGTCAAATTCGGTCGTAACGTATTGCGGTCACACACGTAAGGATTCGGAGTCACCCATGCGGGCCAGGGTCGCCGTCACACGCTGTCCGTCCTATGATCCACGGGTTCTCAGAGAGGCCCTCTCCCGCTCACTATCTCTTATCGGCTCTTTGACGGATGTAGTGAAGCCGGGAGACCGGGTTCTGCTGAAAATCAACCACCTCGGGGAGCACCCGCCGGAGACGGCCATCGACACCCACCCGGCCTTCCTGCGGGCGGTCGTCGACCTCGTCAGGGAGATTACGCCGGACGTCGTCGTGGCGGACGGCCTGGACAGCCCGGGGCTCGGCGGCTTCGAGAAGTCGGGAATCCTGAGTGCCTGCCGCGAGCTGGACGTCGAGCTGCTCAACTTCAAGGGACGGCCGTATCGGGAGATCCGGCGTGCAGGCTTCGAGACGGTGACGTCGATCGCGGTGGCGGAGGCGGCCCTCGACGCCGACGTCGTCATCACGCTTCCCAAGCTCAAGACGCACATGCTCTGTCTGATGACCAACGCGGTGAAAAACAACTACGGGTTCATCCCGCTTCGACTGCGTGTCAACTATCACTGTCAGTTTCCGGAGCCCGACGCGTTCAGCAACATGGTGGTGGACGTGTTCGAAGCGCTCCGACCGCACCTGGTCCTCGTGGATGCGGTGACGGCGCTCGAAGGGACCGGTCCCTCTCGCGGCGGCGTGCCGAAACCCCTGGGACTGGTGGTGGCCGGACGTGACTGTGTGGCGGTGGACGCGGTGTGCGCGGCGTTGATGGGACTGGAACCGACGGAAGTGGCCAGCACGCGTCACGCGGCGAGACGCGGCCTGGGTGAAGCCGACCTGGCCAGGATCGACGTGCTCGGGGAGTCGATCGACGCGGTGTCGAGTCCCTTCAGGCTTCCCTCAAACCGGATGCTGATGGACGCGGCGATCACACGTCTTCCGGCGTGGGTGGTGAGAGCCGTGACGGGACTCATCCGGAGCACGCGCGAATACCCGAACGTGGTACGGACCCGGTGCATCGGCTGCGGGCTGTGCGTCAGGCACTGTCCGGTGCACGCGGTGACGCTTGTCGACGGGAAGGCAAGGATCGACCTGGGCAGGTGCATCGCGTGCTTCTGCTGTCAGGAGTTCTGTGAGAGTGACGCGATCGGGGTGACACACCGGCCGGTCGGGCGGGTCGCGTCGTTCGTTCTGCGCCTGCAGCGTCGGATCAGACGGATCATGAACCCGCCGGCGACGTAGCGGCGGCGTTCAGCCCAGACGGGCGCCCGGCTCAAGGGTCACCGGATCCCCGTTCTCGCCCGTCAGGTCACTCACCGCCACGGCGCCCTTCCTGCAGGCGATGAGGCATTCGCCGCCGCTGCACGCCAGGACCTCTCCCGGAGCCCCCTGGCCCTCTTCGTCCGTCAGGCGGCTTCGCCAGATAAAGACCCGTCGCCCGTCGAGGTGAGAGAACGCTCCGGGATAGGGCCGGGTGAGTGCGCGGACCCTGTTGTGGACCTGGTGGGCCGTCATGGCGGTCCAGTCGAGCGTGCCGTCGTCGGGGTGGCGCTTCGGCCAGGTGCGTCCGGCGGACGGGTCCTGCTTCCGCGGCTTCAGCGTATCGTCCGCCAGGGCGTCGAGAACACGCAGCAGCATCGGCGGGAAGACCGCCAGCGAGCGAGCCAGGACCTCGCGGATGGTGTCGTCGGGTCCGATGGGGAACCGTTCTTCCGCGAGGACGTCGCCGGTATCCACGCCCTCGTCGACCCGGAGGATGCTCACGCCCCCTTCGGTTTCGCCGTTGATGATCATCCAGTTGAGCGTGGAGGCCCCGCGGTATTCGGGCAGTTTTCCGCCGTGAAGGTTGATGGCGCCGCGGGGGGCGACCTCGATGAGGTCCCGACGGATGATCTGCGTGTAGCCGACGAGCACCAGGAGTTCGGGCTCCCACCGTCTTATCGTCTCCACTTCCTTCGACACGTCCGCCGGCTGTATGACGGGGATGCCCGCCGAGAGGGCGGTGTCCCTGACGGAGGCGTACCACGGTTTCTCGGAAGGGTCGGGGTGAGCCACCACGCCGGCCACGTGATGTCCGGCCGCCGTGAGTGCCTCCAGGCAGCGGACGCCGCGGTCGTTGTTCCCCAGGTAGACTACGCGCATTGCTTCTCCGTCCGGGGAAGCGTCGCGAGCACGTCCTTCACCGCGTCGACGGTCTCCTCGCGTTCGGCGTGGGTGAGCGACGGGAACATGGGCAGCGTGACGATGGTGGAGGCGAGGTGCTCGGTGACGGGCAGATGGGTCCTGCGGTGCGACTCGCGGTAGCACTCGTGCAGGTGAACCGGTGGATCGAAATGAACGGAGGCCCCGATTCCCTTCTCCCGGAGCGCCAGGACGAACGCGTCACGGCTGACGCCGCGCACACGCACGGTGTACATCTGGTAGACGTGCTTCGCCCCGGGAAGCTCGACGGGTGTGAGGAGGTTTTCGAACGGTGTCAGTTTCTCGTTGAAGTATCGTGCGTGGCGTCGGCGCGCGCCGTTGAGCAGATCGAGCTTTCTCATCTGCTCGACGCCGATGGCGGCCAGGAGGTTGGAGAGTCTGAAGTTGTATCCCGGGACGTGGGCGGAACGGTACCAGGGACGCGTGGAGTGCTCTCGCTGGGCGGTGGTGGTGGTGAGTCCGTGGGCGACGAGCGCGCGCACGCGATAGGCCAGGGCGTCGTCGCCCGTGGTCAGCATCCCTCCCTCGCCGCAGGTGATGTTCTTGGTCGGAAAGAAGGAGAAGACGCCGGTCGCGAACGACCCGGCCTTCCTGTGCTGCCATTCCCCGCCGAGCGTCTCGGCCGAGTCCTCGACGACGGCCAGGTGGTGCTTTTGGGCGATGGCCATGATGCGGTCCATCCGTGCAGGGTGTCCGGCATAGTGGACCACCATGATGGCCTCCGTGGCTGGGGTGATCCGGCGAAGGACGTCGTCGGGGTCGAGGTTGCCGGTGTCGGGTTCGACCTCGGCGAAGACCGGCATCGCCCCGGCCGTCACCACGGCGTTGGCGGTCGCCACGAACGTGAAGCTGGGCAGGATGACCTCCCCGCGGATGTCCTGTGCGACGAGTGCCAGGTAAAGGGCACTGGTGGCCGAGTTCATGGCGACGGCGTGTCTGACACCCAGGTACGACGCCACGCGCTTCTCGAACTCGGTTGTCTTCGGCCCGTGGGTCAGCCAGCCGCTTCTCAGCACTTCCGTCACGGCCGTGACCTCGGCCTCCGTGATATGGGGTCGGCTAAGCGGCACCACGTTTCAGACTCCTTATCTCGTGATCGAGTGTTCCGTTGACGACGTACGCCACGGTCTCTGCAATGCCCTCCTCCAGGGGATAGAGTGGACAGTAGCCCAGGAGTTCCCTGGCCTTTGAAATGTCGAGTGTCCCGCGTCTGGGTCGGTGCGCCTCGTGGGGCTGCACGACCATCCTGAGGTCCGGAAAATGCCGCTTCAGAATCTCGGCGAATTCGAGGAGCGAGCGGGCCTCGCCTCGCGTGATGTTGAACACCTCGTTCCGCGCCTCCGCGGCCAGCGTCGCCAGCACGAACCCGTGCGCCGTGTCCTTCACATACGTGAAGTCCAGCTTCGTCCGTCCGCCGCCGTGCAGCACCAGCTCCTCTCCCCTCATCGCGTTCTCGATGAAGAGTCCGCTCACACGCCGGTTCACGTCGGTGGGACCGTAGACGGCCGACGGTCGAATGATGGTGTACTCGATGCCGAACCGTCGACTGAACGACTGCGTGAGGATCTCACCGGCCAGTTTCGTGCCGCCGTAGATGTCCTTCGGGTGCTTCGGGTGCTCCTCGTTGGCCGAGTAGTGCTGGAAGTCCCCGTAGACCATCGAGCTGGAGGTATAGACGAACCGCTCGACGAAGTCCGTGTCCCGCAGGGTCTCCAGGATGTTCACCGTTCCGTGGAGGATGCTGCGGATGGCCTCGTCGGAGTGGGTGTGTGAGAGGTCGGCCAGCGGGAGTGCGGCGAGGTGAATGATGCGCTGGGGTCGGTGCTGCATGATGCACCGGCGGACCTCGGTCTCGTTGCGCGTGTCGCCGCGAACGATGCTGAACCGGTCCTCGATGCCCTCGAACCGTCGACGCAGGTTCTCGTCGTAGTTCGACTCCAGGGGCGAGAAGTAGTGCACGAAGGCGTCATAGACGACCACGTCGTGTCCCAGTTCGACCAGTTCACGCACGATGTAGGACCCGATGAACCCGGCACCGCCCGTCACCAGTATCTTCATCACGACCCTCCCTGGGTTTCCGTCGGCCGGTGCGGCGTCATGCCGCGTCGGCGGCCGGTTCTCCGCTCAGTTCCAGATAGAGCGACTCGAAGCGGCGCACGCAGTTCCTGAAGGAATACAGTTCCTCGACGCGTCGTCTGGCGGCGCGAGCGCGTTCGCGCCGGAAGGCCGCATCCGTTATAAGCCGGCCGACGAGTCGGACGTACCCGTCGAAGTCGCGACTCCGTATCGTCATCTCGTCGCCCACGTATTCGGCGCCGCAGCAGTGCAGATGCTGGTCGCTGTAGCGCATGGCCACCGCCGGCACCCCGGCGGCCATCGCTTCCATGACACTCTGCGCACCGCCCTGGGGGAACTCGTTGACGTAGACGTCCGCCAGTCTGATGACGTGCCGGACGTCGTTTCGCGGGCCCGTGAATGCCACACGCTTGAGCACCCCGGCCTCATGGAACCGTTCCTTCTGCGTCGTCAGGTCTCCACCGCCGATGACGACGTAGATGGCGTCACGGTTTGCCAGGAGGATGCGGCTGACGCAGTCGACGAACTCCGGACTCAGTCGTTGAGGCAGGTTGTTGCCGACCGTCATGAGGATCACGGCCGATTCGGGGATACCGCACTCGGCCCGCCGCGGCAGCGGCGGCAGTGACACGTCGAGGTCGATGCCCCCATGGACGAACAGCGTCCGCTTGCCGCGTGAGGCGAAGTGCCCGGCTTCCCGGTCATGGTTGCCGCGCATGAAATAGGTGGTGCAGTCGATCCCTTGGACGTACATGGGGACGCCGATGTTGACGTTGACCTGGACCGGCGCGACGTGCCAGTCCGCCACCAGGCACTCGATGGGACAGGCCAGACTCGATTGATAAGCGGCGACGTCGAGGCGGTCTTCGCGCATTCTCCGGGCAAGGGCCTCTGCGGAATCGATGAGGGTTCCGTCCACGGGCGCGGCGTAGAAGGGAATATCGAGGTCCGTGAAGGTGCGGAGCATCTTCGGCGCCCGCTCGGCAGTTCCCGCGCACTGCTGGCTGCGGAAATAGAGCGGTCGCGCTCGCCGGCACAGCCCCTCGGACGAGTAGACGTGCATCTGGAACCGTTCACGGTCGTGGTACTTCGCAAAGTTCAGGATGCGCTGGCTGGGGGCGTTGACGTCGTCGATGAGGTTCGGAACCACGTAGCCGACGCGGAGGCGTCCGGGGGTGTTCGGCGCAGTCGTCACCGGTGCGAAGGGTACGTGCCGCGCGGCCACCGTGTCGTAGGCCTTGGCAACCTCGTCCGCCCCGGTCGTGTTACCGAGGTACTTGATGCCCCGCCTGATGTCATCCATCGCGGCCACCTGCAGGATCTCGAGCGCTAGTGCGTCGTCCCCGCGACGCACCGCCGCCAGACCCCCAAGGAAACCCGAGCGGACGATCGTTTCCGTGTCCTCGGCGAGCCGGCATACCGCGAACAGACGCTGGAGGTCCTCAACATCCGCATAGCCGTTCTCGGACATCCCTTCCGACAGGTGGTCCACCGCCTCCAGCAGCCCCTGTACGGCCAGACACCGGTGGGCTAGATAGCGCTCGCCGCGGTCGTCCGAGGCCAGGAAACGCTCGATGTCCGCACGGTCGATGCGCTCACACGCCGCCGTCCGCCGACGGATGTCGTCCAGTGACATGTTCTGAACCGCTCCGGGTCGTCAGAGTCGAGGCAGATGAAGTGAGTGTGATGTGCCCCACGCCGCTATTTGACGTATCGGCAGCAGTCAGGGGCCGGGCTTAGAGAAATCGTGGAATGTTGACGCCGCGCGCCGGAGCATGCCGGGAGTGACACGTTACGCGACACCGTGCTAGGCTTCCAGGAAGGAGACATCCTCTTCGGTGGGCAGTGCCGGGGCTTCGGCCGAGACGGGTGCGTCCCGGCGACCCGACAGTGAGACCAGGAACATCCCGAGGGCAAAGCTCGTCAGGAGTGCCAGCCAGGAGATGGGGTCGTGGGTCTGGCAGGTCTCCCCGAGCTGCATGTACCCGTTGACGAGCTGCATGGGGAACCACGCGGCTGTCCCGAGCACCAGCGGCAGCCGGCGGAGAAGGCCTGAGAAACCGGCCTCACCTGTCTCCTTCCGGAGGGCCTTGCCGACGACCACTGCGTAGCCGCCGATGAGCGCCGCAACCGCCCCGGAGATCCCCACACTGGCCAGTCCCGAAGGGACACCCGAAACCCCGATGCGCACGATCAGTTCCGCCGCCGACCCAAACAGAAACAGCACCACGAAACGCGTCCGGCCCAGCCAAACCTCCAGGACGTCCCCCACCATCCACAGATACAGCACGTTGGTCAGGAGGTGCAGCACCCCCCCGTGCAGAAACAGTGACGAGAAGAAGGGAAGCACACTGTTGAGGAACGTCGTGCCGGCAACACCGTGGAAATAGGACACCACCTCCAACGGCACGACGCCGAAGCTGACCAGGAAGTCGGGCAGGCCGCGGCCGCTGCCCAGAAGCACCACCTCAACAATGAACCCGAGCAGACAGCCGGCCAGGATGATGAGGGTCACCAGGGGGAATTCCAGCAGGAGGAACTCTCGTGGGTTCTTGCGCATGGTCGAGTTCCCCGGTCGAAGAAAAGGGGTGTGGTCGGTGGTCGCTTCCGGTGCGGACGACCGCGAGCCCGAACGGCCCGGTCCGCCGGTGGACAGCCGAAGCACCCCCGCCGACGGAAAGCACCTGATGACACGGAAGCCGTCAGGACCGCGGCTCCGCTTCCGTGAAGGGGGCCAGTTCCTGACTGAAATGAAGTGCGATGCCGCGACCCCCTTCCTCCTCCTCCAGGCGCACGACGTGTGCGTCACCGGTGATGGTCTGCTCCGGTGCGTCGGCCCCCGTTTCCCCGGAGACCCCGATCCGCACCGAGACGGTCATCCCGGGTTCCACGGCCCCCGGAACCGCACTCAGGAAATACGCCCCGCTTCGACTGATGTTGTCCGTCCTGCCGTGGGCCAGCTCCTGGTCGTTGCGCAGGAGCCATATCGGCCAGGACAGCTTGAAGCGAGGCCTGCCGCGACGTTCCTCGTGTGCCATGATCCACTCCCATCGAAATGGCCGGATTTCCCGGGCCGACCCGTCTGCACTTCACACGACCCCGTCTCAGGATACCTGCAGTCGAGGGCCGAGTCAACCCCAAAGGAAAGAGATTCACGACTCGGTTCGTGCGGAACTCGACGTGATCCATCGCCGACGTTAACACTGACGCCGGTGAGGCGGTTCCTATCGGGGCTCAGGGAAGTGTGTGGTTGGATAAGACCGTTTCGTCTCACGACGCGTAATCTGTTTCAAGAGCCTGACGAAGTACAGCATGGCTTTGAAACGAATTGACTCCGAGGTGTCTTCTTGTCCGTTCAGGCGAGCCGGACTCCGGCTTTGGCGAGCCTCCGGCGCAGGTCGGCGACGTCCAGTTTGTGCAGCGGCATCTTCCTCTTCGCCGCCAACGCCGCCGCCAGGCCCGCGGCCTGGCCCATCGCAAAGCAGGCCGGCATCACGCGGGCACTGCCGTGCATGGACCGATCGGCCGACAGCGACCGTCCGGCCACCGCCAGATTATCCAGCCCCTTCGGCAGCAGGCACCCGAACGGGATGCCATAGGTCTTGCCCACCGGCAGCCTGAGCCGCTCGAAGTCCTTCTGAAAGCGCTTGATCTTTCGCGCATCCCTGTCGACGTTGTGGACATCGACGGGGTAGTCGTAGCAGGCGATGTCGTCGTCGGAGTGCCGGGCGGAAAGGAAGTCTTCGATCGTCAGGCGCCGCCTGCCGCGGATGCGACGCGTCTCGCGGATGCCCGGCAGTGCCGCCGTCGCCACGATGCGGGCGTTCTTCATGCCGGGCAAGTTTCTCCGGGCGCACTCGATGAAGGCATGGGCCATTGCCCGGCCGTCCCTCATGGCCCGTGACAGGTCCTTGGGATTGCAGCCGTCCACGTCGAAGAGGTGGGCGAAATTGACCACGCCCACCCGGGGCGCGAGCTCGAACGGCTCCAGGCCGCGATATTCCGTCTTCGGCAGCTTCGGCAGAGCGCCGGAATCCTCGAGCTTCTTCCACCAGCCCGCGCGGTCGGGGCCGATGGACTGCAGGAAGCGTCGCCACGTGGGCAGGTCGATGCCGGCCACGGTATAGCACAGGCCGGCCGGCTGCATCCGTCCGTGATCGTCGCCCTTGTCGAATCCTGCCCCGGCCCGTGCCGCCACGTCCGCGTCGCCGGTTGCGTCGATGAACATCTTCGACGCGACCGCCTGTCGGCCGGCCTTGTTCTCCAGGATGACGTGGGTGACACGTCGGCCGCGACGGCGCACGTCCGCAAAGAGCGTGAAGTAGAGCACCTCCACACCCGCCTCGGCGGTCAACTGGTCGTAGACGAGCTTGAGCTTCTCGGCGTCAATCGGGATCCATGCGAGCGTGTCGGTGTTCTTGCCGACGCCGTCCACGCTCCGCAGGCGTTCGACCACCTCGAGCGTGATGCCGGTGACCGCGGGCCGGGGGCCGTTGCCCAGTGGGGCGAACACCGGCACCCGGCCGTTTGTGCTCATGCCGCCGAGACAGCCGGTTTGCTCGACCAGGAGCACTCTCGCCCGCCCACGGGCGGCCGACACGGCTGCCGCCACGCCGGCGGGGCCCCCGCCCAGCACCACCACGTCATAGTGCCCGATTACCGGCACGGTCCGGGCCGGCTCCCGCAGTATCTTTCCCATCTTTCCTCCTGATGTCTCTCCCACCCCAGGTAACATCATATCAGCCCCGTCAGGAGATTCAATCGTCTTGGTGGCTCAGGGGCTTGAACGGGTCTGGGTTGTGTGTATCATGGAGTGCCGCTCACGGCGGTCGTGGGTAGGCGTCAGATGGGAAATCCGGGCTGCACGCACAAAGGGCGAGCGGAGCCCGTCTCCTGCCCTGGAGGAACGCTCGTGGTGCCACAATCAGCTACGGTCATCTTCAGCCGGCGGATCGAGGTGCGTCACGACGTGGACGTGTTCGTCGCGGGCGGCGGGCCCGCGGGAATCGCCGCCGCCTCGACCGCCGCGCGTCAGGGCCGGAGCGTCTTCCTCGTCGAGGGACAAAGCGCCTTCGGCGGGATGGGAACCTCCGGCGGATTGCCCCTCTTCTGCCAGTTCACCGACGGCGTGAATTTCCTCGCAGGCGGCGTGGGCCGGGAGGTCTGCGAGCGCCTCGAAAAGGCCGGGGGCATGGGCCCGACGCCGCCGCCCGACCGGCTCCCGTGGACGGTCTACAAGGTCGAAGTCCTGAAGCGCGTCTACGACGACCTCGTCGGCTCCTCAGGCGTCGCGTTCGCGTTCATGACCCACTGCGTCGGCGTCGAGACCGAGGCGGGCCGCGTGAAGCTCGCCGTCTGCCAGGGGAAGAGCGGACTCTTTGCGGTGAGGGCGCGCGTGTTCGTGGACTGCACCGGCGACGGCGACCTGTGCGCGTGGGCCGGGGTCCCGTTCGAGAAGGGCGACGCCGAAGGCAACATGCAGCCCCCGACGCTCTGCAGCGTCTGGGCCGACATCGACTGGGAAATCGTCAATGCCGCCGGACACGGGATGTGGCAGCAGGAGCAGCACCTCCCTCGAGCGTTCGCCGACAACGTCTTCACGGTCGAGGACCCGCATCTCCCGGGGATGATCCCGGTCGGCCCGCACACGGGCGGCGGCAACATCGGACACACGTTCGGGGTCGACGGCACCGACGAGCGGTCGGTCACGCGGGGGTTGATTTGGGCCCGTAAACTCCTGCTCGAGTACGAACGCTTCTACAAGACCTGCCTGAAGGGCTACGAGCGGATGGAACTGGTGGCGACGGCCGCGCTGCTCGGCGTCCGCGAGACGCGGCGGATCTTCGGCGACTACGTGCTGAACGTGGAGGACTTCAAGCGCCGCGCGGTCTTCGACGATGAGATCGGACGATACTGCTACCCGGTGGACGTGCACGCCTCCAAGCCCGTCGGGACGGACTTCAAGCAGTTCGAACAGGACTTCAACACGCTGCGCTACGGCCCTGGCGAGAGCTATGGGATTCCGTACCGATGCCTCACGCCGCGGGGGGTTTCGAACGTCCTCGTCGCGGGGCGGTGCATCAGCGCCGACCGCCGGATGCAGGGGTCCGTGCGCGTCATGCCGGCCTGCTTCATTACCGGGCAGGCGGCGGGCATGGCCGCGGCGCTGGCGGCGGAGCATCACACGGAGACGCGAGGCGTCGACGTCCGCGAACTCCAACGCCGGCTCGAGGCCATCGGCGCGTTCCTGCCGAACGCCTAAGGCGCCGGCGGGTTCTTCCGCCGTTGATTGTTGCGGAACACGCCGTTACTTGTTTGCAGGAAAAGAGTTAGCCCTTGTTCTGGCGCGTCTGGAACCCTCTACCGTCGGAATAGGTCGTAACTCATGACGGGCAAATGGGTTACAGCATGCCCACCAACAGTTGGTGATGGAAGCACTGGCGGAAATCATCTGGGAAATCCCGGCTCATGGCCGCGACCGACCCCGACGGTCCGACGAAAGGCTGGATCGGAGCGATGGAAGGCAACGCGACCGCGCCACGGTCATCGATACGACATCACCCCCAATGGAGGACACGGACATGCCGCGCAAGCGGAAGAAGGCTGCAGCCAGGAAGCTGACGCCCGCACAGGTGGTTGACCGGATCATGGAGATCATCGATGCCTTCCCGGACGTCACCGCCGAGCTTCCCGATCGGCTGAAAGAACGCAAGCGCTGGCAGAAGACGTTCGCCCGGAAGGGAGCGCGCTCGGCGCAGGTGCTGGAGGTGCTGCGGGAGCTTCC
Organism: Planctomycetota bacterium; assembly: GCA_035530235.1. GTDB lineage: Bacteria > Planctomycetota > DG-23 > DATKVD01 > DATKVD01 > DATKVD01. The sequence goes on along the minus strand of DATKVD010000407.1, from coordinate 2,120 downwards.
GGCATTCACGAACCAGGCGCCGAAGAAGCGCACGAAGGCCGCGTGGCGGAAGGTCTTCTCGAAGCACATGGGCGCCCGGCAGGTCCCACAGATCCTGCGGCAGATCGACAGCCACGCGAACTTCAAGCCGATTGCGCGCAAGCCGGTCGTCTACTGGCGCGACGCGTTCGGTCCCGACGAGGTCATCCAGCGCGCGCGGCCGAAGGAGTCGTTCGGCTACGTTCCGAACCCGCACCGCGGCACGACGACGTTCCAGCGCTTCCAGGGCGACGATACGTATCCCGCGTTCATCACCGCCGACACGTATGGGCCCGTGGCGTTCCCGCCCGCGGGAAGCGTGCGCGACAACGTGAAGTACATCCCGCGCACGACGTTGACGTATTGCCGCTGGCCGTGGGCGTGGCTCGAGCCCGGGAAGGGCCGGTTCAACTGGAGACTCATCGACGGCACGCTCAAGGCCGCCCGCGAGCGCGGCCAGACCGCGCAACTCCGCTTCCAGCCCTATACCATCCGCATCGACACCGAGAAGAACCCGCCCAAGGCGAAGCGCTTCCCGCCCAAGGTGTCCGTCAACGTCCCCGACTGGTATTGGGACACCGGCGCGAAGTGGCTCGATAACGGCCCCGTTGCGCCCAGGGAGCCCGACGGCAACGACCCGCTCTACCTCCGCCATTTCGCCGATTTCGTCCGCGCGTTCGCCGAGCGCTACGACGGACACCCCGACCTCGAGACCATCGACATCGCCTACGGCGGGTTCTGGGGCGAGGGCGGAGGGAACTGCAGCGAGAAGACCGCCGCGAAGCTCCTCGACATCTACCTCGCGGGATTTCGCAGGACACAGCTTGTGACGATGCTCGGGACGAGGGGATGCACCTACGCCGCGAAGGTCGCCGCGCGGACGGGACGCGCGATCGGCTGGCGCGCGGACTGCTTCGGCGACCTCCGCCTCGGCAATCACCCCGAGGTCCCCGTCGATCTTTCCTGGAACCACACCTTCGACGCCTACCCGAAGGAGATTCAGCTCTGCGGCGTCAAGGACGCCTGGAAGACGGCGCCGGTGACCATGGAGACCTGCGGCAACGTCGCGACGTGGGCCATGGCAGGATACGACTTCGACCGCATCGTCGAGGAGGGCTACAACTACCATATGTCCGTCTTCATGCCGAAGAACGTGTTCTTCCCCGAAAGGGTGATCGACAAGCTCATCGAGTTCGACAGGAAGATCGGCTACCGCTTCGTGCTTCGACAGATGTTGCTGCCGATTCAGGCGCGCCGCGGCGGGAAGGTCCGGGTCGAGACGTTCACCGACAACGTCGGGTGCGCGCCGATCTACCGGCCCTACAAACTCGCGTTGCGCTTCACGCAGGGGCGGAAGTCGCAAGTCGTGCGGTTCAAGGAGGACATCCGCAGGTGGCTCCCCGGCCACAACTGGTTCCGCGAGAAGATCCTCTTCCCCCGCGGCTTCGAGCGCGGCGAGGTGAAGGTCGCCCTCGGCATCGTGGACGAGACCGACACCCCGCGCGTCTGGTTCGCCATCGACGCGCCCGCCGACGCCGGCTGGCACCCGCTGACGAGCATGGACTGCGTCCCGTAGGAGCGGAGGGGGGTGACCGAGCGGATGACCGGCCAACCGGGAGGCTCCCGGGCGCCCGCACATCCGCGCGGACCCCGCAACAATTCCGCCTCACTTCCAACTAATAGGCTTAGCCTGACAGGCCAGGGGGATGCCTCGTCTCCGCGGAGCGGGACATGAGAACTGCAATCGCAACACCTCTCGTTTTTGCCATCTGCCTGCTGCTGTCCACAATCACCGCCGCCCAGACCCCGGCCGTCGCAGCCCAGGCTGCCGTGACGGCCTCGGCGAAGGAGCCCCCGGCTTTCCGCACCAGATTTGACCGGAAGATCGTACCCGGGCAGCCGGTGCTGGTCTGCACACGGGTGGATCAGGGGCCGGTGATTGACGGCGAGGTGGACCGAGACCCGGTCTGGCCGAACTGCGGCCGGACGCACGGGGCGTGGACGCAGATCGCCCGTCATCAGGAATCCGGCCGTCAGACGGTGGTGTACTCGTGCTACGACAGGACGAACCTGTACTTCGCCTTCGTGTGCGAGGAGCCGGA
>DATKVD010000406.1:0-4222 GCA_035530235.1 Planctomycetota bacterium | reverse complement strand
ACGTGCGCTTCGAGCAGCTGGTCGGCGTCGATCTGGAGAAACGGGGGCCGACCGGTCACCATCTCGAACAGCACGATCCCGAGTGAATAGATGTCACTCCGGGGGTCGAGAGGTCTCCCCTGGATCTGCTCCGGGGACATGTAGGTCTTCGTGCCGCGGATGCCCGTCCCCCGACCCAGCCAACTCAGCCACTGCTTCCACCGCTGTCCGTAAAGCACCGCGATGGCGAAATCGATCAGCTTGATCTCCAGACCGTTCTCGGTCGACACCAGGATGTTCTCGGGCTTCACGTCACGGTGCACCACCCCGTTGTGGTGTGCGTGTGCCAAGGCCGCCACCACCTGCCGGATGATCTCCTCGGGATGGTCACGGAGCACCGTCGCCTCGGCACGCATCAGGGTGCGCAGGTTCGGTCCCCGGCCGTATTCCATTACCAGGTACGACAGACTCCGTGTGTGACCGTACTTGAACACCTTGATGATGTTGGGGTGCTGGAGTCGGTCACGAAGCCGGTACTCCCACTTGAGCTGTCGGGTGCGCTGCTTGAACTTGGGTGCCCGACTGCTCACCGTCTTGATCGCCACTTCCCAGCGTGTCTGGTAGTCGGTGGCGGCGTAGACGGTGGAGTTCTTCCCGTCCATGATGACCCCGGTCACCTCGTAGCCGGCGATGGTCGATCTCACGACGGTCATGACGGCATTCCACTGAGTCGGTGCTGTCCGGATCGCTGACGGCTTTTCGGACGGGTCTCCGCCGGGCGTCGCTTGAGGCATCCCGGAACACCCCATTAGACCCGTGGGAGGTCCGAAAATCAAGAAAAATGTTGACCGTCGAGGGGGCCGGTGCTAAGGTGCTCCGGGCGTAACTGATTCCGCGTGCAGTACTTGAGTCGTCCGGGAGAGATGGAAGCCTGAGCCGTCGGGGATGGAGCCGACATGAGCGAACGTTTCGAGCGTGTCACCATCGTGGGGGTGGGACTCATCGGCGGGTCCCTGGGTCTGGCCCTGTGTGAGCGCGGACTCTGCAGCCGCGTCGTGGGCGTGGGACACCGTCAGGCGTCGATGGACCGGGCCCTTGAGACGGGTGCGGTGCACGAGGCCACGCTCGACCTCGCGGAGGGGGTGAAGGGCGCGGACCTCGTGGTGCTCTCGACGGCGGTCAGTCTGATCGGCGAGCTGGGAGAGAAGGCGGTCCCGTACCTGAAGGCCGGGTGCATCGTGAGTGACGTGGGGAGCACGAAATCGGAGGTCGTCCGGCGGATGGAGTCCCGACTCGTCGGGACGGGGGTTCATTTCGTGGGGGCACACCCGATTGCCGGGAGTGAGAAGCGGGGGATCGACGTCGCCCGGAGTGACCTCTTTGTCGGGACGGTCTGTGTGCTCACACCGACACCCGCCACCGACGCCGACGCCCTGCGCCAACTGGCCGACCTCTGGAGTGCCGTCGGCGCCCGGGTGTCGACCCTCTCTCCCGAGGAGCACGACGCCGTCCTCGCACGGACCTCTCACCTGCCTCACCTTGCCGCCGTCACACTCATCCACATGCTCCAGGGACGTGACACGGCCTTCGTCGGCACCGGACTCCGTGACACCACGCGGGTGGCCTCGGGCGACGTCGACATCTGGTGTGACATCATCCTGACCAACCGTGAGGCGATCCTGGACGCGATGGGGGATTTCGACAGTCGGCTGTCGGGACTGCGTCGTGTCGTCGAGGCCGGCGACCGTGAGGGTCTTGCCGCCCTGCTCGCCGCCGCCAGGGAACGTCGTCGCGACCTCTGGCCGGACGCCTCCCCGGAGCCCTGACCCTTCATCGGTCACGTCGCCGCATCACGCTCAACGCCGGACCGTGAATGACCATGTCCACTGCGGAAGGCACAACCTCCCCGCGGACCCTGCGCCCGGCGGGGGTCGCCACGACACTCCTCCTGGTCCTGTTCTACCTGCACGTCTCGCTCCTCGTGGACCCGCGTCTCGTTCATCACCAGCATTTTCCCGTCTTCCTGACGGGGCGGGACTTCCTGAAGGACTTCCTCGTCCGTCCCGGGGGACCGGCGGGGTACGTCTCGACGTTCCTGCTGCTGTTCGCGTATTACCGCTGGTGCGGGGCGGCCGTCATCACGGCGGTGGCCGGACTGATGTGTCTGGCCACGCGTGCCTTTCTGAACGCCGCCACCGGACGACGCACCCGGCCGGAGGTCTACCTGGTCCCGGCCGTCCTCCTGCTGGTGCAGTACAACCAGTACAACGTCCGGATGGTCTCGGGTGTGGCGGTGCTGGCCGTTCTCGGACTCGCCCTCGTATACGTGCGGCTCCCCGTACGGGGTCCGGCCCTCCGGCTGACGACCTTCCTGGTCCTGTCCGTCGTGCTCTACTACGTTGCCGGGGGCATGGTCTTCCTTTTCGGGGTGTTGTGCGGGGTCCACGAGATCGTCGAGCGGCGCCGTGTCCTGCCGGGGGTGGTGTGCATCACGGTGACCGCGGTGCTGCCCGCCGTCTGGGCGGCGTATTCGTTCGGCGTGGGTCTGGGCGGGGCGTACGTGCCCCTGCCGCCTTTTGCAGGGGAAGGCGCGCCGACACCTGGTGAGGTCCTTGCCCTGCCGACACTGCTGGACATGGCGTTCGTGGTCTTCTTTCCGGTGGCGTCGGTCCTGACGTCGTCGCAGGGGGGCGTGACGGCGTTCCGTCGTGCGGTCCGTCGGGTCGCCGCGTCGGTCCGGCGGAGGCTTTCCGGCCGTCGCGACGCCCCGGCGGCCCCGCCGACACCGGGTCCGACGGGGCCGACCGTGCGGTCCGTGGGCCTGTTCCTCGTCGTCTCGACGTGTCTGGTCCTCGTGTCGCTCAACCGGGGCGTGAAGGCACGTCTTGAACTCGGCTTCTGTGCCTACCATCAGCGCTGGGAGCGGGTGCTCGAAATCGTCGGCCGACTTCCCTCACGACTCTATGACCCCCTGGCCATGCACGACGTCAACCGGGCACTGTATGAGGTGGGCCGGCTTCCCGGCGGGATGTTCGCCTATCCACAGAAGGCCGAGGCGGACAGCCTGTTCCTTTCGACGCTTCAATCGCAGTCGTTTCAGCCGACGTACCTGAAGAGCAGTGGGCTCTTCTTCGAGATGGGTCAGGTGAACGCGGCCCAGCGGGCGGCCCACATGGCCCTCGAGGCCTACGGGGAACTCCCGGAGGTCCTGAAGCTCCTGGTGAAGATCAACGTGGTGAAGGGACGTCCGACGGTCGCACGGTCGTTCCTGGCGACACTCGAACGGAACCCGCTCTGTCGGGGGTGGGTCGAGGACTTCCGTGGACGTCTCGACGTCGATCCGACCCTGGCCTCGGATGAGGAACTCGTCCGTGTCCGCTCACGCATGGTGACGACCGACGCGGGCTGGCAGGGGGTGTGGATCGGCGGACACTGTGAAACCATGCTCGAAGAACTCCTGAAAACCAACCCGAAAAACCGCATGGCGTTCGAATACCTCATGGCCCACTTCCTCCTGACGAAACAGCTCGACGGGATCGTGGCCCGGATCGGCCGACTGAACGACTTTGACTACGACGGGATCCCACGCTATTATGAAGAGGCGATCCTGCTCTACGAGGGGGCACACCCCGACCGGAAGATCGACCTCCACGGCCGGAGCGTGAGCAGTGAGACACGTCAGCGGTTTCGCGACTACGCCCGGTACTACGTCCCCTATCATGTGGCCGCAGGCGTGCAGAGGAAAAGGGCGTTCGAAGCACTGAGACGGAACATGGGCGACAGCTATTTCTTCTACTATACGGCCAATTTCTCCGTCCGCCGGGTCGGGTTCGACTACACGGACACCACCACGGGAGCGACAAGGTGACCCCCGTCACAGCAGCGGAACCGGGATCATCACGGTGGGCCTCACCCGTCTCGGCCGCGGCGACGGTGCTGCTCTTTGCGCTCTTCTTCCTGCACGTCCTTTTCGGGATCGACCCGCGGCTTCTCTACCATCACCAGTGTCCGGTGTTCCTGACGGGCGTGGAGTTTCTGCAGCGGTTCCTGGACCGTCCGGGGGGGCCCGGGGAGTACGTGTCGCTGTTTCTCTCGCAGTTCTGCTATTACCGGTGGGCGGGGGCGGCGGTCATTACGGGTGTGACGTTCCTGATCTGCATGGCGACCCGGCGTCTCCTGACCTCGGTGGGGGAGGGACGTCCGGCGCCGTGGGTGTACTGCCTGCCGGGCGTGCTGCTGCTGA
>DATKVD010000405.1:0-17034 GCA_035530235.1 Planctomycetota bacterium | reverse complement strand
TGGTGCCTGGAGCCAGACATAAGCGGGGAGTCCGTCGAGAAGCGAAAACAGCCGCTGCCGCTCCTCCTTGAGGGCCTCCTCGGCCCGCTTGCGCTCGGTGACGTCGTGGAACAGGCCCTGAATCACCGTCTTGCCGCCGATTTCCATGACCGCGGCGCTGATGTGAACGGGAACGACGGTGCCGTCCTTTCTGACGACCTCTGCCTCATAGTCAGCTACACGACCGCGGCGAACATGATCCCGGAATTTCCTCTCGTAGAATTCGAGCTTGTCGGGCGGGTGCAGCTTCAACTGGTGCATCCCGATGATCTCTTCCCGTGAGCGACCCAGCAGTCGTTCGGCCTCCCGGTTTGCGTCCGTCAGCCTTCCCGATTCGGCATCCGCGATGACGATCGCGTCGTTCGCGCTTTCGAAAAGCGTGTGATACTTGGCCTCCGACTCCCTCAGGGCGTCCTCCGCCCGCTTGCGCTCGGTGATGTCCAGCGCGACCCCCAGGACACATACGCCGTGCCCCTCCACGTCCAGCGGGGCTTTCGTCGTCTGGAAATGTCTCACGCTCCCGTCCGGCAGCGTGAACATCTCCTCCACAACGAAGACCGCTTCCCCGCTGTCGATGACCTTCCGGTCGTCGGTCCGGAACCTCTGGACTTCCGTCGCGGTAGTGATCCCGACGTCCACATAATCCCGGTCGGTCCTGCCAAGCATCTCCTGAGGCGTCGTCCCGTGGACGTGTGCCATGGCTTGGTTCGCGAGCACGTACCGGCCCGCTCTGTTCTTGACGAAGATGCAGGTGGGACTGGCATCCAGCACGGTCTTCAGGAAGTCCTCACTCATCTGGGGTGCCGTGCCGGAGTGCAGGCGTGGCTTCTTCGGCGGCTTGTCTTTGTGTCCTGGTGTCATGGGTGGCCCGTCTCCTGAAAATGGCAGTCGCACAAGAGTACCCTGCTTTGAGATTGGACTTTAGTCGTCCCTTTCCGGAATTCAACCCTTTTCATCCCTTTTCAAACCTCACTGTGTGGAAGGACCCCGCTCCAGACGGGTTCCTCGGGGTGGATCGCACCGGCCGTCCTCCCGTCCCGGCAATTGACAGCTTTTCTGCACTGGGTATACTCCTCAGAGCGTTTCATTATGCATCACGCCGGACAGGCGGGACCGCAATCGAGATATAGCAGAGACCTTTGAGGAGACGTGATGTCCGAAGGACCGAAGAAGCGTCGCACGGCACGGGTCGCTCTGGTCAAGGCGGAGAGCCGATGGGGTGACGTGAAGGGGAACGTCCGGCTGCTCGAAGAACTGGCCGCCCGACTGTCGACTCGCAGCGTGGACGTGCTCGTCACCCCCGAGTGCTTCCTCGACGGCTACATGGTGCGCGACAAGAAGCGGTGCACGACGAGAAAGCTGAAGGCGTGCGCCGTGACCGGACCGGCGGACCCGGCGATCCGACGGGTGCGTCGGCTCGCAGCGAAGCTGGGCACGTACGTCGTCGTCGGCGCATCGGAAAGAGACCGGAAGGGCGTCGTCCGGAACGCGGCGTATCTCATCGATCGTGACGGCGGGCACGTCGGTACCTACCACAAGGTCCACACGTGCGAGTTCTACGAGCCGGGGAACGCACTGCCGGTGTTCGAGACCGATTTCGGCACGGTCGGGATCGTGATCTGCGCGGACCGACGCTGGCCGGAGAACATCCGCTGCCTGAAGCTCTCGGGCGCCCGGATCATCCTCAACCCGACCTGGGGCTTCAAGGGGTCGCTCAACACCGCGATCATCCGCACCCGTGCCTACGAGAACGGCATCCCCGTCTGCTTCACGCACCCGACCCAGTCACTCATCTGCCTGGGGACCGGCGAGGTCGCCGCGGTGCTCGAATCGAACGAGCCGGACGTCCTCGTCCACGATATCGATATGTCCTGGCGCCCGCCGAGACGCGCGAAGCCCGACCGGGCGTGGAGTCACCCCTCCACCTTCCGACGACCGGACCTCTACGGACCCATCGTGAAGATTCTCTAGGGAGGCGTCTTCCCTCCGCCGCGGGGCGAGGGTCCCCAAGCGGTCCACGCTGATCGACACCGGAGCAAGGCGATGAGTGGTTCTGCGCTCTTCATGGTGATTGCGTCGGCGTTCATGCACGCCGGGTGGAACCTGATCGTGCGGCACCAGCGGGCCGACGCGGCCTCGCACATGCTCCAGATGCTCGGGATAATTGCCGTGGCGGGCCTCGTGCCGATGGCCGCGACGGAAATCCTTCTGGGCACCCTGGGGCTCAAGGTCTGGTTGTGCGCGGTGACGTCCGGACTTTTCTGCGCCGTCTACTGCGTGGCGCTCACCAGGGGGTACGGCTCGGCCGATTTCACGGTCGTCTATCCCGTGGTGCGGGCGCTTCCGGTGCTGATGGTCGGTCTGGGCGACGTCGCGCTGGGACGCTTCCCGACGGCCATGGGCTGGATGGGGATGTCGCTGGTCACACTGGGCTGCTTCCTGGCGCCGCTGCACTCGCTTGGGGCGTTCCACCCGGGCGTGTACTTCCACCGGTCCGGTCTCTGGATGCTGCTGGCGGCGGGCGGGACGCTGGGGTATACGCTGGTGGACAAGACGGCCGCCGGGCTCGTCACCCCGGGACCCGGTTCGGCCGCACGGTACGCCTACCTTTTCTTCGCGTTCACCTGGCTCTTCTTCGCCGCCTTCCTGCGGCTCACGCGACGGGGGAACGCGGCGCCCGCGCGTCTGGACTGGCGTCTCGCCGTCGTCGGGGCCGCCATGATCGGTGGGGGCTACTGGCCCGTTCTCTGGGCCTACCAGCTCGTGCTGCGCGCCAGTTACGTCGTTGCCTGCCGACAGTTCAGCATCGTCGTCGGCGTCGTGCTCGCCTTCCTCATCTACCGGGAAACGGGAAAATTCGTTCGCATCACGGCATCCGTCCTGATTACACTGGGACTCGTCGTGATCACGCTCTGGGGCAAGTGACGAGGAATGAAATGGAGACCTTCAAAGTCGCCGCGGTACAGATGAACGCACTGAAGGGCAGGCTCGAACACAATCTCGAGGTGCACCGGCGCTTCGCACGCCGGGCGGCTCGTGCCGGCTGCACGCTGGTGCTCTTTCCGGAGCTTTCGACGACCGCACACTACGGCGACGAGAGCGTCACCGAGTTCGCCGAGGAAGCGGGAGCGGGACCGGTCTACGAGACGATGCTGGGTCTCGCGGCGGAACTCGACCTCATCATCTCGTACGGGTTCTGCGAGGTGGCGCACGGGACGCACTACAACTCGCAGGCGCTCGTCGGTCCCGCCGGGCTCATCGGGGTCCAGCGCAAGGTGCACGCCTCCTGGGACGAGTACTTCCACTTCCGGATGGGACGCACGCTCGAGGTGTTCGACCTCGGGTTCTGCCGGGTCGGCACGCTCGTCTGCTTCGACACGGCGTTCTTCGAGGCGTGGCGGGTCCTGGCGCTCAAGGGAGCCGAGGTGATCCTGATGCCGCACGCGGCGCGCATCGCACGCGGAAAACGCGTCTCCCGAAAGAAGCAGCTCGCGGGCCTGAAGGCCCGCAACCGCGAGCTGCCCGGCAAAGCCGGGGTCTTCGCCTCGGACAACTGCGTCTTCGCGGTAAGCTGCAACCAGGTGGACTACAACGGTCACAGCACGCACGGCGGCGGGGCCTACGTCGTCGGGCCCGACGGCAGGCTCATCGCAAAGGCGAGGGTTTCGCTCGACGACCTGATGATAACCGCCGACCTGGACGCAAAGTCCCTGGCGAAGGCACGCAGCCGGTGCTCGGTGATGCGTCTGCGCCGACCGGAGATGTACGGGGAACTGACCGAGATGATTTGACCGCCATCCTTGGGGTCATTCTGAGGAGTCCCGACACATCGGGGCGATTAAGACGGGTCCTCTTTGCCTTCCATTCTCAGCGTCATCCAGCCGCCTGCGAAGCTGACGACGTACGTCGCGCCGGTGCAGTCGAAACGGTAAGAGCTCTCCAGCTCGAAGTCGTCCGGACCGGTGAGCTTGCGCGCCATGATGTCTTCGGTGCAGTGCTTCACGGTCTCCTTGTCACGGCCCGTGACCGGGTCGAGGAAGTGCCTGCCGCCTTCGGTGTAGTGGGCCTCGAATTCCTTTCCGTGCTCCTTGAGCGCCTTCTCAAACGCGTAGCCGTGCTCGACGTCGACCGTCTCATCCGCGGTGCCGTGGAAGACGTGGACCTTGTTCCGGATGCGGTCGATCCACCGGACGGGTGAGCGGATCTCGGCGGCGTGCGTCTCCCTGATCCATTCCCGCCGCATCGGCAGTTTCCCGGTGACGTCCGCGATGCCGCAGCATTCGATGGTGAGTGCAAACGTCCGCGGCGCAAACGCACTCGCCAGCATCACGATGTGCGCCCCCTGAGAGCCGCCCCACGCGATCGTCCGCGACCGGTCGCAGTCGGGAAAATCCAGCTTCACCCGACGCAGGCAGTTCATCGTGTCCACCACCTGGAGGTGGCTCCAGTCATACGGGTCCCGGGTGCCGCGCTCGCCCTGGCCCGAGTCGCGCCCCGAGTCGCGATACTCCGGCGAGACGCAGATGACGTTGAACCGCGGGGCGAAATCGAGCATCATGTCACGATACTGGAACCGGCTGTTCCCATGACCGTGCACCACCAGCATGAAGCCGGTGTCCCTGGTGATCTCGTCGGGGGTGCAGGCGCACCCGATCACGTCACGGTTCTGACTCCAGACGACGAAGTCGATCAGCTCGGGCATGGGTTTCTCCAGTAACAAGACTGACCCGTCCCCAGTTTCATCCGGTCGGCCCTTCTGGCACCCTCTCCCCCGCCTTCGGCGGGGGAGAGGGTCGGGGTGAGGGGCCGCACGCCGGCAGTTGCCCCTCACCCGTGCCCTCTCCCCCCGCAAGCGGGGGGAGAGGGGATGAAGAAACAACCGTCCTGCGAAACTGGGGACGACTCAGATGACAACGGTCTTGACATCGTGCGTTCGAACGGGTCGAATTACCCGTGGCCGCGCATTGTAGCGATGTGACGCGACGTCTGTCAAACGAAAGTGCAGAGGAGTGAACGGGCGATGAGGGGATTCGTGGTTCTTCTGTTCCTTGCGGCCGTGTTCGCCTTGCCGGCGGAAGGCGCGACGCGGGTGGAGGTCGTCCGCGACAGCTCGGTCGTGCTGGTGGACAACGAGTGGCACCTCAACCAGGGCCGACTCGACCGCATCCGCATCAAGGGAAACCAGCACCTGCTGCCGATGACGTTCGACCTGACCCCCCTGAAGGGCAAGCTCGTCAAGTCGGCGACGCTCGTGTGCCGACAGGGCGCCGCGCGCGTCAACGGGCTGACGCTCTCCACCCTCCAGGCCCCCTGGGACGAGTACACGTCGAACTCGATGACCTCGGGCGTGGGACCCGAGACCGGGTGGGGACGGCCGGGGGCGCATTTCCCGTCGGTCACCGGCGGGAACGCCTTCTCGCTCGTCTGCCAGGCGGTGACCGATCTCAAGGACGGCACCTACTATTGGAAGGTGGACCCGGACCTCGTCCACGCGTGCGCGGTCGGGGCGTCCTACGGCATCACGCTGCACGAGGTGGACGTCGATTATTCGCGCAACCCGACGATCTGGTCCCGCGAGGCGCGGGGACGCGAACCGCACCTCGTCGTCGAGTTCGGCGGCACCGAACCGAAGCCGCAGCCGCCGACGGACCTCAAGGTGACGCACTCGGGCAACCCGGAGACCCTCAGGCTCCATCTCCGGGCCCCGAAGAACGGATTCACTTACGACGTCCGGGTCGACGGACAGACGCTCCCACGCTGGAACACGCCCTTCGTCCAGCCGGGGAAGATCCAGGTCATCCCCATCCGCGACCTGTCACTGAAGGGGGGTGACCAGACAACGATCAGCGTGGCGACGGTGAACCGTCTCGGCGAGACGTCGCGGCCGGTCAGCATTCGGACGACGGTGCCGAAGCCCGAGCCGGTGACCTTCCCGGAGATACGGGACCTGCCGAAAGCAAGTCACATGGACATGAAGTTCTCGGTGATCCCCGCGTTCGACAAGTACGACATCAGCGGCAAACCCGTGGGCGATCTGCCGGCGGGTTACGGGCACCGAAACGCGGTCTGCATCGCGAACGGGGTGACGCTCTCGGCGGCCCGGGGGGAAGTGGTGGGGTTCCAGGTGCTCCTCCGGGGCGAAGGCAAGGTCCGTCTGACGTGCCGTCTGCCCGGCGTGCGCACCGAGATGTTCCGTGCCCTCTACGTCGATTCGAAGGCCGGACGCATCCCCGACCCGCTGGTCCCGTTTGAGGAACTCGAGCTGTCGCCGGACGTCGCCACACCCGTCGTGGTGGACGTCTATGTGCCGTTCGACTTCAAGCAGAAGAGCGTGGACGGCGAGATCACGGTCTCCGACGGCAGACGGGTTCCGATCCGGCTCAAGGTGCGGAACTTCGCGATCCCGCGCGAGGCGAGCTTCCTGTGCGAGATGAACGGCTACGGGATGCCCGACTCGGCGGAGGAGTTCTACCGCCTGCAGAGGATCGCCTACGACCACCGGGTGCACGTGAACATCCTGAGCTACTCTCATTCGAGCACGGCGCCCGGAGCGCGGAAGTGCCGGATGGACCTGCTGATGCCGGACGGCCGCCGGATGGACGAGCGGCGCTACAACGACATCAAGCCCGGTGCGAAGCGCGGCTACTGGAACGATTTCATCACGGTCTTCGGCCCGTATCTGTCGGGGGAATGCTTCAAGGACGGTCACCGAGGCCCCGTGGCGGCCCCGGGGTTCTACCTCACCTTTCACGAGAGCTGGCCTCTGAAGGTCCGCGACCATTTCAACGGAAACCCCGACGCCTGCGAGGCCTTCAAGGGCTCACCCGCCTACGCCGAGACGTTCGTCAACGTGCTCGAGGACTTCATCGCCACCGCGAAGCGCGAGGGATGGACCCGGACCGGCTTCCAGCTCTACCTGAACAACAAGGGCAGTCTGAACGACCGGAACAAGAGCCCGTGGATCCTGGACGAGCCGACGTCGTACTGGGACTACCGGGCGCTCAACTACTTCGGCGAGCTGGTGCAGCGGGCCAAGGGCAGGAACTGTCCGGTCAGGATCGATTATCGTATCGACATCTCGCGGCCGCAGTTCGACCGCGGCCAGCTCCGGCCGGGCACCTCCGACCTCTGGGTCGTCAACGGAGGCGCCTTCAAGAAGTATCCCCGCCTCGTCGCCGACCGACGCGAGCGCGAAGGTCTGACCGTCTGGACCTACGGGACCTCGAATCGCGTCGAAGACACCAACCGCAACATCCACGCACTGGTGCTGGAGACGTACCGTGACGGGGCGAGCGGTTTCGTCCCGTGGCAGACGATCAACAGGGACGGCTCGGCACTCACCCGGGCCGACCAGCTGGGGATCTTCATCTTCGACCGCCCCGAGGCGGGCCGGCGGCCCATCCATCACTCGATGCGTCTGAAGGCGTATCGCCGGGCGGAGCAGGACGTGGAGTACCTGGAGCTGCTGCGGAAGCGGCGGGGCTGGTCGGACGGCCAGGTGCGCGCGTTCATCGACCATTACGTGGACCTGAGCGGGGAAGTGGTGAAGACCTCCGCGGCCGACGCGGGCACCGCACGCTACGGCAGGCTCTCGGCGGAGGGTTTCCGCCGGCTGCGTGAAGCCGCGGCAGAGCTTCTTGAAAAACCTCAGCCTGCCGCCGGGTCACGAAATCCTTGAAATCGGGCTGTGCCACGGCTTGCTTGCAAGCCGTGCCGGCCGCAAGGGCAAAGGGCACGGCTGGACAAGCCAGCCGTGGCACATCTCCCAGAGTGTCTCCTTTCAAGAGAATGGGTACCGAACAGTCTCTCAGCCTGCCGCCGGGTCACGAAACCCTTGAAATCGGTCCCTGCCCGGCATAGAATCTCACCGTTCGTCTGCACCGCCTGCTCGTCCGGCCGACCCGAGGGCACCGCATCCGAATGACCACGATCGACGCCGCCACAATCGAGAGGAGGGCCCTCTGGCGCCGACGCCACGACCGCCTGGGGTATCTCTACGTCCTCCCGGCACTCCTCCTCTTCGCGTTCATGATCGCCTACCCCATCCTGCGGTCGTTCCACCTCTCGTTTTTCGACTTCGACGTGCTCCAGCCCGAGGCCGCGCGTTTCGTCGGCTCCGGCAACTACGCCAGGCTCTTCACCGACGTCCCCAACCGTGGGGCGTTCCTCAACACGCTCACCTTCACCGCGATTTTCGTCCCGCCCTACGTCATCTTGTCGCTTCTCATTGCGGTCATGCTGAACGCCGTCCGCAAGGGGTCGGTCTTCCTGAGGACGATCATCTTCACGCCGGTGGTGGTAAGTCTGGGGGTGGCGTCGGTGATGTGGCTGCTGTTCTACGACAAGGATTTCGGTGCGGTCAAGGCCCTGGTCACGTGGGTCAACGACCTCGGGGACCGGCTGGACTTCCCGTGGCGTCTGGCCATCCCCCCGGGCGTGCTGGACCACGTCGGGTGGGCGATGTTGGGCGTGGCGGGGGTGTGTCTGTGGAACGGCATCGGGATCAACATCATCCTCTACCTCGTGGGACTTCAGCGCATTCCACAGGAGCTGTATGAGGCGGCCCTGGTGGACGGTGCGGGGGCCTGGCAGCGGTTCTGGCACGTCACGCTCCCGCAGCTCCGGTCCACGATCTACCTGGTGGTGCTGCTGTCGATGATCGGGGCGTTCAAGGTCTTCGGTCAGCCCTACATCCTGACGCGGGGCGGGCCCGAGGACTCCACGCTGACCTACGTCATGAGGCTCTACAAGGTCGGCTTCCAGTACGCGAAGATGCAGTTCGGGTACGCCTCCTCGATGGCCTACGCCCTGGCACTGTTCATCTTAGTGATGTCGACGTCTCTCCGCAGAATCCGACGTCCGGGGAGTTGACGATGGCGGTCGAGCGAAAAGCCAGTCAGGCGGCACTGTGGGTGATCCTGCTTCTGGTGGGTGTGTTGAGCATCACCCCGTTCCTGTGGATCATCGCGGGGTCGCTCAAGCCGCACCTGGCCATCCAGAGCGGGGACATCCAGCCGTGGAAGACCTTCGAGGAGAAGCAGCCGCCGGCCGAGCCGGGCGGCGAGCCGACCGTCGTCGAGAAGCACATCACCTTCAGGAACTACACCGAGCTCTTCACCCGTCTGTCGGGACTGCCCACCTACTATTTCAACACCCTGTACCTGGCGGTGGCGGGGACGTTCCTGTCGCTGTTCGTGGGGGCCTTGGCGGCGTACGGGTTCGCCCGCTTCAACTTCCGGGGCGGCAAGGTGATGTTCGTGCTGCTCCTGTTGACCATCATGATCCCGGCGGAAGTGACGCTGATGGGACGCTTCGAGCTGATGTTCAAACTGAAGCTCCTGAACAGCATCTGCGGACTGCTCTTGTGCTACGTGGCGGGGAGCCTGCTGCTGGTGATCTTCATCATGCGGAACGTCTTCGAGTCGGTCGACCAGGACATCATGGACGCGGCGATGATCGACGGGGCCACGAGCTGGCAGGTGTTCTGGGACATCATGGTACCCATCGGGGGGAACGGGCTGGCCGCGTGCGCCATCCTCACGTTCCTCGGCATCTGGAACGAGTTCCTGTTCGCACTGACCTTCAACTCGGTCGACACGGTCCGCACGCTGCCCGTGGGCATCGTGCTCTTGAAGAGCCGCTTCGGACTGTTCGACTCCGGCGTGCTCTTCGCGACGGTGCTCCTGTCGTTTCTGCCGATCATCCTCGTGTTCATCCTGCTTCAGAAATACTTCGTCGCCGGGCTCTCGACCGGCGCGTTGAAACAATAGCACGGCCGCCCGTCGGTCGCGCAGATGCCGCCTGACTGTCATCCTGAGCGCAGCGAAGGATCTGGCCCCAAGCGGCGAGCAAGTGACACTCTGTGTGAAGATCTGGACCGGACTGGCGGTCGTGGCAAGATTCTTCGTCCCGATAAATCGGGACTCAGAATGACAGCGTTGGCTGGTATGAAAGGCGAATGATGCTCCGCTGGGTCTGTCTCATCCTGGTCGTCGTCTTCGTCGCCGTCAGTGTGGTGGAGTACGTCTGGCACGTCACGCCCATCCAGCTGGTCACCGGGGATTTCGGCGGCACCGGGGACGCCGAGGACGTGCTGGTCATCCGTCTGGGCGTGGCGGCGTGGGAGACGCGGGAATTTCCCTGGCAGGAGACCATCCGCCGGTACGAAGAGGAGCAGAAGGGCAAGGTCCGCTTCGACATCAAGATCCTCCCCGAGGAGAACAAGAACGCCATCCTCCTGTCGTGGGCCAACGGGATGACCGACTACGACGTCGTGGTCGCCTTCGCCGACGAGGAGATCCACCCCTTCATCAACTACAACCGCACGCACCCCGACCCCGACCGACGCAGTCTTCTCGTGGACGTGAAGAAGTACCTCACGACCGAGCAGGTCGAGTCGATCGCACGCGGGTACTATCACGACAGCTCCCGTCATTACCCCGACGAGCCCGAAGACTCGGTGCACTACTACGAGATCCCGTGGATGGGCGAGGTGATGGCGTTGAACTACAACAGGACCTTCTTCCGGCAGGTCGGCATCACGAAGGCGCCGCAGACGTGGGCGGAGGTGGAAGCGGCGTGTGCGAAGCTCAAGGGGATGACCTACAAGGACCTCCCGGTCGCCCCCCTGGGGATGTACTGGGCACAGCGGTTCGCCTGGTTCATTCCCAACTGCTACCTGGGTATGCTGGCCGAGGCCCGGGGTGCCAAGGGCGTCGCCGACGAGAAGGGACGACTCATCATCTCCGGTCCCGAGGCCGTCGGTGTCCTCGAGACCCTGAAACGCTGGTACCAAAACGGGTACATCACGGACCTGTCGTTCAGCAGCTCGGCCCTGGAGCAGGCCCTGCGCGTGCAGCGCACCGCGATGTACTGTCACTGGCAGAGCCGGGGGCTCTGGGCCGTGGCCGACCTCGGTGCCGACGTCATCGGCATCGCCCCCACGCCCGGGATGAAGAACTCGGGGGCACTGATCTCCACCTACGGCTGCATCTTTCCGAAGTGCTCGCCCGTCGTCGAACGGGCGGTGCCCATCTGCTTCGAGGTCTTCTGCACCGACAAGTACGGGTTCCAGTCGGGTGTCTCGAAGGGGTTCATCCGTGACGGCAAGAAGGTGGGGGGCGGCAAGATGCCCACACCGAAGGCGATGTACGATGAGCCCGACCTGCCTCCGGGCATCGCCGAACTCGGCTCGGCGCTCGACAAGGGCTACGGCATCCCCGACGCCGCCAACCTCGCCCAGTGCAACGACATCTTCGTCGTCGAGTTCCAGAAGTACATCCGCGGCAAGACGAAAACCGCCGAAGAGGTGCTCGAGACCGTCCGCCGACGCTTCGCCGAGGAGGTCTACGGCGAGGAGTGACCGCCGCCCGGCCACGGCACAGGAGCACCGCATTCCCCGAAAAATCCCCAATTTCCGCTTTACTTGCCGAGGGGGAAGTGTAGCTTCATCGCCTTGCCCCGGGTCCGGTGTCCACCGGGAGTGTCCATGAGAGGAGTGTCGATGAGCGGCAGAGAAGCGGAGAACCTGTTCCTGAATGCGGCGCTGCGGGGTGCGGCGGGCGAGCACGGGCTGCCCGCGGGCTTCAGCCTGGCGCCCTACGAGCACGGGGTGCATTTCTGGAAGCTCGAGGTGGGGGTGGAGGCGCACGTGGAGGTTGTGCCGGTGGGGGGTCCCGACGGCCGGGCGGCACTGCGCGTCGCGCACCAGGAGTTCCGGCTGCTCGACGCATGGGACGACTTCCTGCCGAGGCCCGGGTACGTCCAGTGGGTGGGTATCCGTCCGGACATCGCCGCGATTGCGCCCGCGCCGGTCGATCGTCTCTTCCGGCTCGTCTACCGCGGCCGGAGCGAAGGGGACGGCTACGTGCACGCACGCATCCAGGGCCCGAACCTCCAGAACGACCCCGAGAGCATCGCCTGGCAGCCCACGTGGCGCACCATCGACCACACGTTCATCCTCGACGCCGACGAGACCCTCGACAGCGTCTATTTCTACGTCAAGGTGTCCGAGCCGGGCGACCTCGTGGAGCTCGCCGACTTCGACCTGCGGTACGAGGGGGAGTTCAAGCCCGTGACGCTCCGGCCGAGGCCGAGACTCGAAAGGCTTCCCGACCCGCGCGAGGACACGGTCATTCAGGTCAACCCGCCGACGTTCGTGTGGCCGGACGCTGTGGGCGACCTGGAGTACGACCTCGAGATTTCGCCCAGCCCGGACTTCTCCCGTGACGTCCTGAGGTACGGCCCCCTTCGCTTCAACTTTCACAAGCCGACGGTGCTGCTCGGAGCCGGACGGCATTTCTGGCGCTGGCGCCGGACGGACGGCCGGTTCTCGGAGCCCATAGCGTTCACGATGCCGCACGACGCCGTGGAATATCTTACACCCTCCTTCGACGAGGTCTTCGCCCATCTCCGCCGGGAGCACCCCCGGCTTCTTGTGACCCGTGAGACGCTCGACGCGTTCCGCCGGACCGTCACCCGGGACAACGCGGAAGTGTGGCGGTCGTTCCTCGGCCGGATCGACGAGCCGCTCCGCGTCCGGCTCGACTTCACCCGGACCGACGAGAGCTACCACATCGCCCAGAACTGTCACCGGCTGTGGAACCACGCGTTCGCTTTCCTGGTCACAGACGAGGCGGCCCACGCCGACGCCGCGAGAGAGCTGCTGGCGGAGGTGCTGCGCGTGCCGGTCGAGGGCATCACGGCACACAGACACAGTGAACTCAACCACAACCTCGTCAAAACCATGAGCATGGGCTACGACTGGCTCTACGACGTGCTCCCGGAGGAGGAGCGTGAGAGGACGCGCGAGGCCCTCGCCCGACGCATCGGGAACATCTACGCGTTCTACAAGGCCAACCGCAGCCCCTTCCACTCGTTCGAGCGGTGTCGCTACGACAGTCACGGCAGCTACATGATGCAGACGATCCTTACGGGGGCGCTGGCCATCGCCGGCGAGGTGCCCGGAGCCGAGAAATGGATGGAATACTGGCTCATGGCGAACATCAGTTTTTACCCGCCGTGGTCGGTGACGGACGGCTCGTGGGCGCAGGGCATCCATTACGGGGCGTGCTACGTCGATGCAAACGACATCCCGGAAGCATGGATGGTGCGCTCGGCAACGGGGCTGAACCTGTTCGAGAAGCCGTTCTTCCGCTGTCACCGTGACTGGCTCCTCTATGCCTATCCCCCATTCGGGATGAAGACGCCGTTCGGCGACCTCGCGCGCAAGGACCGCTCGGACGAGACCGATCTCGCCCGGTTCGGCCGCATCGCCCGGGCGCTCGCCGTCGAGAGGCAGGACCCCTATGCCGAGTGGTATGCCCGGGCCGCCCTCGGGCGAAAGGGCCTCTGGCACGGTCACGAGCTCATGGTCCCGGGCGCCCCGGACGTCGCCCCGAAGCCGCCCGACGACCTGCCCAGGGCGAAGCTCTTCCCCGACACCGGGTGGGTCTTCATGCACACCGACCTCACCGGACGCGATGACGTCTCGCTCGCGTTCAAGTCGAGTCCCTACGGCTCCCTCAGTCACAGTCACGCCGACCAGAACAGCTTCGTGCTGAGCCGCGGGGACCGTTGGCTGCTGAGCGACGCCGGGTACTACGCCGGCTACGGCACCCCTCACCATCTCGGATTCTACAAGCACTCCCGGGGTCACAACACGATCCTGGTGAAGGGCCGGGGGCAGCTCATCAACGAAGCCAAGGCCGGCGGACACATCACGCATTTCGCGCATACCGACGAGATCGACTACACCGTCGGCGACGCGCAGGCCGCCTACGGCAACCTCCTCGAACGGTTCGACCGCCACGTCGTCTTTCTCAGGCCGAACCTGTTCGTCATCTTCGACGACGTCATCGCGACGGGACCCTCCACCATCGATTGGCTGCTGCACGCGCCCCAACCCATCGAAGTTGACGAGGCCGCACGGGTGATCGAGACACGGAACGGCGCGTCCTTCGCCCGCATCCACCTGCGGGGGCCCGAGGAGCTGGTGTTGACGACGACGGACCGGTTCGACCCGGCGCCGCCCGAGCGTTTCTCCAGGTACAGCCGGGAGCCCTACAAGGACGAGTTTCATTTTTGCGCGCACGCCCCGCGCCGGACGAAACAGTCGCATTTCCTTGCCGTCATCGCCGTCGGGGAATCGTCGCGTCGGGAAGGGCTCGTCGAGCCTTCTTTCGTCGAGGATGCCTCCTGGACCGGCGTGGAGACGTCGGAAGGGGCGGTCTTCTTCCGCACCGGAGAGGGGCAGGCCGTTGTCGCCGGGGGCCGACGGATGGAAACCGACGCCCGCGCGCTCGTGCTGAGACCCTCCGGGACGTTCCTCCTCGCCGATGCCACCCGGCTGAAGGTGGACGGCAGGACCGTCTTCAAGAGCGCCGAGCCCGTCGGCACGCACACGGGCCGTCTCGCGTAGCGACCGCACGGCGTCTTGCGGTACCGCGCTTCCCAGGCCCGGCGCACGCGCCTCCCGCGACGATTGAATCTTGACCGGAGCACCCCCGTGGTGTACCCTATCGCAATTCAGCTGCCGCCCGAGACGAAGACATGGAGACTGCGGTGAAACGGGTCGCTGCGACATTGATCGTCATGGGCCTCTGTGCGTCGGCGGTCGAGGGAGCGGCGCCCTCCGAGAACAAGGGCCGCACTGGGACCTACCCGTGCGAAACCTCAAACCCGACCTACAAGTACTACGTCTGCGTCCCGAAGAGCTACTCCGACGACAACCCCGCCGGACTGCACCTCTTCTTCCACGGACAGTCCAGCCAGGGCGCCGCCCCCTACTTCGACCTCTGGGCAAAGGACTTCCTCGAGCCGTTCAACCTCATCGGGATCAACATGCAGTACATGGACGGGGACAACAGCAGGGACACGGCGGGCAAGGTGGCCGCGGCCGTCGAGGCGATCATGCAGACCACCGCCGACTACAAGGTCATCCGGGGCAGGGGGGTGGTGTGCTCGTTTTCCGGCGGGGGGCTGCCGCACGCCCGGCTGGTCTCCGAGTACGCCGGAAGAGGCACGAAGCGGGGGGCGTGGCCGTTCAACCACTCCGCACCCTACGGCTCCAATTACCGCCAGAGCGTCAAGGGACTCGTCCCCATGAGCTGGTTTCTGGGGCTGGGGACGGGGGAATGGAACCTGGCGGGGGCGGGACTGGGACGCAGTCAGACCGACCTCGCACAGGAACTCTTTCAGGAAGCCGCCCTGGGGGGATGTCCGGACGTCTACCTGAAGATCACGAACGGCAAGGGACACTCGATTTCCGAGGACGACCGGGCCGATTCCGCCCGGGGCTTCCGACGGTCGGACCTCGCGTTCTGTGCGTTCCTCTACGAGCCGGACTACCCCGAAGCCGAACTGAAATCGATCGTGAAGCATGCGAACGCCCTCGACCTGGGCCGCGCCGCCTCCGCCCTCAAGGGACTCCTGGCAAACCCGAAGCTCGACCCCTCCATACGAAAGAAGGCCGAGCACATCGCGAAGAGGATCGACGAACGCGTGGACGCCGTCATCGCACTGGCGAAGGAACTGGCCGAGGACGACCCGATGCTTGCCGACTACTACGGCAGACGTTTCACGCGGCAGTTCAAGGACCACCCGAGGGCCGGTGAACTGAAGGCGCTCCTCGGCCCGGTGAAGGACCGGGTGAAGGGGGCGACGTGGGGTCTGACGGTCTTCGCGCAGCACCTGAAGGAGTTCTTCACCCCGGGCGGGAGCCTGGAAGTCAAAGCGGCCGGGGTCCTCGGAAAGGTGCAGACCCGGGCCGGTGAGAAGTCGCTCCTCGGGAAGATGGCCGGGGAGTTCCTGGCCCTCAAATAGCGTCGCGGTCGAGCGCACGGCCGCCCGCCCCGGACGGCAGGAAGGGAAACCCATGCACGAGATTGCCGAGTTCAGGAGTGACAAGTGTGCACGTCCGACGCCTGAGATGATCGAGGCGATGACCTCCGTGGCGTGGGGCGACGGCCAGGAGGAAGAGGGTCCGACGGTGCGGGAGCTGGAGGGGCTCGCCGCCCGGCTGACGGGCAAGGAGGCGGCCCTCTTCGCCGCCACCGGCACCCTGGCCAACCAGCTTGCCATCATGACTCACACGCACCCGGGCGAAGAGATCATCGTCGACGAGGACTCGCACATCTTCTGGACGGAGGGCGGCGCCCCGGCACTGTTGGCGGGCGTCCAGACGTGCTCACTGAAGGCGGCCCGCGGCAGGATGGACCTGGATCAGATCGCGGAGGTCTTCGCCCGCGGACACAAGGGCGCCCGCGCGACCCTGGTCTGCACCGAGAACACCCACAACATGCAGGGCGGACGCGTTGTCCCGCTCGACTACCTGAGAGCGGTCCGTGCCCTTGCCTCGAAAAACGGTGCGACCGTGCACATGGACGGGGCACGCATCACGAACGCCTCGGTCAAGAGCGGCGTCAGCGTCGCCGACTACGCCGCCACCGCGGACAGCGTGATGTTCTGTCTGTCGAAGGGGCTGTGTGCCCCGGTGGGGTCGATGCTGTGCGGCGACGCCGACTTCATTGCCCGCGCACGGCACTTCCGGGAGCGCATCGGCGGCTTTCTGAAGCAGCCGGCACCCCTGGCCAGATGCGGCATCATCGCACTCACCACCATGATCGACCGGCTCGCCGAAGACCACGGCAACGCCGCACGTCTCGAAAAGGGCCTGCGGGCCGTCCCGGGCATCGACAAGAAGCTCGACGTCGAGGACGCCGAAACGAACATGGTGTTCATGACGCTGAAGCAGGACGACGCCGACGAATTCCTGGCCCGACTGGCCCACGAGCGCGTCTACGCCTACCGCATCGTCGGCGGCCGCATGCGCTTCGTCACCCACAACGACATCGACAGCGACGACGTCGACCGCACCGTCGGGCTGTTCAAGAAGCTCCTTCTCGGGAAGAACTGACGGCAGCCGAACGGATCCGCCGCGGAATTCGCGCTGCACAAACGTCCGGCGGGAACCGACCGGCTCCGGCTTCGTCCAAG
>DATKVD010000404.1:0-4325 GCA_035530235.1 Planctomycetota bacterium | reverse complement strand
CGCCCCGACTGGCTCAACGTCAACATCACCCACATGCACTACGACGGCTCGTCCGCATTCGACATGACGAAGGCCTCGACCGAGGGGCGTCGGCAGGTGCAGGAGGCGGTGCGTGCGATGCGGGCGCTCATCCCGGGCTTCGAGAACGCCGTGCTCATGGACACCGCCGTTTACGTTGGCGTGCGTGAGACCCGGCGGATCGAGGGCGTTTACGTGATGACCGCCGAGGACATCAAAGAACAGCGGATCTTCGACGACTCGATCGGACTCGGCGCCGCGTTCATCGACATCCACAATACCGAAGGCCCCGGCATGGACCGGAAGTCCGGCTTCACGCTGCCGAAGGGCGGATACTATGCGATCCCGTACCGCTCGCTCGTCCCCGAGCAGATGGACGGACTCCTGGTGGCGGGACGGTGTCACAGCTGCACGCATGAAGCCGCCGGGTCCACACGGTGGATGACGCAGTGCATGGTGATGGGCCAGGCGGCGGGCACGGCGGCGGCGCTTTCGATCGATGCGGACGTGGAGCCGCGACACGTCGATGTCGAGGCCCTTCAGCGCCAGCTCAGAACCGACGCGGCAATCCTCGAATAGTCTCGACCGCTTACAACGCCCCTGCCGCCTCGACCCGTGGCCGGACGTTGGCGTCGACGTCGGCGTCGTTCTTCGGCTCCGACACGCCGTCGAAGAGGAACCAGTCCTCGACGTGCTCGACCGACGCCCCCGGGGCGAGACGCACAAGCGGTCCGAGCGTCTCCACCTCCAGCATGTCCGCGTTGGTGAAAGTCTCCACCGAGCAGCCCATGTCGGGGTATCTCGCCCCCTCGACGTAGGTGAACGTCTTGACGAAGAGATGCCCGCCGCGGGCGTAGGCCGCCCAGCCGTCCGGCACCATCACCCCGATCTTCTGCGGGTGCGTCGCCTTCGGGTCCTGCCGGAGCATCACGTACTTCTCGCCCCATGTCCAGCGCGCATCTGACATGTCGGTGTAGGCGGAGAGTGCCAGGGTGTTGGTCGGCAGCAGGTGCTCCTCGTGCGACCCCCTCGGCGGGAACGGGATGACGGCCCTGCCGCCCTGTGCCATCACCGAGAGTGCCCACGGGGCGAGTTCGACCGCCCAGAGACCGGTGTTCGTCAGTCGGTGCGTCACCTTCACGTGCGCTTCGGTCGCGTCGAGTGCGATGTCGATCTGCTTACGCATTCCCGTCGTCGTTTCGACCGCCTGCGTCACGCGCACCAGGCCGTCCACGTCCTCGATCTCGACGGGGTCGTTGTCGGGATAGTAGGTGCGCGGCTTCTGCTCGGGGGCGTGCCAGAACCGGTGACCGCCGTAGATGCGCCACTCGTCGCCCCCGGTCTTCCCGACCATGTCAGGATATTCCTTGAACTCGTTCTCCTTGCCGACGAAGCCGAACCGGATGATGCGCGGCCCCACGTCGCCCGTGATGATGAGGTCCACCACGTCGTTCGACAGACGCACACAGCGCTTCCAGCCCTTATATTCCACGTTCTCCATTCCGGATCCCCCTACCGCTTCGGCGGCGTCCGCCGCCATTCACAAACCTTTATGGTACCAGGACTTCCGCCGAGTTCCTCGAAGAGCACCAGCGTGTTCCGGTCCTCCAGCCAGTCGGCCGGCAGGTGGTAGTAGCGCTGCGTGGGCTCGCCCTGGCGTGCGGCCCTGATGTAGGGCGCAAGCCACCCTCGGAAGTCCCGCGTGCCCTCCACCAGCCAGTAGCGTCCGAGGCAGCGTCCGTTGAGCCACGCCAGTCCCTTGGTCATCGAGCAGAGATCGATCGCAAGGGGTCTCGCGGTCTTCGGACGGTCGAAGGTCGTGCGATACCATCGGAGCGGCTTTCCCTCAGGTGTCCCGGCCGCGGGGCGCCACGTCACGGCCGCTGCACCGTCGGCGAAGAGCCGCGCCCCCTCTCCCACCAGCCCGGGCGTGATCGTCCAGCTGCCCGTGACCTTCTTCCCGCGCCACCGGGCCGTTCCCCAGAACCCCTTGCGCTCCTCGGCCATGTTGACGTCGCCCAACTGCCAGTCGCCCTTGATGAGTCCGAGCGAGCAGCACAGGACCGACAGCTCGTGCCGCCCCGGCGTCAGCTCGATGGCGAACGTCTGCGTGTAGCCCTCCCCGTCGGGCTTGCCGCGATTCTCCTCGAGCAGTGTCGTCGTGGTGCCGACGAGCTTCCCGTCGACGAACACGTGCACGACGTCGGCGACGCCGCGAAGCTCAAGCTCGCCCTTCCCCGCCCTGCCCTTCGGGACCGTCACCGTCGTCGCATACCAGCAGTAATCGGTGAGGTCTTTTGTGAGCTGGAGCTGCTCGACGGGTTTTGTGAGCGTCACGGTGCCGGGGGCGTGGGCGGGGCGCTCGTGAGGCAGCGGCTCGGCCCAGGTCTCGAACCGCGAAAGCTTGACGCCGGCTGCTCTCATGCGGCGCTCGACCAGCGAGGCGGCGGGGACCTCCGCGGTGTTCATGACGGAGCGGCCGTCCGCCAGGATCGTCACGGAGCCCGGCGGCAGGCGGTGCGTCCGGCCGTCCCATTTCACCTCCGCCGCCGAGTCCGGAGCGTCGTTGCACAGGAATACGAGCGAGTGCCCGGCGCCGCCGTAGACGTAGGCGGACTGCGACTTCCCGAGCGGCTGCGGCTTCGCCCTCTCGCTCTCGAGCAGCAGCTCGGCATGGTCCGCCAACACCTGGTGGAGCCGGCCCAGTTGATTGGACTTGGTCGTGGGGAGGCCGAACTCGTCGAGCGGGGCGTCGAAATCGTAACTCGTCGTCTGGAGGAACATGGTGGAGCGGCCGAAGTTCGTCCCGCCGTGCCACATGTAGTAGTTGACGCCGGTGCCCCCGGCGGCGAAGAACCGCGCGGTCGCGTAAGCGACCTCCGTCGCGGGCTTCGTGTGGTGCGGCTCGCCCCAGACGTCATACCACGCCGGCCAGTGCTCCGTCCAAAGCGCCGGCTGGTCGGGGTGCTTCGCGAAATGCCGGTCGATCTCGTCGTAGGCGATGAAGCCGTTGATCGTCTCGATGGCCCCGGGCGCGCTCCCCACGCACATGACCCACGGGATGCCCAGACCCAGCGAGAGCGACATGTCGATCGCCCATTGGGCGTATCTTTTCCCGTCCCGACCGTACCTCTTGCCGATCATCTCGTACTCATTCTCGATCTGCGCGAGGATGATGGGGCCGCCCTCGGGGGCGAAGAGACCCGTCATGTGGTCGCAGAGCGTGCGGACCCAGCGTTCCATCTCGCGCATGAAGGGCTCGTTGTAGGTGCGGAAGCGGACGTCCGGGACGTCGCGCAGCCACGCCGGGAAGCCCCCGAAATTGGTCTCCGAGCAGATGTAGGGCCCGATGCGCAGGATGACGTAAAGTCCGTGTTCGGCGGCGGTTGCGACGAAGCGTCTCAGGTCGAGCCGGTCCGAGAAGTCGAAGACGTCCCGGCGACGCTCGTGCAGGTTCCAGAAGACGTAGGTCTCGATGGTGTTGAGCCCGGCGTCGCGACTGCGCTTGAAAAGTTCCGGCCACATCCCGGGCGTACTCCGCGGATAGTGAACCGCCCCGCTCAGGATCAGTGTACGTTTCCCGTCAATCTTCACTGCGCGCGAATCATACGAGACGTCGGACATGGGTCCTCCGCTGAGGGTTGGAAGGTTGAACGTTGAAGGTTGAAGGTTCCCGCAGCGATCAGCCTTCGTCCTCCTGCCGCTTCTTCTTCAGATACCTGATCACCCCGGCGATCATGCGGGATACGCTCTTCACCGCCGCGATGAGTTCCTTCACCTGACTGCGTCCGATATACCCCAGTCGTCCGGCAATGTACAACTGCGTGCGGAGTTCACCACAGGAGCCCTTTGCGTAGTACGGAAAGTTGACAAAGGCGCTGGGCGATTCCGGCTCGAATCCCTTCGGCGATATTGGACGGAATGGACAGCGCCGACTTGCGGAGATGGTCGCGAAACGCATAGTCACGGGAGACCTCGCCCTCCGCGGTGGCCTTATGCACCGCCACCACCAAGCGACAAGCCGCCTTCCATGCGTCCATCGATTCAAACGACGTCCACGTCGCCATGCCGCCCCCCGCTGTCAACCTTTAACCTTCAACCTTCGACCTTCAACGTCCGTTCGTTTGCAGGTCCAGCCACGCGCACTCGGCAGGTGAGAGCTTGAGGTCGAGGGCGGCGACGTTCACCTTGAACTCCTCGCCGGTGGCGCACCCGACGAGCGCGAAGATGTTCAGCGGCTGGTTCATGACCCACGCAAGCGCGACCTGCGGGATGGTGAGTCCCTTCTCGTCGGCGAGCTCGCGGAC
>DATKVD010000403.1:0-3876 GCA_035530235.1 Planctomycetota bacterium | reverse complement strand
GACCTCCTGGTGGGCATTCCGGAGATGGTTTCTACAGAGCAGACCTGACCCCTTCTTCAGGGCTCGCCGGGCGTGGGAGGCTTGAAGTCGGGATGCCACCTGCCGAGCTTCTTCCGCTGGGCCTCGGCCTGTGCGGCGTCCAGACGCTTGCGGTACGAGAGATGGGGATAGGCGGGTCTGTATTCTCCGTAGCCGTGGCGCAGCAGCTCTTCGTTGAGGAAGAGCTCCTTGCCGTCCACCTCGACGAAGACGTAGCCGAGCGTCCAGTCCGCGTCGTCCTTGACCTTTTCGGGATCGGTCTCGACGCGGATGCGGCGGTCCAGGACGAGCTTCTTGGTGAACTCGGCGGCCTCCGCTCCCAGTCCCCCGGTCTCGAACGGGAGCACCTCGACGCCGACGACCCTGACGCCCCCGGACTTGAGGATAAGCTTGTTGGCGTCGTCCACCTTGACCACGTAGTTGGGGTCGTAGGTGGCCATCCTGATGACGCCGATGATGAGACCGAGGACCACGATCGACCACGTGATGAGAAGGACACGGCGGTGTCGGGCACGGCCGGTCTGCGTGTTGTCCGTCGGCGGAGCTGACCCGGTCATGGTCTCGTGTCTCCCGAACATGCGGTGTGCCCGGCCGGCACCGCGACGGGGCGTACACGGGCGTTATCGGCATTTTCCGGGCGGCGCTGTTGGAAAGCGTCCGTGCGTCACGTCATTATACCGTGGGGGGATTGTGAATCAACCCCCACGCCCGGGCGAAAATGCCCTTGAACCGACCCCACGTCCGACGTAAACTCTTGTGGGGCATAACTTTCTTGCAGGAACGGACCGATGCGTGAGGCCCTTTTCCTGGTGGGACCCACGGCGTGCGGGAAGACCGCCGTCGCTCTCGAGGTGGCCCGGATTCTCCCCGTCGAGATCGTCTCACTCGACAGCATGAACGTCTACCGGGGCATGGACATCGGGACGGCCAAGCCCACGGCGACCGAGCGTGAAGCGGTGCGTCACCATCTCATCGACGTGGTGGACCCGGACACGTCGTTCAGTGTGGGACGCTACGTGACGGAGGCCCACAGGGCGGCCGAAGCGATCCGTGGTCGCGGGAATTTTCCGCTGTTCGTGGGCGGCACGGCGTTGTACCTGAAGGTGATGACGCGTGGGCTTTTCACGGGGCCGGCGGCCGACTGGGAGCTGCGGGACCTCCTGCACGAGCGTGCCGACCGTGAGGGCCCGGCCGCACTTCACGAGGAACTGCGACGGGTGGACGCCGCCGCGGCCGAACGCATCCACCCGAATGACCTGAAGCGGATCGTCCGTGCACTCGAGGTGGTCCGGAAGACCGGACGGCCCATCAGTGAATTCCAGACGTCGTGGTCGGACCCGACGACGGACGCACACGTCCTCATCACGGGGATCGCACGGGACCGTGACGAACTCTACGGACGCATCGACGCACGTGTGGATCGGATGTTCGCGGCGGGGCTGGTGGACGAGGTGCGTCAACTGGTGGCACGCTTCGGCCGGCTGGGACGTGAAGCCTCCCAGGCCGTCGGATACCGGGAAGTCCTGGCACGCCTGTCCGGCGAGACCGACCTCGTGCGCACGGTGGAACTGGTGAAGCGGAACACGCGTCGGATGGCGAAACGACAGTTGACATGGTTCCGCTCGTTCGACACTATCCGGTGGTTCACGATGGGTCCTGAGACGAGGGCGTCGACGGTGGCACGGGAGATGGCGGCCTGGCTGAGCGCCGGGATGTCGAGGGGGTCTTCCGAGGCGTGAGCGGCCACACGGCACGGTCCGGCCGGTGCACCCCCGGCGACGACCTCAAATGACTAAAGTCACCGCATCCATTTGCCGTTACTGGTGTTAGAGAGATCCGGCTCCGACCGTTCGTCGGGAAACCCCTGGGCTTGACGGAGGTCCCTTTCCCTTGTCGAAAGTGCAAGTCAACGAGGATGCGCACGTCGAGACGGCCGAAGCGATGGAATCCGACGGGGACCTCCTGCGTGCGTATGGCGGACGTGCGGTGCGCGCCTCGCTCATCGCGCTGGTGGCTCTCACCGTGGCCCTGCTCTCCATTCACGCCCTCAACTCGTACGACGTGTGGACACACCTGGCGTGCGGCCGGCTGATCTGGGAAGAGCGCCGCATCCCCGACAGTGAGCCGTTCAGCTACAGTCAGAACCGTGAGATGACCCTGGAAGAGGCCGAGCCGGTGAGGGCCTTCCGTCGGACGGTCTTCGACGACTCGGGACGTCTGGTGCTTCCGGCGGGTGCACTGCTGGACGCCAGGACCCGGGGGAAGCTCGAGAAAGCGGGCATCCCGCTGTCACGGGTCGACCTGAAGAT
The DNA here is from genome assembly GCA_035530235.1 of Planctomycetota bacterium. Lineage (GTDB taxonomy): Bacteria > Planctomycetota > DG-23 > DATKVD01 > DATKVD01 > DATKVD01. The sequence goes on along the minus strand of DATKVD010000403.1, from coordinate 1,528 downwards.
CGAGCCGCCTCTGAAACGACTCACCCGGGACGCCGTGGACGCCAACGGAAGCGTCGTGGTGCGTGCGGGCACGATGCTGGACGCGACGCAGATCGCCCGACTGCGTCAGGCGGACGTCAAGACGGTGCACGTGACGGTGCCGTGGGTGGACCACGAATGGTTCTTCCAGGTGCTGGCGTATCTGTCGTACAAGTGGTGGGGTCTGAGTGGACCGATCTTCTACAAGACCGTGATCCTCATGGTGGCGTATTTCTTCGTGTTTCTGACGGTCTACCGACGTGAGACGCACGTGGTGGGGGTCTTCGCGGTCTTCCTGTCCGCCATGGTGAGCTACAAGCGATTTTACATGCGTCCCGAGGTCTTCTCCATCCTGTTCACGGGGGTGTGGCTCTATCTCCTGGAACGGTTCCGTCACCGACAGCACAGCTGGAGCATCTGCGTGACCCTGCCGCTGTTGATGGTGGTGTGGATCAACGCCCACGGGTACTTCATCCTGGGTCCGGCGATCATGCTGGTGTATCTCATCGGCGAAGGGGTGCAGGGACTGATCCTGATGCCGAGGAAGTCGACCCAGATGGTGCGTCGACTGCTGACCCGGAGACTGCTCTGGCGGGAGAACGTGATCGACGGGAAGGGACTGGGCATCCTGGGAGCGGCCACGGGGTTGACCATCGCCGCCACGTTCGTGAACCCCTACGGATGGGCGGGTGCACGCTATCCCATCGACGTCCTGGCCCAGGTGGCCGACCCCACCAGTGTCATCCGCACCATCATCGGCGAGATGCAGCCGCCGTTCACTTTCAGCTACACCTACGCGGTGTTCTACACGTGGGTGCTCCTGTGGGTCTCCGCCGCCAGCTGGGTGCTGAACATCCGTCGACTCAAGTTCTCACGACTCATCCTGTACATCATCTCCATCGTCTTCCTCAGCAAGGCGTTGAGAAACATGCCGTTCTTCGGGATCCCGGCGGCGGTGTTCCTGGGACTGAACGTGAACGAGGCGTGGGACGAGACCGTCCGTTTCCTGCGGGAGGCGGTGGTGCCGGAGGCACTGCTGGTGGCCAAGTGGGTCGGACAGGCGGCCCTGGCCGCCCTGATGGTCTTCTTCTGCATCTGGATCGTCTCCGACTGGTTCTACATCCGTGACGTGGCCAGTGTCCGTTACGGACTGGGATACACCGAGCAGAAGTTCAGCATGGGGGCGCTCGAGTTCATCCGGAACCATCCCGTCGAGGGGAACCTGTTCAACTCGTTCGGGTTCGGCGGACTGACCATGTGGAAGCTCTATCCCGAGGAGCGTCCCGGTCCCGACGGCGAAATCAGGACCTACTACGGAGGCCGACGTCTGTTCGTCGACGGTCGGGCCGAGGTCTACGGGGGACCGTTCGTCAAGAACTACACCATGTCCCTGGGCGACAAGGAGCTGTGGCAGGCCCTGGACGACAAGTTCCATTTCCAGGTGATCCTGCTCAACTGGCAGGCCTCGGACACCCACCCACTGCTGGACCGCCTCTACCGGGCCCCGGAC
>DATKVD010000402.1:0-11605 GCA_035530235.1 Planctomycetota bacterium | reverse complement strand
CGCAACATCGAGCGTGGCGAGGTGCCAGAGCCCGTCCCGCGTGTAGGTGCAGACGATGCGGCCGGGACCGTCGAAATCGTAGGTGGATCGACGGAACCGCCACTGCGGCGTCGCGAATTCCGCCTCCACTTCGGTGAGCGGCTCGACCTTGCCGTCCCGCCAGCGGTAGAGGTTCCACCAGTCGGTGCGGTCGCCGGCGAAGTGGAGGACGCCGTCGGGCGACCACTCGGGCTGGACCACGGACTCGCCCTCGCCCCCGGCGACGTGCGCCCGGTCGCCGAGCGACCCGTCCTCCCGGATGGGCGCCGTCCAGAGCGCGGCCGCGTCCCACGGCATGTCCGGGTGGTTCCAGGTGAGCCAGGCGAGGTTCGACCCGTCGGGACTGACGCGAGGCGACGAATAGAAATCGTTCCCCGAGACCAGCACCTCGCCCTCACGGTCCCCGCGCGGATGGATCGCGGCGATCGTGTTGACCGGCCCGCTGCCAGCGGTGTGGTCCTCGCGGACGGCGATCAGCCGTGAGCGCAGGACGTCCCAGACGAAATCGGCGTGGCGGACGTCGTGCGCGGGCGTGACGGGCCGCGGCGCGCCCTCCCCCGTCCAGCGATACACCCGCTGGTCGGCGAAGTTGACGAAGACCACGGCGTTTCCGCAGGGGAGATACGCCCCGCCGCCGTACTCGTGGACGCGGGTCCGGCAGTTGAATTCTCGGGGGGTCATGTCGGTCGTCGTGCCGTCCGGGTCCCGGCGGACGACCACGTATCGGCCGGCTTCCGTCGGGCGCTGCTCCAGCCACCAGACCGATGCGCCGTCGATGAGCACCTCGGACAGTCCGAGGGTCCCCTCGGCGATCTCCTTCGCACGGATGGGAGATTTCCACGACCCGTAGGGCGCCGTCCTTCGCTGAGTCATCGCTTGAGTCCGTCCTCGGCGTCGGAAAATGACTTGCATGAAGTGCGGACAACCCGCATTATATCGGCGCGTGTTTCAGGACACAAGTCGAGACCGTCGGCCGCGACGGCCTTCATCCTCAATCGGGGAGGACCCCATGACCCTGGACGACGTGAAGAAGACCATCGGACCGCTGATGCTCATCTTCTGGGGCACGCTCATCTGTCTCGTCGACTTCTATTTCACGTGGACGCAGAACGGCGAGGGCTTCCGGTTCGACGTCATCAACGACGCGGTCGGAACGATCATGATCGCGGTCGGGGTGTTCAAGCTGGGCGCCATCGAGGTCCACGACCGCTACGCCCGGGCCCTGGCGTTCGTGAAGACCATGGCGGTGGTGGCGATCGCGCTGGCGGTCGTCAACCACTTCATCTTCAGGCAGCCCGCGGCCCTCTCCGTCCTGTTCCTCCTGCTGGGGATGCTTCAGCTGGTGGCCATCGTCGTGTTCTGCGTGGCGATGCGGTGGTTCTGTGACGAAGCGCAGCTCGAACGGTCCTCACGGAGCTGGCGCACGACCACGATCCTCTTCGTCGTCATCTACCTGATCCCCTTGGGGGTGTTCTACCTGGCCTCGCTCGTCGCGATTCTCACCGGGACCTCCTTCAACATCGACCTGGGTCCCGTCGGACTGCTGCTGCTGCCGATCTTCTTCATCCCGCTCGTCCACTTCCTGGTTTCCAGCCGACGGATGATGCGTGACGCGGAGGCATCGCGGCCCGGGCCGGGGGACGACGCATCCGCCGGGACGCTCGAGGACCTCGGTCCCGCATGAGCGACGTCCCGCCGGACCGTAAAAAAAAAGACGCCGCCGAAGCGGCGTCTTCCTCAGTAACCTGTACGCGGTCGTCAGACCTTGCGCACGTTGACTGCCTTGGGACCCTTGGGACCCTGGGTGAGTTCGAACTCCACTTCCTCGCCCTCACTCAACGACTTGAACCCCTCGCCCTGGATATCACTGTGGTGGACGAACGCATCGGTCCCGTCCTCCGCCGTGACAAATCCAAAGCCCTTGGAGTCGTTAAACCACTTCACCGTGCCCTTCGCCATCCTGCAGCTCCTAAAAAGAAACCTGGCGGTGTGCATTTGCAGATGAAACGTGCACGGATCCAGGGTGCCCTGAGTGGCTTCCAGCAAAGTGCGGAAGGTACCAACAGACGCTCACCAGGACGCGCAGTGCTTCATACGACGCTGCAAACAAGCCCGGATGCCGACCGGGCTTCTCCCCGCGAGTCGTGAAACGCTTCACGGCTTGGACGCGGGTTTACACCAACGGCCGCATTGTACTTGCATCGATCAATGCCGTCAAGAGGGTTTTTTTCGAAAAATAGCATCCCGGATTTCGTCCGTTTCCGGCCCCCAGGGCCCCGAGAAGGGGATGGACGCCGGGGGCGGGCGGTCTTAGAATGGTCCGGGCACGTGCGCCGGCCGCCGGCGGCACCCCCCCCTTCCCGCACGGAACCGTTGCCGTCGCCATGGACAGCGTCACACAGATACTCCTGGGGACAGCGATCGCCGAGGCCGGCTTCCGCAAAGACCTCGGCTGGCGCGCGGTCCTTGCGGGCGCGGCGTTCGGGGTGCTTCCCGACCTCGACATCGTCAGCCGGCTTGCGGGCCCCTGGGCCATGCTCCGTCACCACCGGGGCGAAACCCATTCCCTGATCGTCCTCGCCCTCGCCGCGCCCCTCCTCGGGTGGCTGGCGTGGCGGTGGACGGGAAGACGCGCCCCACGGCGACGGTGGATGCACCTCGCCTTCTGGGTGCTGCTGACGCATCCGCTGCTCGACCTGTGCACGAGCTACGGGACGCAGCTCCTGTGGCCGGTCACGGGCCGGCGCTTCTCGATCGACGCGATTGCGATCATCGACCCGGTCTACACGGTGCCGCTCTTCGCGGCGCTGGTGCTGGCGTGCGTGCCGCGCATCCGGCGGTTCAGTCGCGGCTTCGCGATCGTCGCGCTGGCACTGACCACGGCCTACCTGGCATTCGGCCGGGTCGAGATGCACCGGGCACGGTCCCTGGCGTCGGAGCAGCTCACGCGCGAGGGTTTCGAGGCCGTCGAGGTCCGTGCGACGCCCATGCTGCTTTCCACGGACCTCCTGTGGCACGTCGTCGGACGCGACCGGGAGGGGAACCTTCGCGTGGGGACCGTCTCGACGTGGGCGCCTCGTGAGATCCGTTTTCAGCGGATCGACCGGCCCGGGAGCCCGCTCGTGGGAAGCGCGCTCGAGAGCGAACGCGGGCGTCTCTTCGCGTGGTTCGCCGACGGGCTCGTCGGCGCACGCGTCGAGCGCGAAGGGCCGCACACCGTGGTCGTCCTCTCGGATCACCGCTACGGGATGGTGACCGACCCGGCGGTGTCGGTCTTCACGGCCCGCGCCCGCTTCGACGCCGGTGACCGCCTCGTCGACGTCGAACTCACGCACGGGGACCGCGACATGGACTTCGGCAGGGAAATCAGAACGGGATGGAAGCTCCTCAAAGGCGAACCGATCGACAGAGAGGAATAGGAGACGGCGACACCTATGAATTTCAGGAAGGAATTCGACGTCATCGTCGCGGGGGCGGGGGTGGCGGGCGTGGCCGCGGCGCTCGAATGCGCACGCGCCGGACGCAAGACCGCACGCGTCGAGAAGAGCATCCTCACCGGCGGCCTCGCGACCTCGGGCCTCATCGCGGTTCTCCCGGACAATTGCAGTCGTCATGGAGACCCCGCGCGTTCGCCTCATGGGAGAGACGTCATGAAGAAAGCTATATTATTTTCGGTTGCGTTTCTTCTCATCGCCGCATGCGCCCGCGCTCAGGACACCTACGACGAGGCCTTCGCTCGTGGAGAAGGCCATTACGAGAAGGGCCTCGCTCGTGGAGAAGGCCACTACGACAAGGCAGAATTCGACAAAGCCATCAAGGCGTTCACCGAGGCGATCAGGCTTGTGCCCGAAAGCGCGATCGCCTACATGCGTCGCGGCATGGCCTACTTGTGGAAGGGGGACTCTGCCGTCGCGCTCAAGGACCTGAACAAGGCCCTCGAACTGCAACTGCACCCCAGCTATTGGAGGGCTTACTATTATTATCGCGGAGGCTGCCACCTGGGGCAGAGAACCTACGACAAGGCGATTGCCGATCTCACAAAATCCCTCGCCTTGGGCGGGGAAGACGCCTACGCTTACAACTTCCGAGCCCGCGCGTACTGGCTGCAGGGCGACCTCGACAACGCGTTTCGCGATCTCAACAAGAGCATCGCGCTGCAACCGGACGAATATTATCTATACTTCAACCGTGCCTGGGTATATCAGGCCAGGCACGACTACGACAAAGCGCTGAAAGACGTCACCAGGGCGATTGACCTAAGCCCCGAAAGGTCCCGGTCCTATCGGTCGCGAGGTAACCTCTACTTCGACATGCGACAATTCGACAAGGCCATACTGGATTACGAAAAAGCGCTCACGCTGCAACCAGATGATCCTCACGCGCGCATCTGGCTTTTTCTTGCCAGGCAGCGTCTCAAGAAGAGCGCACTGCCCGACCTCGTCGCGTTTCGCGCGAAGCTCAAGAATGACAAATGGATTCACAACATCGTGCGCCTGTACGTCGGCGAGATTACCCCCGCTATGTGTCTTGCCGCCGCGGCCGACAAGGACCCGAAGAAGGCGAACGAACAGAAGTGCGACGCCCATTTCTACATCGCCCAGTTCTACCTCATTCGCGGCGACAAGAAGCACGCTAGCGAACACCTGAAGAAATGTATCGAGACCGACGTGAAAGACTTCATCGAGTACACAAGCGCCAAGGCGGAGCTGAAGCGACTCGAAAGAACGAAGTGAAAACACGCATGGACTTCGAGAGAGAATATGACGTCATCGTCGCGGGGGCCGGCGTGGCCGGCATCGCCGCGGCGCTCGAGTGTGCACGCGCCGGACTCACGACGGCGCTGGTCGAGAAATCCATCTTCACCGGGGGTCTCGCCACCTCCGGGCTCATCTACATCTACCTGCCGCTCTGCGACGGCAACGGGCACCAAGTCACCACCGGCATCGCCGAGGAACTTCTGCACCTGAGCATCCGGTACGGCCCCGGCGACGTGCCGCCCGGCTGGGAGGATGCGAGAAATGCCGATGAGCCGCAGCGCTACCGCACGCCCTTCTCTCCGGCCGCGTTCGTCCTGGCACTGGACGAGGCGCTCACCGACGCCGGGGTCGAGGTCTGGTTCGACACGCTCGTGTGCGACGCGGTCATGAAGGGCGGCCGGGTTGCCGGCGTCGAGGTGGAGAACAAGAGCGGCCGGGGCGTGCTTCGGGCCGGGTGCGTCATCGACGCCACCGGCGACGCCGACGTGGCCGCACGTGCCGGGGCCGCGTGCGCAACCGCCGACAACCGGCTCGCGATGTGGGCCCTCGTCGCCTCCCTCGACAAGGCTCGTCAGGCCGTCGAACGCGAGACGGGAGAACCCCTTCTCGACATGCTCATCCTGGGCAGCGACGCGGACGGCTCGGGCGTCGCCCCCGAGAGCGGCACCTTCGACGGCACCGACGCCAAGGACGTGACCCGGTTCGTTCTCGAGAGCCGCAGACTCCTGCGCGACTACTACCGCGAGAGACACGCCGCCGGCGGCGCCTCCGGCAGACACAACGAATTCCCGCTGACGCTGCCGACCCTGGCGCAGTTTCGAACGACCCGCCGGATCGTCGGCAGGGCCACGCTCACCGCTAGCGGCCACGGCCGACGCGCGGACGATTCGGTCGGGATGGTCGCCGACTGGCGGAAGCCCGGATACGTGTGGGAGGTCCCCTACGGCACGCTCGTTCCACGGGACGTGAAGGGACTGCTGGCCGCCGGGCGTTGCATCTCGTCGGAGGGCGACGCGTGGGAGGTGACGCGCGTCATCCCGGCCGCCGCACTCACCGGACAGGCCGCCGGCGCCGCCGCCACGCTCGCCGTGGAAAAGAAAACCACCCCCGACCGCCTGGACCCGGCTGACCTCGAGCGGCGTCTCCGCCACCGCGGAATCCTCTTGCACATCGACGAGATTGGCGAATAATACCCGCGAACCGAACCGTCTCTTCAGGAAACAAGTCATGCCCACACAAAGCAGAGTCGTGAGCCTCACACGCAGAGAGCTTGAGAAACGTCTGTCCGCCAAGGTCATGGAAGTCGCACGGGAGCCGGAATACAGCTGGGGCGACAGCTTTCGAAGCTTCATGACCGACGAGGATGGCAAGGCGCTGGTGCGGCTCGCGGCGGCCAACTGCCCCGCCGACACGGACATCTGGCAGGGGCTTCGCAGCCCGGCGCTGGTCGGGATGTACCCCGTCGGTCTGCGCGAGATCTGGATGCACTACGCCGCGGCGAACGTGAAGAGCACGCGCGCGGACGGCTCGCCCAACCCGCTCGCGATGCCCGAGCCCTTCGAGGAGGCCCTGAAGCGCTACCGACGTGCCCTCATTATCTGCGGGATGCTCGCGATGCATCCGCAGGTCTACGAGACGTACGCCGAGAAGATCGAGGCCGGGGAACTCGACCCGCTCGACTATTACAGCCGGGCGCGCGGGGAAATCGGCGCGATCATCAACAAGGCCCTCGGCAAGCTGGCCCTGTCGCTCATGGCGCCCGACCGCGCGGTGGTCCCGATGACCGGAAAGAACGTCGGCAACATCATCGAGCGCACCCGCAGCGAATACCTGAAGGGCCGCTACCACGGACCCTGCAACAACCATTGGCCGCAGAACAGCATCGCCGTGATGACCGGACTCATGCAGTTCGGCGTCAGTCGGCTCCCCTTCCGTGACGAGGTCGCCCCCGACGGCGGCGTCCACCGGCTCTCCGGAGCCTACGCCGGCATCCTCATCTTCGACGAAGAGCCGCCCGTCACCGACGGCTCGGGGGGCGTCTCGCTCCTCGATGAGAAGCGTCTCGCCCGGCTGCGGCGAGTCAGCGACTACTCGGACGTCTCGGACGACGTGGCGGCCGACCGGTACTGCACCTACAACCTGACGCGAGGCGACGGCACGAGCGTGTGCGGGAAGTGCATCGAGGCGTGTCCGGCCGGGGCGCTCACGAACTCGGCCCCGGGGCCGGACGGGAAATACGAGGACCGTCTGCTGGCCCAGAAGCACCGGTTCCTGGACGGCGTGCTCGATTTCGACTTCGGCAACTGCTGTCGCGACCGCGGCCAGAAGGCACAGCTTTACGAAGACTACGTCTGTGCACGGTGTGAGGCGATCTGCGCCGCACGCGGCACCCGGAAACCCGCCGACGACGTCGCGCGCATCAACGCCGCGCCTTAGGCGTGTGCGCGCTTGAGCGTGATGACCGGAATCTCCGGCCGGCAGTTGAACCGCACCGCCGGCGCCAACATCCCCACCCCGCGCGAGGTGTACACCGGACAATGGGGCCCGCGGTTGAGCCCGGCGGCGTACTTCCTGTGTACAATCGGCAGCCGCGGCCGGGGCCCGAACGGGATCTTGACCTGCCCGCCGTGCGTGTGACCGCACAGCATCAGGTCCACGCGCGGACCCGCCGGCATCACCTCCGCGTAATCCGGGTTGTGACACAGGAGCACCCGCGGCACGTCTTCATCCACCCCCGCCAGCGCCGCATCCAGATGCTGCTCCCCTTCCCACAGGTCGTCGACGCCGGCGAGACAGAGCTTCCGGCCGGCCCGTTCGAGAAGGACGTGCCGGCTGGTCAGCATGACGAACCCGGCGTCTTCGAGCAGCGAGGTGACGGCGTCGGCGTCGGTCCAGTAGTCGTGGTTGCCGAGGACGGCGAACTGTCCGAGCGGGGCACGAAGCCTTGCGATCGCGCGGCCGAGCGCGGCCGTGATCGCGTCGGTGCGCGTCACCAGGTCTCCGGTGAAGACAACGACGTCGGCCGACGCTTCGAGCGTCATCCGGACGACCTTCTCGATGTAGTCCAGCTTGACGACCCGCCCGGCGTGGATGTCGGTGACATGGGCAATCGTGACCGCGTCCCACGGTTCCGGCAGCATGGGGAGCGAAACGACCGGACGCGGGAGGTCGACCCACCACGGCTCGATGAAGAGGCCGTCGATGACGCCGCCGAGGGCGACCGCACCCACGGAAAGCCCGGCGACTTTCAGGAACCGCCTGCGGGTGAGCTTCGACGGGCGTTTCTCCGCATCGGGCATGGGATCTCCGCGGAAATGATGCTCCGGATTCCGGCTGCCGCTCACGGCTTGGGGGCGTCCGCGGGCCCGGCGGGTGCCGACTTGAAGACGTAGAGCCGGTGGTCGTCACTGCCCACCGCCAGCACGCCCTCGCCCACCGACGGACTCGACCGGATCGGTCCCCCGGTCTTGAACTGCCAGAGCATCTCGTTCCGGTCGCGACTCAGGGCGTAGAGCTTTCCGTCGACGGCGCCGACGAAGACGGCCGAGGGGGTGACGGCCGGAGAGGAATAGAAGGACTGGATCGGCCAGCGGTGCCACAGTTCCTCGCCGGTGTCGAGGACGTGACAGTCGAACGTGCGCTCGGACCCGTGGAACACCCGGCCGCTAGCGACCGCCGGCGACGACTTGACCGCCACCGACCTCCTTGCCCACCAGAGCTGCTCGCCCGTCGCCAGGTCGTAGGCCCCCACGCCGTTGAACGGGTCGTCGCCCGTGATGACGAGCGTCCCACCCGACACCGCCGGCGACGACAGGATGCATCCGCCCTGCGGGTTCCCCTTCAGGTCTTCCACGACGCGTCCCCACCGAGGCGTGCCGTCCCGGCGTGAGAGGCAGTAGATGCGTGAGTCCCATCCGCCGAACGAAACCGTCTCGGCCGTGACGGCCGGCGACGCCGTGATGCAGCCGAACGACGTGAAGACCCACTTCTTCGCGCCGCTGCGGGCGTCGAGGGCGTAGAGCCGCCGGTCGAGGGAGCCGAAATAGACCACCCCCTCGAAGACGCACGGGGACGACTCGATCTCATCGCCGGCGTCGAACGTCCAGAGCGGCACGCCGCCGTCGGCGCTCACACAGTAGAGCCGGTGGTCGTTCGAGCCCACGTAGACCCGCTTCTCCCAGACCGCGGGGGACGAGCGGACCGGTCCCCCGGTCCTGAACTTCCACGCCGCCTTCCCGTCCTTCAGCTCCAGGCAGTGGAGGTGGCCGTCATCGGAGCCTATATAGATGCGTCCGTCAACGACGGCGGGTGAGCTGCGCACCTCGGCGCCGAGGTCCACCGACCACGCCAGCGCGAGGCCCTTCGTCTCCAGCTCGACGTCCACGGCACCGGTCCTCCGGGCATCGTGCCGGAACATGGGCCAGGACGTCGCGTGCGTGTCGTACCACCGCTGGGCGGCCGGGTCGGGCCGCACCGCCTCGGTCAGGTCCGTCTTCACCTCCACGAGGGTCTCCGCGGCGGCCGGCGCCCCCTTCTCGTCGTGGACGAGGGCATAGATGCACCCGTCGTAGGAGCCGAAATAGAGGACGTCGTCGACGATCGCCATGGCACTGCACACGCGGTTCATGACCTGGAAGTCGCCGGCGAACTCACCGGTGGCGGCGTCGAGGATGTATACCTTGGAGGCCCCCTCGATGCGGGGAAGCGCCGTGAGCCCCTCGCGGGGGTTCACCCAGGGCCCCCTGGCGAGGCCGTTGGCACGCACGCCGGTCGAAGTCCCGAAGAAGACATAGCCGTTTGCGACGACCGCCGGGCCACAGGACGTCACCTTGAGCGGGAAGCTCCACAGCATCTTGCCCGTCGCGCGGTCCACCGCGGCCGTGCGGGGGTAGACGATCTTCTCGGTGACCGCCGGCACGGCCGGATATCCGCCCCGCCCGAGCGCCGGGGATTCCCAGATCTTCTCGCCCGTCGCGGCATTCACGGCGAACAGCCGACCCCACCGGCTGGTGTGTTCCTTCCCGGTGAAATAGAGGACGCCCCCGTAGACGGAGATGCCGTAATTGGCGATGGTGGGGATGCCGTCCACGGCGATGCGGTCGTTCCGCCAGAGGACCTTTCCCGTCTTCACCTCGACGGCGAGGAGTTCGGCCGGCTTGTCCCTTCCCCCCTCGGCGGTGGCGAAGAAGACCGTCTTCCCGTCGGAAGAGGGGTCCCCGACGAGTTCGTGACGGCCCGTGACACGCCAGCGGACCTCACCGCCGGCCGCCTCCAGGCAGATGAAACCCGACTTCTTCTCCTCCTCGATCCAGCAGAAGGTGATGACGGCGTCGTCCACCACGAGGGGTCCGGTGCGGGTGATGTTGCGCGTGGGAATCGCCCGGCTCCAGACCTCGTCTCCGGTCTTCGCATCCAGGGCGAAGACCTTGCCGTCCTTGTAAGCGTTCAGCGCCACGAAGACCTTGCCGCGCGCGACCGACGCCGTCGCACGCTCCAGGGCGCCAAGCTGCTTCCGCCAGACCAGTCCGCCGGTCTTCGCATCCAGTGCATAGACCGAGCCGTCCCGACTGCACGCGTAGGCGACGCGATCGACCACGCAGATCGACCCCCGCACCGAGCCGTCGGTCCGGAAGCGCCAGAGGAGCTTGAGGGGCGGCCGGATGCGGCTGTCGACGGCTTCCCCGGTGCGCCCCGGTCCCCCCATGAACGCGGGCCAGTCCGCCGCGTGGGCCGCACCCCCCGCGAAAACCACCAGTGCCGCCAGGTATGCCGAAACCGTGCCCTTCATCGTCCGTCTCCTCCGGTGGAACTCTCCCGTGGACATCACCGTTCCCCTGTCTGGAATCCTCACCCCTGAATTGTAGCAGAGACACCGCGGGAATCAACGGGACACCCTGAGCGGGGACGCCCTCGAGAATATTTCGAGTTCCCGATTGACACGTCGCACCCGGCCCCCACTATTATCTGGACCTCTCGGTGGAGAAGCGTCCCGCATCCTCAGACGGAAAGGAGACCTTTGTGAGCAGACGTGTCACGGTTGCCCTCGTCGCGATCGGCGGCTACGGGGCGGGGTACGTGAAATCCCTCCTGGAGCCGGAGTATCGCGAGATCGTGGAGATCGTCGGTGCGGCCGACCCGACGCCCGAGCACTGCCCGCAGCTCGCGGAACTCGAGGCGATGCACGTGCCGGTCCGCGCGACCATCGAAGAGGTCTACGCCGATCTCGACGCGCCTCCCGACCTCGCGATCATCTCGTCGCCCATCCACTGGCACGCCCGGCAGACGATCGCCGCGCTTTCCCACGGCTCGAACGTCCTGTGCGAGAAGCCGATGTGCGCGACGGTGCAGGAGGCCGACGCAATCATCGACGCCCGCAACCGTGCGGGCAGGTTCGTCTCCATCGGCTATCAGCGGTCGTTCACCCCGGCGGTGCAGGCGCTGAAGAAGGACATCCGCGGCGGCGTCCTGGGGAGGCCGAAGCGGCTCAAGTGTCTGTGCCTGGGCTGGCGGGGCGAGAGATACTACGGCCGGAACAACTGGGCCGGGGCGCTCAAGAGTCCGGAGGGCGCGTGGGTCCTCGACAGCCCCGCCAACAACGCCATGGCGCATTTCGTCCACCACATGTTCTACATCCTCGGGCCCGAGACCGACCGCAGCGCCAGACCGGTGCGGGTGACCGCCGAGCTTTACCGCGCCAACGACATCACCAACTTCGACACGTGTGCCATCCGCGCCGTCACCGAAGAGGGTGTCGAGGTCCTCTTCTATTCGTCCCACGCGGTGGACGTGAAGGATCCGACCGCGTTCCG
>DATKVD010000401.1:0-5690 GCA_035530235.1 Planctomycetota bacterium | reverse complement strand
GTCGGCCGAGAAACCCGCGGACACGGAGGTCGGGGTCGAGTTGAACAAGGAGTACCTGAACGTCCGGGCGACGCCGCAGGAGGTCCAGGTCGCGCTGACCGCGCTGCAGGCGGGGGAGATCAGCTACGAGACGTGGTGGCACCTCCTCGCCACGGGCGGCTGGGGCGCGAGGGCATCGACGCCGCGGCCGAGCGGAAGGCGATTCTCGAGGGGCAGACGCTGAGGCCGGAGCCGGCGCTCGACCTGGAGTTCACGCCGCCGGAGGAAAAGCCTGTCGTCACACCCCCGGAGAAGGTGATTCGCGACGGGGACGGAAACGTTAGGTATCGGATCACTGGGTAAGGGAGTCATGATCATTCAAGCCCTGGTCAACTCGTTTAAGTTGGAGATGCTTCAGGGGGTCCACCAACCTGGGGACATCTACCGGATGGCGCTTTACACAGCTGACGCGGACCTCGGGGAGGACACGACGACCTACACGACCAGGGGCGAGGTCTTCGGACCGGGATACCAGGCCGGTGGGGTCGCCCTGAAAGACTTCCGCGCGCTGCTCGACGGGAGAACCGCGCTCCTCGACTGGGCTGACCCCGTGTGGCCAAACGCGACGCTCGCGGCGAGGGGCGCGCTCATTTACAATTTCTCGAAGGGGAACCGAGCGGTGGTTGTAATAGACTTCGGGCAGGTCTTCGTCAGCACCAACGGCTCGTTCACGATGACGCTTCCGGAGCCCACGGCGCAGACCGCGCTGATCCAGGTGAGATAGGTGGACGACCACAAGAACTTCGCCTACTCGACGGTGGCATCTCCCCCGTCCCCCGCTCAGGCTGGGACGTCGCTGACCGTGACGTCAGGCCACGGGGCGCGCTTCCCGACGCCGCCATTCAACGTGACGCTGTGGCCGAGGAACGTGCAGCCGCTCGCGGACAACGCTGAGGTTGCCAGGGTGACTAACGTCGTGGGGGACATGCTCACGATCGTACGAGCGCAGGAGTCCAGCGTTGCTCGCGCGGTAAGAGCGGGAGATCAGATCGCTGCGACCATCACGGATAAGATGCTCGATGATCTGGATTACTCGGCAGCGGCGGTTGCCGCGCGTGTGGCGATGAGGGCCTAATGCTTTCCCTTGATACCGCGACGAAGTCGTTGGAGGTGAAGCTGGCGGGTGCCGTCGCGACCGCCGAGTTGCCCTTCGTCTGCTCTTACGTGGATATCGACCAGGCGTCTTTTCTGATGACGGGGTCATCAGGCGCGGACGGGGTGACGGCTGGCGCGGTAGCCGTGGAGGCCGTCGCGGCTCCTGCTGCGTCGACCACGCGGAAGTTGAACTACCTCTCACTCGTGAACGTTGACACGGCCCCTGTGATCGCGACCGTCCAGGTGAACAACAATGGGACGAAGCGGGCCTGCTTCACGGCGACCTTACAAGTGGGTGACCAGCTCTCCTTCACAGACGCGCGGGGGTGGTCGGTCTTCGACGCGAACGGTAATGCGAAGACGTCGTACAGCGGCGGGCCGACGGCGCTGCGAGGGCTGACGTTCGGCGGCGCGTCGGTGGCGTACGAGAATACGGCGTACGCTTCGGTATCCTTCCCTGTCTACCGTGAGGTCAACGGGATTGCGCTCGTCGGGCTGACCTTCGAGCTCCAGTTCATGGGGCAGGTGACAGCAGCGGACACAGCGTACGCGGAGCTGTGGGACCGGACGACGAGCGCGCAGATCGTCGAGGCGGTGTTCGCAAACACCGTGCTCGCGCTCGTGAAGTCCACGACGTTCAGCCTGCCGGCGGCCGTGAGGGAACTCGAAGTGCGCACGAGGGCGACGGTAGGCGGCGCCGCGTCGCCGTACAACGCGTACGGGTTCATCTTGATCTGAGGGGTGTCATGCGCTTGCGAATAATTGCTCTCGCTGCAGCTTGCTACCTGCTGCCTGTTCTCGTTTCTGCACAGACGGCTCAGTTTCCGAGCTGCGTCCAGCCGAACGCGACGCTCGGCACACTCGGGGGCCGGGTGTGCTCCGGCACGGGCAGCCCGGAGGGCGTGCTCGTCGGGTGGGTCGGAGACGTGTACTTGAGGCGCGATGGGGTCGCGACAACCACGTTCTACCGCAAGGAGACCGGCGCGGGGACGAACACGGGGTGGGTGGCAACGGCCGCGCCTTCGGCAATTCCGATTCCGGCCGCGGAAGGTGGAACGGGGCTCGATACGTCTGGCAGCACGGGCGTCGCGCAGGACGCGGCAGGCACTTGGAGTATTAGCACGACGCTCCAGAGTGCGGTACAGGACAACATCACGAGGCTCGGCACGCTCGCCAAGGACGTGCTCTTCGTGGACAACACGTACGACATCGGACAGTCGGGGGCTAACCGTCCGGCCAACGTCTACCTCGGAGGCAACCTCGTTGTTGGGGCTACGTTCACGCTTAGCGGGACGATGGTTAGTTCGCTGAGGTTCACCGACGACACGTACGACATCGGGGCGCTCGGCGCTACCCGGCCGAGGAACTTGTTTCTTGCAGGCAACCTCGTGGCGGGAGGGGGCGGCCCGCACGCGATCGGTGGGGCGGTTAATTCGACGATTCGGCTCTACGTCCGGGGGTCTTTCACATCGGCAGGGCCATATGCGTACGGCGCATATTTTGGCGGGGATATCGCTGCCGGCAACTCGGGAGGTGACCTTATTGGTGTTGGGATCGGCCCAACGATCGCGGAGTATAGCTCCGGCAACCATCCCATCGTGGCTGGCACCTATCTGTACCGACCGACGATCTCCGCAGGCGTAGCGACCGTAACTGAGGCGTCCACGCTGTACGTGGAGAACGCGCCGTCGGCTGTAGGGGCGTCCAACTATGCGATCCACGTCGCGGCGGGGAACGTCAAGTTCGACGGGACGGGGAATGATGTCGGAACAATTACGACAGGCGTATGGCAGGGCACCGACATCGCCGCCACGTACCTGGCCGACACCGCCGTCACGCCGGCCAGTTATGGGTCCGCGACCGCCATCCCGACGTTCACGGTCGATCAGCAGGGGCGCCTGACAGCGGCAGGGACGGCCACGCCGCAACTGACGCTGACCTCGACCTACTTCTCGTCGCTGAGCGCGGCGAACCTGACGGCGGTTCCAGCCGCTCAACTCTCGGGGACAATCACGAGCGCGACTCAGGATCTCATCACGCGGCTCGGGACCGTCACGTCGGGCGTGTGGAACGCGGGGGCTGTGACGAGTAGCGGTTTCGTCAAGACCACCAGTAATGAAGTTCAAATCACACCGACGACGGCAACGAGCGATGTGTATCTGCGTGTGACCAATACCGGAGGAGTCACGTACTTCGGAGCGGATAATTCAACTGGTTCGAGTTTCCTCGGGCATGCGTACGGAGCGGTCATCTATACCGGGACAGCCGGCGGGCTTGACTTGGCTACGGCACACGCCTCCGGCGCGATCCGCTTCTACGCGGGTGGGACAACATTACGCGCTCAAATAAATACTAATGGAACACAAACATGGGCACCATATGGTGCAGGCACCGCGACCTTCGACGCCAGCGGCAACATCACGAGCGTATCCGATGAGCGACTCAAAGACATCCAGGGGCCGTACACGCCGGGGCTGAACGCGCTGCTCGGCCTTCGTCCGATCCTGTTCCACTACAACGAGGCCTCCGGCCTCGACACCGAGAACCTCTACGCCGGCTTCTCGGCGCAGAACGTGCTCGCCTATCTCCCCGAGGCGGTTGGGAAGAATCTCGACGGGGTGTTCTCGGTCAATCTGGTCCCGCTCCTGGCGGCGACCGTGACGGCCGTGCAGGAACTGACCGCCGAGCTTGACGCCTTGCGTGCGAAGGCCGGGCTGCCCGCCAAGGACCGCACGGTGGTGGCCGTGACGACGGAGGACCGCGTCGTGAGCAGCGCGAAAGCGAAGATCCTGCCCGTGCTGCGGCGGATCGCCGCGCTCTCGGATGCCAAGCGCGAGGCCCTTGAAGCCGTCCTCGGCGTGTCGCTCTCGACGCTCCAGGGCTGGACCGCCGAGAAGGTCATCACGCGCGTGCGGCTGCTGACGGTGCCGCAATGCCAAGCGCTCACCGAAGCGGCCGGACGGGATCTGCCCTGTTCGACAACACTTCCAGGAGGGATGCAATGAAAGTCTCGTTCTGGTGGCGTGAAGGCCCTGCTCACCGCCGCGCAGAAGGTGGCGATGGCTGACATCATGACCGCGCTGCACGCGAAGGCGGTCGAGAAACTATTGCCACAATGAGAAGGAGACCCGATATGATTCGCACGGCTGGATTCGTCGCGCTCGTGCTGCTCGTGCTCGCCATCGGCGCGAGGGCGCAGGGCGCCCCGCCCGACCTCGACAAGCTGAAAGCGGAGCACGCCCTCCTGACCAAGACGATGGAGTCCGCACAGCTCAAGGTGCAGCTCCACCAGACGCAGCTTCAGCTCGTGCAGGTTCTCCTCCAGCAGGCGACCACCGAGGTTGAGAGCGCACAGAGGGCGCAGGCGGAGTTCGAGGCGCGGGTCCGCGAGCTGTTGGGCGCGACGGACGGCGACGAGGTTAACTACGAGACCATGACGCTCGTGAGGAAGGAGCAGAAGGAGTAGGATGCCCGGCACTCGATACCCCGGCTCAATCTACCCAGGGCAGTACGCCGGCCAGGCGATCGCCGTCGAGGAGGACGCCCGTGCCTGGAGGTACCACGCTCAGGTGTCGTTGGACGGCGTCGGCGCGCAGGTCCTGCTGTCTGATGCTCACCTGGCGGTTGCCGCCGCCGCGAGTGCGTCGGTTCGGAGCGTGGGTGTCGCGGCGACGGTCGGGGCCATCGTGGTTGTCGCCAGCACGGGGGCGCGGGTAGAGACGCTCCTCGTTGGCCTGACGCTGGGGGGCGTTGGGGCGTCGTCGGGGGCGCGGGTCGTCGTCGCGCCGGTATTTGCCCAAGCGGGCGTTTCATTTCCAGCAGTTGCGGCCAGGATAAAGGCGTCCTTTGCCACGATAGAGCTCGGGGTCTCCTCTGTCGTCGTTGGTCCCGACCTCGTGCGGCTCGAGGAGGATGAACTCCTTCTGCTCCTGGAGGTCGCGTGATCAAAAGGGTCGGCCCGGGCCGGTACGTCGTGATGGACGCCGAGGGGAAGAAGCGCCTCTCGAAGCCGATGTCTCGGGCGCGGGCCGCGAAGCGCCTCCAGCAGATCGAGTACTTCAAGCACAAGGGAGCACCGCATGCCTAACATCGTCGCGAAGATCGAGATCGTCATGGACGACGCGGGGAACGTCGGCGTTACTGGACCCATCGACAACCAGCTACTCGCGTACGGGCTCCTGACTGTCGCGATGGACGTCGTGCGGAACCACGTCGCGCAGGCGAGCCGGAAGATCCAGCCGGCGCCGCTTAGCCTCGTCGGGAAGCTCGGGAAGCCGTCATGACCAACTCGAAGGATTTTGAGGATGTGCTTGCGTTTCGGCAAGATGCTTTTGCGATTATCTTTGAGCCTTTGATAACGAACTTTGAAGTTCGTTATGGGTGGGCGGTAGTTCATCATGAAACAGCGGAAGGATTGGATCCGCCACCAGTCGCACCGCCAGCAGCTGCGGCATCTGCGCCAGCGGTGCGCGAGGATCGTCAGGTCGAAAGACCCAGCGGTCATCGCGGCGGGGCGGCGGGTGATTGACGCGGTCATCGACGAGCCGGATCCGGAG
>DATKVD010000400.1:0-3881 GCA_035530235.1 Planctomycetota bacterium | reverse complement strand
GATCCGGGGGAGATCGTGGGACGTCTGGGGCGTGTCCGTTCGCGCATGGAAGCCGCCTGCCGGAGGGCCGGCCGCCCGGCCGACGCCGTCACGCTCGTGGCGGTCACCAAGACGGTCGGGCTGGCGGAGGTCCGCGCACTTTCCGGCCTCGGCGTGGCCGATTTCGGCGAAAATCGTGTCGCTGAACTGGTCCTGAAGGCCACCTCCCTGACCGAGCTGTCCTGCCGATGGCACATGATCGGCCACCTTCAGCGCAACAAGGTCGCCCGCCTGCTCCCGCATGCCACCATCGTTCACTCGCTCGACTCCGAACGGTTGGCCGCGGTCCTCAGTCGGCGCGCCGCCGAGATGGACCTCGACGTCGACGTCCTCATCGAGGTGAACGTCGCCGGGGAGGAGCAGAAGTATGGCGTCCGCCCGGCGGAGGCCGCCGCGCTTGCGGAGACGGTCGCGGCGCTTCCGGCACTCAAGCTCCGCGGGCTCATGACCATGGCGCCCTTCCTCGGTGCCGGCGGGCCCGAGACAGCTGAGGAACTCCGCCCGGTCTTTGCCCGGCTCCGCGAACTGGCGCAGACGCTTTCGAAGAATCTTCCCGCGGGCGCGATGTCCGAACTCTCCATGGGCATGACGCAGGATTTCGAAGTCGCCGTCGAGGAAGGCGCCACCATGGTCCGCATCGGCTCGGCACTCTTCGCTTGACGCTTGTGCCGCCGGGCCCGAGGCGGTATGATGCTGTGCGGGGTGTTCACGTGGGTCATACGGTCCAACAGTCGCGTGTTTGCCATCGAGGTGAGTCATGACGGTGCTTGCGGACAAGAGAATCGGATTCATCGGTGCCGGGAACATGGCCTCGGCACTCATCGGGGGGCTGGTGAAGAGTTACCTGGTCGCCCCGGGGGCGATCATCGCCAGTGACATCGACCCGGAGCGGCGCGGGACCGTGTCGCACACGTTCGGCGTCAGGACCACCTCGGACAACGCCGAGGTGGTGGCGTTCGCCGACGTGGTGGTGCTCGCCGTCAAGCCGAACGTCGTCGCCAGGGTGCTCGAAGAGGTCGGCGCCCAAATCCGCACCGGGCAGATCGTCATCAGCGTCTGCGCAGGGATCAGTTCGACCTTCATCCAGGAGCGCCTGCCCCACCACCCGCCGGTCATCCGTGTGATGCCCAACACCGCCGCACAGGTGGGGGCCGGGATGTCGGCACTTGCGGGCTGTGCCCTCGCGAAACCCGAGCACATCGCGGTGGCCAAGGCCATCCTCGGCGCCGTGGGTGAGGTCATCGAACTCGAAGAGAAGCACCTCGACGCCGTGACGGCGATCTCGGGCTCCGGCCCGGCCTACTTCTTCTACCTGATGGAGCAGATGGAAGCGGCGGGGCTTGCCGAGGGACTGCCGCCGCGGGTGGCCGAGCAGCTCGTCAAGCAGACGGCACTCGGCGCGGCGAAGCTCTGTGCGGAATCCGAGGCGGGCTCCAGGGAGCTGCGACGGAAGGTCACCAGTCCGGGCGGCACCACGGAAGCCGCCATCTACGTGCTCGAAAAGAACGGCGTCGGCCAACTCCTCGTCACGGCGGTCCGTGAAGCCGCCAAACGCTCCCGCGAACTCGGGAAGTAATTCTAACGGAAGTCCAAACTGGAAACTCGAAACTCCAAAGTGGCTTGGAAACGTTGCTTCTTTGACTTTCGAGTTTAGAGTTTTGAGTTGCGACTTCTCGCCCTCTGTGGTTAAAGGGGTCTTTCGAGTTGGTGAACATCGCAGCCCATCCGGACGGCGTCGTGATTGCCTTGAAGGTGAGTGCCGGGGCGTCGCGGGACCGCATCCTGGGCGAGCACGCAGGGGCGCTGAAGGTCAGTGTTTCGGCGCCTCCTGAGAAGGGCAAGGCCAACAAGGCCGTCTGCGCCCTCATCGCAAAGACCCTCGGCGTCGCCAAATCCCACGTGAGCATCATCTCCGGCGAAACCTCCCGCGACAAGCAGGTCCTCATCCGCGGCGTCCCCGCCCAGGCCGTCGCACCGAAGCTCTTCCAGACCTGACGCCGCCGCCCCCCCACGCCTTGACGGGTCGACGCATGCCGGTAGAATGATGCGGGCCTTCGGAGGGGCCCGAGGCGGCTGTGAGTGTACTTTCTTCCTCGCTTGGGGGGTGCCGGGATGGACCGTCGCGTGGGCGTGCGTGTCGCGGGACTCGTCGTCGGGCTGGTCGTGGTGTGTCTGGTTTCCGGTCCGGCGGGCCACGCGGACCGCGGCAGCATCGTGCTCCGGAAGGTCAAGGTGACGCAGGCGGTGACGGTGTCGGAGCCGGCACAGCGGGCGATCATCGCCCACAACGGCGAGCGCGAGGTCCTCATCCTCCAGACGGACGTCCAGGCGAGCGCCGAGACGAAGGTCCTGGAGTTCATGCCCCTGCCTGCGAAGCCCACGGTCTCCCTCGCCTCGAAGGCGTGTTTCAGTCGCCTCCAGGACATCCTCCGGGCGCACCGCATCCGCTACATCTACACGGACTGGGTCGAGGAATCGGTCGGGCCGGGCGACGCCGCAGAGGCCGAGAGGCGCAGGAAGGAGGAGACCGTCACGGTCGTGGTCGAGCAGCACCTCGGCCCGCACGAGGTCACCGTCGTCGAGGTGAAGGACGCGGATGATTTCGTGAAGTGGGTGGAGGATTTCTGCCGTGAGAAGGACCTCGGCGAGCCGGTCTTCGCGAAGGACCTACGCACGATCGTCACCGACTACCTGAAGCGTGACTTCCGCTTCTTCGCCTTCGACGTCCTCACGCTCTCCTCCCGGACGAGGACCGTTGCGCCGCTCGTCTACGAGTTCCAGTCCTTCCGGCTCTACTATCCGCTCAAGGTCACAAACCTCTACGGCGGGAGGGGCACGATCGAGCTCTTCCTCATCCTGCCGCGCGGGATCTATCCGCGGGAGTCGTCCGTCGCCGACACCGAGGGAACGGCGCTGCTGAGGGCCTCGATGTGGTCAACCGACGGCATCCTCGACGGCGGCGAACTGCGGGGCTTGCACACGTCCATGCAGAAGCTGATGGAGGAGGAAGAGCCGGTCCTGCGTGCGACACAGTATAACGGCGAGTTGACGTTCACGGAGGACCTGTGGGCCCCGATGGGGTTCGCTTCGGCCGAGAAGCTCTGCCGGCGGTTTCTCGACGCCCTCACCGCCGGTGACGCCCAGACGCTCGCCGGCATCACCAGTCTCCCGTTCGCCTTCGACCGCAGGGAGGTCATCACCGACCGGGAGCAGCTCTCGATGAAGCTCTCGGACCTCCTCGAGCGGACGCGCCGGAAGCGGCTCGACATCGACCCGGGCAGCCTGCGCAGGACCCGTGCCGGCGTCCTCCGCACCCAGCTCAACGACTTCGACAGGACGTTCATGAAGGAGCACCTGAAACGCACGGGTGGATTCGTCCTGACCTTCCGGATCGGCGGAGAAGACGTCGTCATGTTCCTGAGGAGATCATCCCACGGGGGCTGCACCGTCGCCGGCTTCGGCGACTGAACGCTCCCACTTGATTCGGGCGGTGGAGCCGTGAGGAATGTCTGATGACGAATGACGGAATGACGATTCAATGACGAAGTCCGAATGACCGAATCCCTCCGACGCGGTCGTTCGTCATTGAGTCATTCGGACTTGAATCGGCTCTGTAGAAACGATCCCCCTCTCCCCCGGCTCACCCGGGGGAGAGGGTCAGGGTGAGGGGCCGGTTCACAGCACCTTCTCCGCCTCCGCACGGCTGGAGGGGTCGAGCGCGCGGAAGGACTCGATCTCGTAGCAGTTGCCCTGGACGTCCTGCATGACGCAGCGGTCGGAGGTGACCCACAGGCAGTCGGTCTCGGGCGACTTCATCAGGAACCGCCGCGGACCGCGGTCGG
>DATKVD010000399.1:0-14554 GCA_035530235.1 Planctomycetota bacterium | reverse complement strand
TGCACCGGTTCTGGAAGTGCTGGAGCCGAGGATTCTGCTGGCCGGGAAC
The DNA here is from genome assembly GCA_035530235.1 of Planctomycetota bacterium. Lineage (GTDB taxonomy): Bacteria > Planctomycetota > DG-23 > DATKVD01 > DATKVD01 > DATKVD01. Next base: position 14,505 of record DATKVD010000399.1, on the reverse strand, counting down.
GTGACGGCGTTCGCCATCGGTCCCACGCTGTTCCTCTACGGGGACAGCGACCTGAACGACATCATCGTCCAGGAGGGACTGGTGACCCCCGGAGTGCTCGGGGTGGGGACGGGGGCGAATCCGACGACGATCAACGGTGCGGCGGCCCCGGTGGAGTTCCCGACGGTGACCGCGGGCATCGTGGCGTCTCTGGGCGCACATACCGACCTCATCGAGATCAAGGACGTCAACCTCACCGGCAATGTGTGGATCGACCACGGGACGGGGGCGAGCGGCACGACGATCGACCCGTCGATAATCGGGGGCAGTGTCACGGTGATCGGCGGAAGCGGGATGGACACGTTCACGCTGCTGGACAGCACGATCCTGGGGGGCCTGACGCTCCTCAACGGCGGCGGGGGCTCCTCGACGTCGCTCGTCGACAGCACCATCGGTGGGAGCGCCTTCGTGTCGAACGGGACGGGCCTGGATGCGTTGACCGTGGACAACACCGGCTCTGCCGGCGGGATCGGCGGCGGCCTGACGATCTTCAACGGCGAGGGAGACTCCATGACGACGCTGAACAACAGCACCATCGGTGGGAGCGCCTTCGTGTCGAACGGGACGGGCTGGGATCTGTTCTCACTGAACAACACCTTATTTGCCGGCGGGATCGGCGGCAGCCTGACGGTCCTCAACGGCAACGGCGGCTCCATGACGACGCTGACCAACAGCTCCATCAACGGGAGCGCCTTCGTGTCGAACGGGACGGGCCTGGATACGTTCGCCCTGGACAACACCGGGCGTGTCGGCGGGATCGGCGGGGGCCTGACGATCTTGAACGGCCAGGGGGACTCCTCGACGGGGCTGACCAACAGCTCCATCGGCGGGAGCGCCTTCGTGTCGAACGGGACGGGCCTGGATACGTTCGGGCTGGACAACACCGGGCGTGCCGGCGGGATCGCGGGGGGCCTGACGATCTTGAACGGCGAGGGGGACTCCTCGACGGGGCTGGCCAACAGCACCATCGGCTGGAGCGCCTTCGTGTCGAACGGCACGGGTCTGGATACGTTCGGGCTGGACAACACCGGGCGTGCCGGCGGGATCGTGGGGGGCCTGACGATCCTTAACGGCCAGGGAGCCTCCACGACGGGGCTGACCGCCAGCACCATCGGCGGGAACGCCTTCGTGTCGAACGGGGCGGGCCTGGATACGTTCGGGGTGGACAACAGCGTCGGTGGCGCCGGGATCGGTGGGGGCCTGACGCTCCTCAACGGCGAGGGGGGCTCCGCGACCACACTCGTCGAAACCGAAATCGGCGGCTCCGCCTCCATCCTCAACGGCGGCGGCTCCAACAGCACCACCATCGACGACCTCGCACTCCACAGCATCTTCGGTGACCTCACCGTCACCGGCGGCGCCGACGACGACACCGTCACCCTCGCCGGATACGAGATCGTCCGCAACCTGCTCGTCAGCACCGGCGCCGGGGACGACACCATCACCATGGACGACTCGGTCGTCGGCGGCTCCACCACCCTGATCACGGGTCCCGCCGCCATCGCCGCCGGAACCGATCAGGACACGGTGAGGATCGAGCGGACCGCGGCGAGTGCGATCGTCTCCACGTTCACCGGGAGCTTCTACGCCTCGATGGGCGCGGACGACGACACCTTCGAGGCCGGGGTGGGCACCGCCACCGAGGCCGCACACTTCAACGGCAACGGCTTCGTCGCCTTCGGCTCGGGCGTCGGCACCTTCATCTGGGGCGGCACCAACACCGGGACCCTCACCCTGTTGTGACCCGTCGTGAGGCAGCCTCGGGTCAAGAAAAAGTACCGCGTACTTTTTTCAGTCGGAAAGCCGGAGCCCGCGCTCCCGTGCATGGGCCCGTGCCGAGGCGATCTCGTCGGCGGTCGGACAGCGTCCGATGACCGGGTCGCCCGACGCACGGTAGACCGGACGATACTGTCCCATGACGTTGACGAAGGTGTCGGGACTGATCTCGTCGGCCAGGAAGTCAAGGATTGCCAGCGTCTCCGCTGCGCCCCCGGGCATCACGAGGTGTCGCACCAGGAGTCCCCGGCGGGCCAGGCCGCGCTCGACGACCAGGTCGCCCACCTGACGGTGCATCTCCCGGAGCGCCGCCTTCATCACGTCCGGGTAGTCGGGGGCGTTGGCGAGGCGTTCGGCGGTCGAGCGCTCGGCGAACTTCGCGTCGGGCATGTAGATCTCGACGTATCCCTCGAGCAGACGCAGGGCGTCCACCGACTCGTATCCCCCGCAGTTCCACACCACCGGCACGGCAAGTCCCGCGTGACGTGCCGTCATGACGGCCTCGAGCAGTTGGGGCATCACGTGTGACGGCGTGACGAAGTTGACGTTGTGACACCCGCGACGCTGCAGGCGCAGCATCATCTCCGCGATGTCGGCGGGTGTGGCCGGCGTGCCGTGCCGCTCGTGACTGATGTCGTAGTTCTGGCAGAAGAGACACAGGAGGCTGCAGCCGGCCAGGAAAATGGTCCCCGACCCGCCGTGACCCACCAGAGGCGGCTCCTCCCCGAAGTGCGGACCCACCGAACTCACCACCGCCTCTCCCGCAATCCCGCAGTGCCCCCGCTCACCCGCCGGTCGGTCCACCCCGCACACGCGGGGACACACCCGGCAGGGACTCAGCATCGCACGTGCCGCTTTCAGGATGTCACGGTCTCTCGCGTTCATGACCTCGTCAGTATAGACCCGCCGGACGGACCAGGCAAGGGGCACCCGGATTGCGGACGACCGCGGCTTGAAACCTGCCCCGGCAGCGGTAATACTTATAGGGTGGGAACGTCATGACACAGGCGCGAGGGCAGCCGTGAGACTCCGAAGGGCAACAACGGCATTTGCGGCGGCGGTGCTCATGCTGTGTGCCTTCGCAGGGCCGGCCGCCGCCCAGGCCAACCAGCAGAGCATCCGGGAGGGCGTCTGGAACACTTCACTCGACAGCGCCCTCAGCGTGGCACGCTACAGCGGTCGCCCGGTGCTTCTCTTCTTCGAGGAATACTGGTGTGGTCACTGCGAGCGGATGGAAGAGGTGCTGGTTCACCCGGACGTCCGGGAGGCCACCCAGCGGTTCATCCTGGTCAAGCTGAAATGGGACGTGAACCGTGTGCTCGCCCGTGAGTACGGGATCGACATGCACCACACCCTGGTGCTGGTGGGCTGGTCGGGGAAGCTGCTCGGACGGGTGAGGGAATTCACGTCCGACCGTGACGTGGCGTCGAAGGTCATCGAGGCGGCCGCCGGGAACGACCTCGCCGCCGCCGACAAGCTCACCGAGCTCGGCTACTACGACAAGGCCGCCGAGCGCTTCCGCATCGTCGTCAGGATCAGTCGCGACAAGGCGACCGTCCGACGGGCCGAAAGCGGTCTGACCGACCTCCGGGACCGTGCGAGCAGACAGCTCGACCTCATCAAGCAGCTCATCCGTGCCGGCCGGCTGGACGAGGCGGCCGACGCCTGCAGGGAATTCATCGACGACTACCCGTCCGACATGGGCGGCGAGGAGGTCGAAAAGCTCCTCGCACAGCTCAAGTCGGGCAAGCCCGTCCTTCCACCGGACGCAAAAGCCCCCGAGGCGAAACCCGGGCCGGCAGCCCCCGACGAGGCGAGGCGTCTCGTCGAGCAGGGCATGGTCTACGAGTGGGACAAGCGCTTCTACGACGCCGTGACGAACTATGAGAAGGTGGTGAAGGAGCATGCCCGGACCCCGGCGGCGACGGAGGCGAAGCAGCGGCTCGATCTCCTCCTAGCCGACCCGGACATGCAGCAGCTCCTCGCCCGTCAGAAGATGGAAAAGTACTGCACCCGCTGGCTCCAGATGGGGGCACTCTACGAGAGGAACGGCCGGGACGACATGGCCCTCAGGTACTACAACACCGTCGTCACCGTTTACCCCGAGAGCCGGTATGCAACGGAGGCCCGGAGACGTCTCGTCGAGATCGAACGTCGACACCTGAAGAAAAAGGACGACTGAGCGGGCGTCGCCGCTACTTCTTCTCTTCGACGAGACTGACGAAGGTGTAGAGGTTTCCGGCCCAGTCGGCGACGTAGAGGGTGTTGCCGGAGAGGGCGAGGGAAGCGAGGACGGGCAGGCCGACGTTGTAGTGCCACGTGAGGGTTCCCCGACGGCGTTCGAGTGCGTAGATGCCGCCGTCGGCGGCCCCGAAGAAGACCGTGCGGTCGGAGACGACCGCTCCCGAGGAGATGCGACCGCCGGTGCGGTCCGGTCCCGCCGACAGCGGGATCACCGAACCCCCGGTCTTGAACTGCCACGCCTCGACACCGTCGGCGAGTGCCAGTGCACGGAAGACGCCGTCGGCCGATCCGACGAACACCGCCCCGCGGGCGACGGCGGGCGGCGCCGTGAGCACCTCGTCAAGCGGATGGACCTCGGCGAGCACTTTCTCCCAGACGAGCTTCCCGGTCTCACGCTCGATCACCAGCACCACCTGTCGTGTCGACGTTCCGGTCGTCGTCACGCCCGTCACGACCACCCTTTCACCGCTCAGGGCGACGCTGCAGTCGCGAAGTCGGTAGGTCTCGAGGGTCCAGCGGGGCTTTCCGCTCGCGATCTCCAGACACTCGTTTCCGGTGAAGAGTTCGGCGTCGGTGGCGACGGCCTGCCGGCACCCGGGGGAGATCCCGACCTGCCACCGCAGGCTTTCGGCCGCCGCTCTGGCGTCGTACCCGTCACCTTTCACCTCCGCCCCGCGCGTCCTCACGAACCCCCACGCCGTCCCTTCCGCATCGACCACGCACAGGCACTCCCCGCCCACCACCATGTGGGTGGCGGCCGGGTTGGGACCCGGACCGGTGAAATCGAACCGCAACGTGCGGGGAGGCTTCTCCGCCGTCTCGAGACTGACCCGGCCCGGGTGCAGCTCGAACACCCCCTGCTCGTGACAACAGAACGGGACATGCATCTCCCTGACCGTCGGCAGCCCCGGGGCCACACCCGAAGCGGCGCTCCCCGTTCGGGTCAGGTTTCCCTCGACGGGGACGAGCACCGCGTCCGCCAGGACCACGGGGGACCCGCGCAGCGTCCGCCAGCCCGTACCGACCACCCCCGCAAGATGGAACGGGGGACTCACGTTGTCCGCCGCCTGGCCCGTGTGGGTGCTGTTGCCGCCCGGTGCCGGCCATGGACTCCCAGACCCCCTCCCGGGCGGCGTCCCCTTCGGCACGACGAACGACACGTTCCGACTCCAGCTCGCCTGCGGGGGACCCGCCGTGAACCTCAACACGTAGAACCCCTCGTCCAGGATCACCGGCTTCTCGAACGTCACCCGTCTCGTCAGCGGCCCGCCGCCGAAGACCCGATACGCCGGCAGGGCCAGCTCCATCAGCACCAGACGTTCCTTCTCACGCCGGACGTGCGCCATCTCGACCTTCACGGGGATGTCCGCACCGAGGGCGGTGTCACCGAGGACGAACGAGACGAGGAGGGGTCCCGGCGCGACGACCGCCTCGAGTCCCGGGTGGGCGGCGTGCAGGTAGTTGCGGAATCCCGCGAGGCGGACCTCCGGGACAGGGGCCGCTTCGGGCGGGACGTCCTCGATCAACAGTGCCGGGGGCGAACGCAGTCCGCCTTTCCGGAAGCTGAGTGTTGCACCGGCGGGGGTCAGATGCATGAGGGCCGACGGGTCGTGCAGGGGATGCGTCTTCGCGTGCAGCCGGAGGGACTTGAGGTCCGGGCCCAGGACTTTCGTGAACGCGTCACGCTCGGCAACGACGTCCGTGCCGTCTCCAACCGGCACGAAGCGGTGAACCACCTCGAACCCGGCGGGGTGCTCTGCGACAATCTTCCGGCGAAGCTCACAGGCCCGTGCGTCACCGTAGACGACGAGAACGTCGGGCTTCGGCTCGAGCCGGGCGGCCTCGTCGAGCATCCAGGAGAGTGCCGGGTCCGTCCCGTCCCCGGGGTCCACCGTGCTTCCCACGTCCACCAACGTGACGACACGGGGGGTGGAACCGAAGGGCTTCTCCCGCGTCGCCACGGCGATGTCCACCCGCCGCGTGTCCGCCGGGATGGCCCGCCAGAGGGGTCCCTTGTACTTCGCGAAATCGGCGTTCACCCACACGAACTCACTGTACACGTCGAGCGGCAGCACGTACGCCCCGGTCGCATCGGTCTTCACCAGTGCCGCCCCGTCGGTCACCTCCGCCCCCGTGAGGACCTTCTCGGCCGGACCCTTCAGACCGTCACCGTCGGTGTCCTCGAACACCACGCCGCGGAGCACCCGTTCGGTCAGCTTCACCTCGGGAGCCCGCAGGGCGAGGACCTCCCGCACGTAGGTCAACACGTTTTCGAGGAGCAGCGTCGCACTCACCTTCTCGTCCGCCGTGCCCTGGGCGAACGCCCGGTCGGGACAGAGATGAATCAGGAGCACGCGTCCCCTGCCCGACGGGCCCTCGAGGATGATGGGATAGCGTCCGTGCGTGTCCCACGCCACCACCGCCGCCAGGCCGTCATAGGGACCGTAGCACCCGCCGGGATAGAGTGTCCCCCGGCGGCCGCCGAGGTCCCGGGACGTGAGCCTGTGTCGTCTGAGGAGCAGGGGGTGTGCGGGAGAGACGGGGGTCCGCTTCTCGTGGGCTACGTCCACGATTCGTGCGGCCATGGTGTCGGGAAGGAACCGCAGCTTTCCCACGTCGGTCGGACCCGTGAAGACGACCAGCACGCCGCCCGATTCCACGAAACCGGCGAGGAGCTTCCTGCCGTCGGCCAGCACGTCGGCCAGACGCCCGCCCTCGTGGGACAGTGACCCCGAGCCGATCATCAGCACCTTGACCCGTGCGAGGTCGAGCTTCCCGGCACGGACGGCCGAGGTGACGTCCGTGAACTTCTCACCGGTCCGGGTGAGGATGTCGACGAGGGGAGGACTGCCGGTAGGGTCGGTCACGGGCGGGGGCGACACGACGGCGATGTCCTCGACGACGGTCTGAGGCGGACGCTGGGCCCAGCCGACGGACGTCGACACCACCATCGCCGCGCTCACCATCAGTCGTGTGAGGTGTCTCATGGTTTGTCCGTGTCGGGTTTGAGGTCCCTGAGCAGCACGGCGGCACGGGCGGCTTCCGGCGACTTCGGAAACGTCCGGGTCAGTCGCGTGAGGAAGTCCTCCGCGCGGTCGTACAGGAGTCGGTCACGGTATCCGGTCCCCAGAAGCAGCAGCATGCGCGGGGCCGCGTCGTCCGCGGGATGCCCGTTCAGCAGGGCCTCCAGCTCGTCCAGCTCATACGCCCGTCGTTCCAGAAGGGCGAGGTGGATGTTGTCGGCCAGCCGACAGTCGGGAAACCACTTGAGGATCTTCCGGAGTTCACCCACGTAGTCGTCGCCGTGCCCGTCGAGCTGGTAGAGGAGCATCAGCGGGATCCGGTTGTAATCGGAATTCCGTTCGAGGAACCGGAGTTCGAGTCGGGCCTCCTGAAGCACTTCGTAGAGGAGCTGGAGTCGCTCCTCTTCCGTGAGACGGTGTGTCCGCCAGCGGAGCAGCACCGAGCGGGTGTCGGCCGGGCGGTAGTTGAGCGGGACCTTGACGTCACAGTAATCGATGAGGTCACGGAGGTCGTGCATGGCTTCATCGAGTCTCTGTGTCTGGAGGTGGTATCGGGCGATGCGCAGACGGGCCTCGATCGCCACGGGAAAGACGGAGAAATCGTTGCGGATGGCGTGGTAATCGGCCAGGGCCTCGGGGGTGATGCGGGTGGTGTAGACACGCAGCATGTCGGGTCGGGTGCCGGCGAATCGGCTGCGCAGGTTGTATGCCTCGGCACGCTCGAAAAGTGCCAGTGGGGTCTCGGGCGAGCGGGGGAACCACGAAATGAACCGTGACAGCTCCTTGAGCGAGCGTGTCCGTCTCGACTCGAAGAGCGCCCGGGCCTTCTCCCGCGGCTCTTCGGCGTGCTGCCCGGCGTCGGGGGCTTCCACCAGGATCCGAAAACGCTCCCCGCCCGACCAGTACTTCCGTCGGACGAACTCATACTCCACCTTGGCGAACCCGATGCTGCCGTGAAAGACCGCCACCACCATCACCGCCTGCAGACCCACCACCCACACGAGCGGTCGCATCCGGTACTCCCACCGACGACCCAGCCAGATCGTCGGCGATATCGACACCACCACCAGCAGCACCGTCACCAGCCAGGGAAGCATCACCGCCATGCGGGGCTGACCTGTGAACACGACGAGGGAGAGTCCGACCAGGTGGAGGACCGGGGGGACCGTTGCCAGGAGCAGTGCCGCCTCGAGCCCCACCCGTCTGCCCAGACGCGTGCCCGCCATCACCGCACTCAGCGTCACCGGCACGAAGAAGAAAGGCACCGCGACGTGATACGCCCCCACCAGCGCAACCACCACCCCCGCCACCGGCCCGTAGAACAGCCCCACCAGCATCGGGATCATCAGCACCAGTGCGAACGTCCACCCCACCGTGAAGACGTGCCAGGGATGCTCGGCGAAATTGACGGGAAAGGCGAAGACGTCACTGAACCGCACGGGCGACAGGACCCCGCCGCCGAGAGGGTCCGAGAAGAAATCCCCCGTGAACAGGTAGTGACTGAACCGGCACACGAAGAGGTAGATGAGACCGAAGAGGACGATGTCAACCAGTTCACGACGCGTGAAATTCCGTGAGCACCGTCGGCACGTCTCGTCGGTGACGTTCGCGTCGGAGAAGAAGCACTCGGTGCACTTCATGGAGGACCTCGCACGGACACGCGGGATGACGTGCGTCGACGATTGTAGGTCTGCCCCGAACGGGCGTCAAGGTGAAAAGGACACACCCTCGGGGACCGACGCGGCGACGGGCCGTGGCGACGACCCACACGCACCTTCCAACCCTCACACTTGACAGGAGCATCCCCACCCCATAGAATGGGGGTGGACATAGAGCACGATACGGGTGCCCCTTGATGAAAGAATGGGTTCTTGCCCACCCCGATGAAGCACTGCGCGATGAGATTGCCGACCGGCTCGGCCTTTCCCCCGTCACCGCTTCCGTGCTGTCGGCACGGGGGGTGAAGACCATCGAGGAGGCCCGATGCTTCCTCAACCCCAGCCTCGACGACCTGCACGACCCCCAGACCCTTCCCGACATGGACAAGGCCGTCGACACCATCTGCCGACACGCCCGGGACGGCTCCCGCATCGTCATCTACGGCGACTACGACGTCGACGGGCTGTGTGCGGTGACGATGCTGCTGCTGTTCCTCAGGCTGGCCGGACTCGACCCCTCCCACTACGTTCCCGAGCGGGGCGAGGAGGGCTACGGTGTGCACGGGGATGTCCTGAAGAAGCTGCGGGCCGAGGGGACGGGACTGGTGATCACCGTGGACTGCGGCACCTGCAGCATCGCCGAGTCCAAGCTGGCCAAGGAGATCGGACTCGACATGGTGATCACCGATCACCACGAGCCGATAGAAGAGCTGCCCGACGCCGAGGCCGTCGTCAATCCCAAGATCGGGGGGTCCGACTATCCGTTCAAGGAGCTGGCCGGTGTGGGGGTGGCCTTCAAGCTGGTGTGTGCCCTGGCGGACCGTCTGAGCCGGGGGCAGAAGACCGCACCCCACTTCCGCAAGTTCCTCCTCGACTCCATGGCCCTCGTGGCGATGGGCACTATCGCCGACGTCGTGCCACTGGTGAGTGAGAACCGGATCCTGGCGAAATTCGGCCTCGAAGCCCTCCGCTGCTGTGAACTCCCGGGCGTGCAGGCCCTCATGAGTCAGTGCCGGCTCACCGACCGGGTGCTCACCGCCGATTCCGTGGGCTACAAGCTGGGTCCGCGACTCAACGTCGCCGGTCGCATGGCCAGTGCCGAACTGGCGATGAGACTCCTGTTGACCGACAGCTACGGTGAGGGTGAGCGGATCGCCCACGAACTCGAGGAACTCAACCGTGAGCGTCAGCGCATCCAGCGCGAGATCATGGCCACCGCACGTCGGATGATCGACGAGGAACTCTCCCCCGACGACTACATCTACGTCCTCGCCGCCGAGAACTGGCCCCCCGGCGTCATCGGCATCGTCGCCAGTCACATCGTCGAGGACTTCTACCGTCCCGCCGTCATGATTTCCCTCGACGGGGACGTGGGACGGGGCTCGGCACGCTCCATACCGGGACTCAACATCGTGGAAGCCCTCTCGTCGTGCAGCCGGCACCTGGACACCTTCGGCGGCCACGCCCAGGCGGCGGGCATCCGTCTGCGTGCCGACCGTGTCGACCGTCTCCGCACCGACCTCAACGCCTACGCCAGCACCCGGCTCACGCCCGATCAGCTGAAACCCAGACTCTTCGTCGACGGCGAGGTGAGTCTCGATTCGGTCAGCAGGGACTTCGTCAACGAGCTCGGGCGACTCGCCCCCTTCGGACAGGGGGCCGAGGAGCCGGTGCTGGTCGCACGGAACGTCCGGCTTGCCGGAAGACCCCGACGCGTGGGCGCCTCCGGCAAGCATCTCTCCTTCCACGCCTCACAGGGGGAGTCGGCCTATCGGTGCATCGCCTTCGGCATGGGGGAACTCGCCGAGGTGACGGTCCGACGCGACGTCCCCTTTCACATCGCCTTCACCCCGGTCATCGAGACCTTCACCGGACGCGGCAACCTCGAACTGCGGGTCAAGGACATCGAAGTTCCCGAGGAGGACGTGCCTTGAGTGGATCCAAGCCGAGAAGTGCCAACGTGCTCCTGCGCAAGCTCCAGTTCCCCACCGAATACGGCCTGTTCGTCGTGGTCAACCTGCTCGACCTCTTCATCACGATGCTGTTCATCCGGTATGGCGGGGGTGAGGCGAACCCGGCGGCCAGGTGGATCATGCTGAGCTTCGGGAAGACCGGCTTCGTCGTCTACAAGGTCGTGCTGATGCTGGTGGTCATCGGTCTGTGCGAGGCGGTGGCCCAGAGGCGGAAAGCCATGGCCCGGGCACTCATCTGGTTGGCATCGTCGCATTGACGGCGGTGGCCGTCAGCGGGGCCGTGCGGTACTACCACTACATGCAGGACCCGGAGCACGGCGGAACACCCGCCACGATACCGGCCCGACCGACCCCCAGGAGAATGCCCACTCCCGTCCCGCCACCCATGCCCCCGGGTCCCATGCCCCCGGGCCCCATGCCCCCGGGCCCAGCACCTCCACCGCCCGACAGGCCCCCCGAGCCCCGACCCCCGGGCGGGCAATGACGAATGCCGAAGAGAAGTGCCACGGCCCCGACAAGTCGGGGCCGTGGCACATCCTGGGAGGGCGGTTTCGTCATTCAGGCTTCGGGTAAAGTTTACCCCGATGCATCGGCGTCGTTCCCGCCATCGGCGGGCGGGAGTTGTCGGAGCGGCGCGTCGGTCTGGCGGAGTTCCGGGAGTTCCTGATCGGCCCCCGCCGCCCCCAGCTCCTTGAGCTGTCGCACGCCGGGTTCCACCCGCTGCTCCCACGAGCCGACCGCGTCGTTGTAAGCGGCCGCCGTCCGCTCGATGCCCTTCCGGATGTCCGCCAGGTGCCGCGTGAAGACGCACAGACGGTTGTAGAGTGCGGTCCCCGCGTCGGCGATCCGTCGGGCGTTTTCGGCCAACTGCTGCTGCTGCCAGCTGTGCGCCACGGTCAGGAGTGCCATGATGAGTGTCGTCGGCGTCGCGAGGATCACACGGTTCCGGATGCCGTCGTCGATGAGACTTCGGTCGCCTTCGAGCGCCGCACTGAAGAACGACTCCCCGGGCAGAAAGAGAATGACGAATTCGGGTGCGGTGTCGAACTGGCTCCAGTAGCTCTTCTTCGAGAGCTGGCGGACCTGCTCGCGGACCGCCGCGGCGTGGTCGACGAGCTTGCGACTGCGGGTGTCGGCGTCGTCGGTCTCCATCGCGTCCATGTAGGCGTCGAGCGGGACCTTGGCGTCGACGACGATGCTGCGGTTCCCCGGAAGACGGACGACGAGGTCGGGCCGCTGCCGGCTCTCCTCCGAATCCGCCGTGGTCTGCGTGTCGAAGTCGCAATACTGTGAGAGTCCGGCGAGTTCCACGACCCGTTGGAGCGTGATCTCGCCCCACTTGCCGCGCACCGTGGGCGCCCGGAGCGCCTGTTCGAGCTTCGTCGTCTGCTGCTGGAGCGCCCTGTGCGCGGTCGCGAGCTGCTGAAGGTGCGTCGTGAGTCCCTCGTAGGCCCCCGCGCGCGTCCTCTCCATCTCCTGGAGCGCCGACTCGTAGCGTGTGAGCGTCTCCTTCATCGGCTTCAACACGTCGTCCGCCTTCTGGATGAACTCCTGCGTGTTCCCGCGCAGGGCGTCCACCGAGAGGGCCTTGAAGGTGTCGGTGAGCCGGACCTTCGCCTCCTCCAGCAGCCTCCGCTGCTCCTCGATGGACTTGCGGTTCTCCTCGAGCTGGGTCTCGGCGGCGACGCGTCTCTTCACTTCCTCATCGAGGAGTGCACGCACCTTCTCGAGTTCCGCACCGGTGTAGTTGAACTGGTTGCGAAGCTCGATGACGGTTCCCTCGGTGGTTCTCGCGCGCGCCTCGGCCTCGGCGACCTTCTCCTGGACCACCCCGCGTGCACGGTAGTGCATCAGCAGGCCGACGATGACGCCGCCGATGATGAGTCCGACGACAGCGTAGATGAGTTCCAGCATCAGAATTCCCCCTCCTCGGCAAGCTCGAAATCCAAAGCACGAAATCCGAAACAAACTCAAAGCACGAATGACTGAAATTCAAAACCCCGCAGGGAGGCCTCTGTTTGCGTCATTCCGTCATTTGAATTTCGTGCTTGTTTCGTGCTTCGTGCTTCGGATTTTTCCTCACCCCGCGCATTCGCGTCGGATGAATCCCTCGACGTCGAGGTGTTCCTCGACGCTTTCGACGAGCCGTCCGGGGCGGCATTCCTCGACGCTCAGCTCCGGGTCGAACGGGAGCGTCCCGAGGATGTGGACGCCCGCGATGCGCTCGATCTCGCCGGGGTTCGTCGCGGTCGAGCCGTCCTCCTCGTCCTCGAACGTCTCGCAGAAGACCACGCCCGCGACGCGCAGTCCCCGCATCTGCACGGCCTCGATGGTCAAGAGCGTGTGGTTGATGGTGCCCAGGCCCGGCCGCGCGACGATGAGCACGGTCATCCCCAGGCGCTCCGCGACGTCCGAAAGCAGCGTCTCTTCGTCGATGGGCACGAGGAACCCGCCGACGCCTTCCGCCAGGACCACCGGATGCCGTTCGAGGAGATCGTTCAGTCCCTGCTTGATCTGTTTCCAGGAGACGGGGAGACCCGTGCGACGTGCGGCGACCGCCGGGGCGAGCGGGGACTCGAGACAGATGGGCGCGAGCATCCAGTCCGGCTCGGTCACTCCCGTCACCGCACGCAGGAATTGCGTGTCCGCCGAGACCGTGTACCCGTCGGCGACCGTGCAGCCCGTCGCCGCCACCTTCATGACCCCGGCGTCGATGCCGCGAGCGCGAAGCGCCGCCGCCAGTCCCGCCGTCACCACGGTCTTCCCCACGCCCGTGTCCGTCCCGGTCACCAGGATCGCCTTGGACATGCCACCCCTCAGAACGAGCGTGCGGGACGTTGCGTGTCCTCCTTCCTCCGAGGGTCATTATAGCGGGGACGCAGCCGGCGGTTTAGGAAAATATGGGAGGGGGACTACTTCGTCTGCCGCATCGCCTCGATGCGTTTGAGGACTTCCGCTTTGTTCAGCGCTTCGGGATAGTCGGTGAGGACGCGTTCGAGGAGCGTGTAGGCCTGTGCCTTGTTGCCCGCGGCTTCGGCACAGTCGGCGGCGAGCCAGAGGAGCGCCGGGGCGTAGAGGCTCTTCGGGTTCAGCTTCAGCAGGCTGATCACCTCGGCGACGCCGCCCGGGTATTCCTTGTTCTGGATGAGCCACTTCACGCGCAGCTCGGTCCAGTAGCCTTCGAGCACGTCCTCCGGGAACTCCCACGCCCACTGGATGAGGAAGTCATAGGCGAACTCGAGGTCGCCGGCCTTGAGGAACTCCTCGACCGAGCGTGCGAGGAACCCCGAGCGAAGCGAGCGCTGCACCGGGTCACGCTCGTCCACCGGGATCGACTGGGCCCGGTGCAGAAACTCCCGTGCTTTCTCCCCGTCGTGACGCCAGCGGTAGAGGTCGCCCATGCGGACGAGTGCCTTCCGGAGGGTGAGCCTGTCGGCCTTTTCGGCGTAGGTGAAGACCACGCGACGGTAGTTGGCCTCGGCGGCTTCGAGGTCCTTGAGGTGCCACATGTCGATGTCGCCGGTGGCGAGGGCCAGTCCCGCGGCATGCTCGGGGTTTTTCATCCGCTTTTCCCAGGCCAGGAGCATCTGCCGGGCGCCCTTGAAATCCTTCCCCTGCACACGGGCCGTCTCGGCGAAGAGTTTCACCGCCTCATAGAGCGTGTCCTCCGGCAGGTCGGGCGCCCGCGCCAGCAGCACGCTTCCCACCCGCACCACGTCCTCCCGCTTGAGCACGCGCTCGAAGTAATACATCGCCTTGTAGGCGTGTCGCGGCGCCATCCGAAGCACGTCG
>DATKVD010000398.1:0-15943 GCA_035530235.1 Planctomycetota bacterium | reverse complement strand
CCACCACGATGAACTGCTGGGCCTGCTGCTTTTCGGTGAAGTTGCCGGTGGCCTGCAGTCGGGTGAACTCCTTGACGACCGCCTCGAGCACGGGCATGAAAACACTCCGGTCGGCGGTGACGCTCATCCGGTCGAGGGCGTCCTTCCGGACCTCATGACGCGGGTCCTTGAGTCCCGTGAGGTGCTGCTGATTCCACCAGCGGGTGAGCTTGGCGATTTCCGCTCCCAGGTCCTCGATGCTCGGACCCGGCGACCATTTCACCCCCGTGAGCTGTCCACACGCCCGTCCCAGCACCTCGATCATCCGGTGGTGGTCGACACGCTCCGGATCGTCGTCGGCGGCCTTCAGGAGCTTGGCGTACCACTGCACCATGAGCTCGATCATGGTCCCGGTCGAGCCCTCGGTGACACCGAGGTCGGTCAGGCACTTGGCGGCGGCGGCCACCACCTCGGGGTTGGGGGAACGGAGCTTCAGCACGACATCCTTCCCCGCCCTCACGATGGACCGTCTGCTGATGGCCTGTATGGCACGGAGTTGAATGGCGTCGTTCGGGTCTTCGAGGGTCGTGATGAGGGGCAAGCGGGCCGCCGCCGAATCGATGAAGGCCAGACCGATGACCGCGTGCAGCCGGGCGTTCAGGTCCTTGCTCCTGTCGTCCTTCCCCTCACCGTAGAGCCACACGAACGCCTTGACCGAGAACCCGTTGCCCAGGGCCTGTCCGCCCGCGTTGCGGATGACGTCCTTCTCGATCATCTCATCACGGATCTTGACCCGCTCGTGCGAGTCCTTGCTCTCGAG
Source organism: Planctomycetota bacterium (assembly GCA_035530235.1). Lineage (GTDB taxonomy): Bacteria > Planctomycetota > DG-23 > DATKVD01 > DATKVD01 > DATKVD01. The sequence goes on along the minus strand of DATKVD010000398.1, from coordinate 15,144 downwards.
CAGCTTCCGGGCCAGACGCATCTCCTCGGCTTCACGCTCCTGCTTGTCCTTCTCCGGAATGAAGCCCTGCGCCTGTGCCATCAGTGCCCCAACCAGCAGCAGCAGAACCGAAACCGGAATTGTCTTTCGCATTGGGCACTCCGTAGATGACCTCTCTGGACGGGAAAGCCGGCCGTGGCGAAGCGCTCGGCACGTCCGGATGACCCGATGTACATTCTCAATGAAAGCGGCTTTGTGTCAAGGGCTTTTTTCAAGAAAAGCGTCCCCACGCCTCACGCCCGTAGGGTCCTCGAAACCTTGTCCGGACGCACGTGCGACCCCGACCGACGCCCCAAGACACGGCGTCCCGTGGAAGTCCCCGGCACGTCGTGAGCCGCGACCCCCGGGCGCCCCGGAGGTCCGCCAGGGGACAAACGACACCACGGGGCTTTTGGATTTGCGTTCACGGGACGCTGCGCTATACTATAGGGAGAGGAGGCCGACGGCCGTCCGGTGGGTGTATCCGGACGTCGTCCGCAGGTCTCGGGGCTCGACAGGAGAGGATGTCGGCAATGAGGACGCAACTGATCTATCTCGATCACGCGGCCACCACGCCCATGGACGCACACGTCCATCGGGAGATGGGACAGTTCTGCTGTCTGTTTTTCGGCAACCCGGCGACACTCTACTCCCTGGGCCGTCGGTCCCACGAGGCCGTCGAGACGGCCCGGTCACGGGTGGCCGAACTCCTCGGGTGCAGTCCCGACGAGGTCTACTTCACCTGCGGGGGCACCGAGAGCGACAACTGGGCCGTCCAGGGCGTGGCTTTCTCCCACATGAAGAAGGGGAAGCACATCCTCACGTCCGCCATCGAGCACCACGCCGTCCTGGACACGTGCAAGTTCCTCGAGACGATCGGGTTCGAGGTGACGTACGTCCCGGTCGACCGGCACGCGATGATCGACCCCGACGACGTCCGGAAGGCCCTGCGCAAGGACACCATCCTCATCTCCATCATGCACGCCAACAACGAGGTGGGGACGATCGAGCCGGTCGCCGAGATCGGCGCCGTCGCCCGGGAGGCCGGGGTGCTCTTTCACACCGACGCCGTCCAGACGGTGGGCAAGATTCCGACGAAGGTGGACGAACTGGGTGTGGACATGCTGAGTCTGTCGGCACACAAGTTCTACGGTCCGAAGGGTGTGGGGGCGATGTACATCCGCAAGGGCACGCGCATCCAGCGGTTCATGCACGGTGGGGGTCAGGAGCACAACAAGCGTGCCGGGACGCACAACGTGTCGGGCATCGCCGGGCTGGGGGCGGCGGCGGACCTCGCGCTCAAGTATAGGGACGAGGACGCCGAGCGGCTCAGGAAGCTCGCGAAGAAACTCAACGACGGTCTGGTGGAGACGATCCCCAACGTCCGGTCGAACGGTCACCCGACGAAGCGTCTCCCCGGACTGGTGCACGTCTGTGTGGAGGGCATCGAGGGTGAGGCGATGCTGTTGTGTCTGGACGCGGAGAACATCTGCGTGAGTTCGGGCAGTGCGTGCACGACGGGGGCACTGGACCCCTCACACGTGCTGCTGGCGATGGGCATGCCGGCCGAAGTGGCCCACGGGTCGGTCCGCTTCTCTCTGGGACGACACAACACCGAGGAGCAGATCGACCGTGTGCTGGAGGTCTTCCCGCCCATCGTGGAGAAGCTGCGGGCCATGTCGCCCGTATACAAGAAATGACCGGACGGACACGTCCGGTCTTCCGGAGCGGTGTCATGTATTCCGAACGTGTGATGGAGCATTTCCGCAACCCGCGCAACGTGGGTACGTTCGAGGACCCCGACGGGGTCGGGGAGGTCGGCAACCCGCAGTGCGGGGACGTCATGAAGATCGGCATCAAGGTGCAGGACGACCGCATCGCCGACATCCGTTTCCAGACGCTCGGCTGTGCCGCCGCCATCGCCACCAGTTCCATGATCACCGACATGGCCAGGGGCATGACCCTGGACGAGGCCTCACGGATCAGCCGGAACGACGTGGCCGACGCACTCAACGGATTGCCGGCCAACAAGATGCACTGCAGCAACCTTGCCGCCGACGCACTCCGCGCCGCCATCGAGGATTTCAAGGCCAGACAGGCCAAAAAGGCGTGACGCGAACACAGTCAGAACGGAAGAGGGGGTGGAAAGATGGCCGAGGGATTGAAGACGGTGACCGACGACAACTTCGAGACGGAGGTCGACAAGGCCGCCGGGGTGGTGCTGGTGGACTTCTCGGCCGACTGGTGTCCTCCCTGCAAGATGCTGGCTCCCATCGTCGCCGAAGTGGCGAAAGAGGTGACGGGCCGGGCCAAGGTCGTCACGCTCGACGTCAGCGCCAGTCCGAAGACCGCCACACGCTTCAACATCCTCAACGTCCCCACCCTGATCTTCTTCAAGGACGGAGAGGAAGCCAGACGTCTCGTGGGGGTCACCCCCAAAGAGAACATCGTCGCGGAGATCGACAAGCTGATTGGCTGACCGGTCGGTTGTCGAGCGTGTCGTCGCGCCCCCTTGTGGGGCGTGTTGCTTCAGAGAGGAGAGCCCCGATGCATCGGGGCCTGTCATTGAGACCGCCGGACAGGAATGTCCGGCCTCCTGTTTTCAGTGCGAAGTCGGGGCGTCCATGAGAACACTCGCCGCCATCCCGGTCTACAACGAGGCCGAAAGCATCGTCGAGGTCGTCGAGGACACCCGGAACTTCGTGGACGACGTCCTCGTGGTCGACGACGGCTCCACCGACGGCACCACGGAGATCCTCGACGGACTTTCCGTTCCCGGTCTCGTCGTGCTCCATCACAACCCGAACCGCGGCTACGGCCGCAGTCTGATGGACGCGTTCGCGTACGCGATCGGTGAGGACTTCGACTGCGTCGTGACGCTCGACGCCGACGGACAGCACGAGCCCGAAGCCATCCCGCGTCTGGTGAGTGACATCGGCGTCGCGGACATCGTCAGCGGCTCACGGTACCTCATGACGTTCGCCGACACGTCGACTCCCCCGTACGAGCGACGGTGCATCAACAAGCAGATCACGGCACTCCTGCGCTGGCGTCTGGGGTTCGACATCACCGACGCCTTCTGCGGGTTCAAGGCCTACCGTGTCGAGGCCCTGAAGCGGCTGAGACTGACGGAGGAAGGGTACGCGATGCCGCTGCAGCTCTGGGTGCAGGCGGCGGCACTCGGACTCAAGGTCATCGAGGTCCCGGTGAAGCTGATCTACCGGGACGTCAACCGTTCGTTCGGCGCCAACCTGGACCGGCCGGCGGCACGGATGCGATATTATCTGGACGTCATCGAGCGGGAATGCCGGGCCGTCACCTCACCGACGGACGGACTGTCCTGTGCCGGCTGCGGACGCACCGGCACCGACGACGTCTGAGCACCTTCACGGAATTCGACGACACGACCCTTTGAGGAGAACGCAATGGACGAAGCAGCCCGGGAGAAGATCAAGGAGACACTGGGAGAGATCCGCCCGCAGCTCCAGTCACACGGCGGGGACCTCGAACTGGTCGCCATCGACGACGACGGCACCGTGAAAGTGCAGCTCCAGGGGGCCTGTGCCGGGTGTCCCGGCGCGGTGATGACGCTCCGGGACGGTGTCGAGCGACTGCTCAAGGAGGCCGTCCCCGCCGTCAAAGAGGTGGTGGCCGTGTGACGTGACATGGACACGAGACCCCTGAAGGACATCCTGACGGACCCGCACGAGCCGACGACCGTGGTGCTGAGTGACCCGTCGTGCACCATGCTCGTCTGCCGGATCGGCGCGGGTGAGACGGCCCCCGAGCGTCGTCACGTCCGGTCGGACGTCGTGCTCCAGGTCATCTCCGGCACGGCCGAGGTGAACGGGGTGCGAAAGACCTCGGTGAGACGGTCACAGGCCCTTGTCGTCCCGTGCGGCGAGTCCTACGCCCTGGGAAACCCCGGACCCGACCCGCTCGTGCTCATCGTCGTCATCTGTCCGGGCGTCACGACGCTCGAGAGCCGGCCCTACGGGTCGGTCCGCTGTCCGGTGTGCAGTGCCGAAGTCGCCATCGAGGAGGGAGACCTTCCCGGCGACCGTTTCATCTGCCCCGACTGCACCACGTGGATGAGGATCGTGGAAGCCGAGCGAGGCTACGTCGCCGAACCATCGTAGTGGTCTGTGACGCGTATGCTGAGATGTGCCACGGCTTGCGTTCAAGAGTCTCAGGCGATACCCCCCAGCGAGAGAACCCTTGGTGAGACCTCGGTCGGATCGGTTGGGTCTGATTCTCCTGGCCGCGGTCATCCTCGGCTGCGGCAAGTCCCCGGAAGCTCCCTGGAAGACCGACCCGCACTTCGTGATGAACCACCGCTCGGGACGCGTCTTCACCCCCCAGGAGACCGTCCCCGCCATTCTCAACACAATGCGCATCGGTGCCGACGCCATCGACGTCGACCTCCGCAGGACCGCCGACAACGTGCTCGTCTGCTTCCACGACCGCTGGGTGATGACCCGTGAGTGCTTCGGCCGTGTGGACGACCTCCCGTGGGAGACGCTCTCCCGTGCCGACGTGGGCTGGGAGTTCGACCCGAAGTTCACCGGCACGCGCATCCTCACCTTCGACGAGGTGGTGCGCTTCTGTGCCCGCAATGCCGTCCACGTCCACCTCGAATCGAAGGTCGGAAAGGAGATCGCCGCCGGGGTGCTCGAGGTCATCGACCGTCACGGGGCGATCGGGCTCGTCGTCGACATGCAGGGACTGCCGGGACCTGACCGCGAGGACTACCACCCCGTCAACCTTCGGCTCCACACGATGGGGTCGGGCGGCGACGACGACCGGTGGAGGATGCGTCGGCGCGTCGAGACGACCCGCGGCAAGCCGCTCACCATCAACGTCGAGGACGCGTTCTGCCTGGCGGACGTCCTCGACCGGCATCCGGAACGCCGGACGCCCCGCCCCTTCATACTCGACCCGCTCTCCCCGGCGCCGAAGGACGCTGTACCGGCCGACCAGCTGCTCACGGGTCTCCGCGGCGACGACGAACGAGAGACCATCAACGCGATCATCAGGCTGGTGTGGCAGCGTGAGAGAAGGGCGCTCGACGTGCTGCGTCAACACGCCGCCGGGCACCGCTCGACCAACGTGCGTGCCGTCGCGCTCTGGGCCCTCGGACGACTCGACGACGTCGACAGCTTCGACCTCCTCGCGAAGACCGCCGAATCGACCCCCAAGGACGGCTGGATCGTCCCCTGCGCCGCCATGTGGGCCCTCAGTGAACTCGACACGCCCGAAGCGGTCAAGGTGATGGAGCGCGTGGTGAAGCGCGGCCTGACCGACGGCACGGCAGAGCGCCTCGGCCCGAACGGATGGTACTGTGAGCACGCACTCATCGTGCTCGGACGGATGAAGACGTCCGCCGCCGTCGACGTGCTCGGCAGCGCCCTCGAATCGAAACCCGTGAACCGCTACCTCACGCAGACGGCCGCGGCGTCGCTGGCACGCGTCGGCGGCGCAGAGGCGATCGGGCATCTGGTCACGTGTCTGGACGAGGAGCGTCCGGCACACCGACGGGAGATCGTCTGGGCGCTCATCCGTCTTCAGCCCGACTCGGTCGCGCCGGTGGTCACCCGACTGCGACTCGCGAAGGAGCCCGTCGTCCGGGTGAACTGCCTGCGTGTGCTCGGCTGGTGTGAAGAGGGCCTGGACGGACCGTCCGAAGGACTGCTGGACTGTCTGGGGTCGACGGTCCCCGAGGTACGCGGCGAGGCGGCGTGGGTGTGTGGTCGGCACCGGTTGGTCGAGGCGGTCGGGCGCCTGAAGACACTGCTTGCCGACGCGGACGAGAACGTCCGTCTGGATGCGGCACAGGCCCTGGCCAGACTTTCGGCCAGACACTAGGGCCGCGCGCGATCCCCGTCCGGGGAAGTCTGACGGTCCGGCGTCCGCCGCGGTTCACCCTCCGGTCACTTCCGGCGACGGCGACGTCGACGGGCCGCAAGCGCCGCACACGCCCCGAGCACCAGAAAACTCAGCGTCGTCGGCTCGGGAATCGGAACCACGTCCCAGCCGATCAGGTCCAGCGCGATCATGTCGTTCTCACGGATCACCAGCAGCTCACCGGAGGAGGCCGTCGGATCCATGATGCCCAGACCCAGATCGTCCTTCCAGTGAGAGGCCTGGTAACCGTCCCCGTTGTATGCCCCCGTGGACATGAGCACCGAGTTGTCACCCGACGGACCGGTCAGGTAGTAGAAGGAATGCGACCCGTCGGGTGCAAGGTTGCGGGCCGTGTTGTCGAAGTTGAACCCGGCACCCAGGTCAATGGTCCTGAAGCGGAAGAGGTCCAGGGGCCGGGGCTCGACGTCGTCCGCCGCCGGCCCGGGCCGCTCCATGTCCCAGTCCACGTAGTCCACCTCACTGACGAAGCCGAGGTTGTGACCCATCTCGTGGACGGCGATCCCCTCGAAATCGAAGCTGCCGGGCGTGATGCCGTCACTGCGATCGAAGTCCCAGCTGTAATTGCTGGAGAACGTGATGCTTCCGTCGTTGTCGGTGTGTGTGCCGCCCAGGGCCTTGTAGTTGGCGGAAGTGAGGATCATGTTGCCGTCCAGCTCGTAGCCACTGGGCAGCCAGGCGCTGAACTCCGAGGCGGTGGGCAGGTTGGGCAGGAGCGCGGCCTCACGCGTGTCGCCGGCTTCGCCCCCGCCGGCGACGAGGTCCCGAACGGCGTTATAGCTGCCGTAGTAATATGCGGAACCGGACTGTCCGAGGATACCGGCACCCAGAGACTGGTAGTCGACGATCAGGTTCACGGTCACGGGGTCGGCCAGTCGGTCCGCCCACTGCTGGGCGGCCCGTGTGAAGGCGGCCTGGGCGTCGGCGTTGCCGCTCAGTCCCGGTCCGTAGCTCAGGTTGAAGCTCGTGTTGTTGACGCTCACTGTCGTACGCGTCGAGAGGCTGAGCGTCGGGTCGCTGCCGTCGGGAATCGTGCCCGCCCCCTCGGCGAAGCGGACGATGACCGGCTCGGCTCCCACTGAAGACGCCGAAAGGAATCCGACGACGAAGACGGCGGCAAACAGCGTCCAACGGCTTGCCGAGTGTTGCGATCCGATCTGCCCGAACGACATCGTGTCACCCTCCTGTCTGGCCCGGGAAGCCCGGTCTTGGGAGACGTCCGTCCGGATTTCCCCTCACGCAATAGCACACCGGTGTCACCGGACGCCCGATGCGAATCGTCTCACGGATTCAAATGCAGCAAATCCCGTGCCATCAGGGGAGGGCGGGCTTGTTGAATCTATTGAAAACCACACAAACCTTCTGGGGACGTGGAGTTGGGGAAAGGACGCGTACTGCAGTTTGAATACTTTCAACAAACGTCACTCGCCGCCGGGCGAGCGCTCGTTGCGTTTCTTCAACGCGGGAGCGGACGGTTTCAGGCGCTTCGACCGTAACCGCTTCAGACAGCAGGGGTTCCGTCGTGTGGGTTTTGGAGTACACTCCGGTGTGCTTTTCCGCCGCGTGGGCGCACCAGACCGGTCCGCCCCCGGCACGGTGCCCCGGCTTGCAGCACGCTTGCGGAACTCGACCGGGTCCGGGGCCCCCCGTGTGCACCGCGTCGGGACCGGTTCAGCGGGCCTCTGTCCGAAGGGCGGGACCCGTCTCGATGAAGTGTGCGGGCACGCCGAAGGTCTCGGTGACGAGCCTTGTCATGGACCGCATGCCCGGGTTCTCGCTCGCCGCATGGTCGGTCATGATGAGCGGACACCGGTTGTCCTGGAGGTAGCGGACGTCCTGCCAGTTGATCATCTCCCCGGCGACGATGCAGTCCACGGCGGCGGCCACGTAGCGACGCAGTCGCACCAGTCCGCCGCTCATCCCGAAGCAGGTGCCCACCCGCGTCACCGGCCGCTCGCCGTCGCCCATCACCTGCACCGCGTCCATCCCCAGCTTGTCGCGCACCAGAGCGGCGAACGCATCGAGCGTGACCGCCGACTCCGGCCGGTAGACCTTGACCTTGTGCTCGTCCCCCTCGAGGCGTGTCAGCCCCAGAAGCTTCACGAGCGTGGGACCGATGCCGACGTCGGGCCAGTGATCCCACGAGTCGTGGATGCGCAGCACCGTGAGTCCCGCTTCGTCCAGCCGTTTGCGCTTGGCGAGGTATACGGGATCGTCCCCGACCTCCTCGACGTCATCGGTGTGCGTGTAGAACGTGGGTTCATGGGTGATGACGAAGTTGACGCCGAGCTTCTCGGCCTCGTCAATCGCGTCCATCGTCAGCATCCAGGTCACGCCGACGGAGGTCACCTCGACTTCGGGGTCCCCGTGCTTGAACGTGTCCACGGTCGTCTCACGGTTCACCCAGTCGGCGTGACTGAGGAAGTACTCACGGATCTCACGGGCTTTCATCTCGCGTCTCCTCTGGCTTTCTGGTGGTGTGGCGGGTTCCCCGGCCGGCAAGACTACACCATCGGGCTCGGAAGTCAACGGCCCGTTCGTCCCGGTGTGCGCCGGGCGGGCCGGCGAATCTTTTGATGGACCTCGCGTCATCGACGTGTATAATACGTGTGGACGTGCAGTCCGGCTGCCGCGGTCCGTGGACACGGACACGGCGCGGAGGTCCGAAGAGGAAAGGATGGAACCATGCGGTGCCATTGGACGTGCTTCGGCGTGGCGGTCCTCGTCCTTTTCTGGGCGACGACGCTCACGGCGGACGAGGCGGAGGACCTGTACGAGGAGATCAGGAAGGCCGGCGACGAAAAGATCACCCAGGAGGGCAAGAGTCACGAGGCGTACCGTGACGAGGCGGTGAAGCACTTCGAGAGCATCATCGACAAGTGCGAGCAGTACAAGAAGCGCCACCCCGCCGGCACCGACCTGGCCGCGGTCCTCTACGAGCAGGGGAAGTCCTACTACTACCTCTCACGGTTCAAGGAGCCCCGGAGGGAGCTGCTGGCCAAGGGGGCGGAACTCGCCCGGAAGGTGATCGCGATGGACCGTCGGACCGACGCCGCCGGACGCTCGCGCGGACTCCTCATCCAGTACTGCAAGATGACCGGAAAGAACGAGGAACTCATCGAGCACGCCGAGGCCGTCGTCCAGGACTTCCCCGACAGTGACTTCGCACCCCTCGCACTCTCCTACATCGCCGAAACCTACGAAGGGATGGGCAAGGAAGTCGAGGCCGTCGCCGCCTACGAGAGGCTCACCAAGACCTACGAGGAGCACCCTTACGCCCTGCGGGCCGCCGGAATCCTCCGCTTCAAAAAGCTCAAGGGCACCGTCATGGACCTCGAATTCATCGCCAGCGACGGGAAGGAAATCAAGCTCTCGGACTACCGCGGCAAGGTGGTCGTCATCGCCTTCTGGGCCAGCTGGCACGAGCCCTGCCGCTCCAGCGCCCCCGTGCTCGTCAAGATCGAGAAGACCATGCACGACCGGGGAGTGCGCGTCATCGGCATCAGTCTCGACAAAGACAAGGACGCCATGGAGAAGTTCGCCAGGGAGATCCACATGACCTGGCCGCAGTACTTCGACGGGAAGAAGTGGGAGAACAAGATCGCCCGGCACTGGGGCATCCGTGTGATACCGGCACGGCTGCTGGTGGACAAGTCGGGCAAGGTGTGCGAGGTGAACCCGGACGACGTGCAGCTCCAGGCGGCCATTCGCAAGCTGCTGGACGAGCCGGGACCGTGACAGGGCATCCGGCCGGAGGTCGGGCGTATATGAATACTTGAAATGGAGGACGTGATGATGCGTTATGCTTTTGTGGTGCTGACGGTGACGCTGGCGGGCGGGCTGCTGGTGTCGGGGCTCGGCTGCTCCCGTGAGAAGGAAGACGAGGGGCAGCCCATCGCGGACAAGGAGAAGGGACTCCTGGAGCGTGCGGGTGCCGCGGCCGACGCCGCCGTCCAGAAGACCGTGGACGTCACCGGCACCGCCGTCGACAAGACCAAGGACGCCGCCGGCAAGGCCGTCGACAAGACCCGTGAGGTGACCGGCGAGGGACTCAAGAAGGCCGGAGAGTTGATCAAGCCCGACGAGAAGAAAGAGGAATAGACGGTCTCACCCAAGGTTCGTGGAGTGTGTGGGCGGTCCCGATGCATCGGGATCCCGCCGCCTGTTTGACGGGTTTGGCGTGGTGGGACCGGAGCCCCACCACGCGCGTACAGTTGAAGCATCTGACAGAATGAGCTGTTGCCGTTGACCACGAGCCCCGTAAGGGGCGTTGGTCAATAGCCGGGGGCGCGAGCCCCCGGTAAGAAGGCCTGATACTTGGCTGAGCCCCAACGGGGCGACAGGAGCGCACTGAACGCGTCTGCCGCCCCGTCGGGGCTGAGCGTTCTTGTTGGCCCGCATACCGGGGGCTGACGCCCCCGGCTAAATCCCTTGCGCCCCTTGTGGGGCTGTCGAATCCGCACGACGCCCCGACGCATTGGGGCTACAGCGAAGCCGGCAGGGGGGCCCCTTCATTCTCTTAGACGCTCCTTGGGTGAGAGCCCTTAGAGACACTTCCAGGGGACGACGACCTTGGACTTCGGGGAGTTTCTGTCCGAACTTGAACGGTCGCCGGACTACCGCGACCAGATCGTCCACGTGGAGGTCGTTCCGGCACGGCCCGCGGCCTACGGTGAACTCAAGGCCCCCCTGGGCAAGGTCCTCGCTGCATACCTCCAGGCACAGGGGATCGACCGGCTCTACACCCACCAGGTCGAGGCGATCGACGCGGTGCGCGCCGGGCGCGACGTCGTGGTCGTCACCTCCACCGCCAGTGGCAAGACCCTCTGCTACAACCTGCCCGTCGCCGAGACGCTGCTGGCGGATGCGGACGCCCGGGCGCTCTACCTCTTTCCCACCAAGGCCCTGGCCCAGGACCAGCTCAAGGTCCTGGGCGAACTGGCCGGCGCCGCTCCCGAGCTGACCGACGCCGTCCGACCGGCCGCCTACGACGGCGACACCCCGTCTCACCAGAGGCGCAAGATCCGCCAGTCCGCCAACGTCATCCTCACCAACCCCGACATGCTCCACACCGGCATCCTGCCGTATCATTCCCGGTGGGCGAATTTCTTCGCGGGACTCAAGACCGTCGTCATCGACGAGATTCACACCTACCGCGGGATCTTCGGTTCGAACGTGGCGAACGTCATCCGTCGGCTCAGGCGTGTGTGCGAGCGGCACGGCGTCCGGCCCAGCTTCGTCCTCTCCAGCGCCACCATCGCGAACCCGAAGGACCACGCCGAGCGGCTCGTCGGACGCGAACTCGACGTGGTGGACCGTGACGGCTCGCCCCGAGGGATGAAGCATTTCGTCTTCTGGAACCCGCCCACGGTCGGTCCCGGACGACTGATGCGTCGCAGTGCCAACATCGAGGCACAGGAACTCTTCGAGCGGCTCATCGAGAGCCGCGTCCAGACCATCGCCTTCACCAAGGCTCGCGTGGTGGCGGAACTCCTCTACCGCTACGTCGTGGACGCCGTGAAGAAGGTGGACCCGAAGATCGCGAAGCGCATCAAGCCCTACCGCGGGGGCTACCTGCCCGAGGAGCGCCGGGCCATCGAGCGCGAACTCTTCTCGGGAAAGCTCCTCGGCGTCACCTCCACCAACGCGCTCGAGCTGGGCATCGACATCGGGTCGCTGGACGCGTGCATCATCGTCGGGTTCCCCGGGACCATCGCGAGCACGTGGCAGCAGGCCGGGCGCGCCGGACGGAAGTCCGACGACGCCCTCACCGTGCTCGTCGCCTACAACGACCCCATCGACCAGTACCTGATGCGTCACCCGGAGTACTTCTTCGCACGGTCGCCCGAGGAGGCCGTCATCGACCCGCAGAACCCCTACATCCTCACGTCGCACCTGTCGTGCGCCGCGTTCGAGCTGCCGCTCGACGCCGACGACGCCGCGCACTTCGGCGGCACCGCACCCCACATCGCCCGCCTCCTCCGGGAGGAGGGGTCCCTGAAGGAGATCGACGGACGCTCCTACTGGAGCCGCACCGAAAGCCCCGCCACCCGGACCAACCTCCGCACCATCAGTGAGAACACCTTCACCATCATGGACGTGACCGGCGGACGAAACGAGGCCCTGGGCACCGTCGATTCCATCAGCGCACCGGAACTCGTCTACCCCGAAGCCGTCTACCTGCACGAGGGGGAGAGCTACCTGGTGCGGAAGCTCGATTTCGAGGGGAAGATCGCCTCGGTCGAACGTGCCGACGTCGACTATTACACCCAGCCGGTGCTCCATTCGAACATCCGCGTGAAGGGGACGCGCACGTCCAGGGACTTCCGCGGCGGCACCGCCCGCTTCGACGACGTGGACGTGACCTGGAGGACCGCCGCCTTCAAGAAGATCCGCTTCTACACCATGGAGAACCTCGGCCAAGCGACCCTGGACCTGCCGTCGCAGACGCTTTCGACCACCGCGCTTTCCTATCTCCCGCCGGACGAGCTGATGCGCGAGGTGAAGGACATCGGACTGAACCCCGTCGAGGGGCTCGTCGGCATCCGCAACATGATGCTCGTGGTGCTGCCGGTGCTCTCGATGAGCGACCGTCGCGACCTCGGCGGCATCATCGACAGCTCCAACACCGGCAAGCCGACGATTTTCGTCTACGACCGCTTCCACGGGGGACTGGGATATTCGCAGCGTGGATACGACGAGTTTGAGCGGCTGCTCTCGATGTGCCTCGAGATGGTCGAGGACTGTGACTGCGAGGACGGCTGTCCGTCGTGCGTGGGACTGGCGAATTTGCGCCCGCCCCTCCACCAGGACCCCGACCTCCAGGCCGGCTGGGCCATCCCCTCAAAGGAAGCCGCACTCATCATGCTGCGCTGGCTGCTGAAATAGGAGGACAGGCATTCTTATGCGTTGTGCCAGTCACCTGGCCCGGGAACGTGTAGTCTAGAGACTGTTTCACAACCCTTTTCGGGGTGAACATCGCCAGATTGGTGTGCCACGGCTGGCTTGTCCAGCCGTGCGTTTCGCCCGATGGGAGAAGCACGGCTTGCGAGCAAGCCGTGGCACATGGGTTGTGAAACAGTCTCTTAGCCCCTTGTGCGCGCTGTCGTTGCAGGCCCTTGTGACCCGGGACCACCGGAGGCCACGCTGATGCTCGAACCGCTGCTTGAGTGAACCGCAGATGAACACAGACCGACACGGACTCAGGCAAAGCAAGGAGCGAAGGAGGCCAAAGCCCAGTCGCAGAAGAGCAGTACTCGGCGCCACTGTCGGGCTGATCGTCGCGTTTCTTGTGTCCCTTCTCTTCTTCGCGCTTACGACACCATGCGACGAAAGCTTCGTGCGGCCGTTCGTCGTCATGGCAGTGGGGCAGGCCATCATCATTGGCTTCTGGTGGCCAGTTCGTAGGCGTGCTCTCGTGGCACGACGTGCGCCGGAAATCTATGGCGGACGCATCATCGCTGTCCTTTACCTCCTGGGACTCCTGGGCGTCACATTTGGTTTCATGTGTCTGGACGGAGAGCCGGATCTCGAGATTCTCCTGATATGTCTGCCGGCATTGGCTACCCACGTCATCGCCACACTCATGCTCTTCCCGACCCCGTCCTTGCTGGGGCCGTGGGTAGTCGGTGTCTTCATCACCACACCCGTGGTCGTGGCTGCGGGCGTCATGATGGCCAGCACCTTCGAAGGGTCGGCGACGTCGGGACTCGCTGTGTTTATGTTCAACCTCGTCCAGTCTTTCTACCTGGGCCCCGTCCTCGGAAGCGGTGTGGCGCTTGGCTTTGCGAGAAACTGGCTCCCGCCGACCGCGGATTCGCAACGCTAGGGGGCGACTTCTCCGTGACGCGAGAAACGCCCCCAGGGGTCGTTTCTCTTCTTCGGGGTTCGTGAGAATAATCACGAAGAAATCCCCCAATTCCTTTGCACCCGCCCATAGGATCGAGTGGCTGCTGAGGGCGTGAGGACAAGAGATGAAGGTACCCGATCCGTCCGAGTTCCCCCAGACCGTTGAGTTCCGCGTCGTCTACGGGTTCACCCCCGACTGGCGGTTCGTCGACTCTCATCCGTACGACTTTGAGGGCATCCTGAAGATCGGTCCTCAGGGAATCGGCATCTACCGGACGGGAGAGATTGCGGGGAAGCTCGTATCCCTTCTGTCGTGGCTGCACCCGGCCGTTGAGACGCCCAGCAGTGCCGCGGACACCTCCGTCGACGCACAGGGCCTTCCGGAGCACATCATCGATCTCGGGCCCACGCAGATTATCTACGACCCCGGGCGTCGGCACGTCATTCTGAGGGGACCCGGGGCCTCGTGGCCCGTTGTCAAGCTGCGTCGCAGACTCTTTTCGGGCCCGCGCAAGAGCGACCGCGACCTCCTCACCTGCCTCGAGCGTCGACTCGGGAAGGAAACGGTCGAGTACCGATCCGTCAAGACCTACGGGAAACTGTACGCCATCGCCGTTGCGATCGTCGCGATTCTCCTCTGGCTCCTCTTCCACCTCTGGTGGTTCACGGGGCCTTGACCTGCGCGGAAATCAGGGGTATCGTGCTCCCCATGATCCTCACACACCGTGAGCGCGTGCTGAAAGCGATGGCACACGACGAGCCCGACCGGGTGCCGTGGGACCTGTGGGCGGCGCCCGAGGTGATGGCACGTCTGCGGGAACACCTTGGGCTCGAAGACGACGAGGCGGTGCTCCGGCACTTCGACGTGGACCTGCGGAGCATCCGCGGGCCGAGCTACGCCGGACAGGCGATGCGGACGTTCCCGGACGGCACCGTCGAGGACCTGTGGGGCGTGAGGCGCCAGGTCGTCACGGTGGAGGAGGGGGGCTTCCGCTGGAGCTACAAGCACGTCGTCGAGCACCCGCTCGCGGACGCACGGACGGTGGCGGACGTGGAGAACTACCCCGGCTGGCCCGACCCGGAGGCGTGGGATTTCTCCGGCGTCGCCGACGAGTGCCGCCGGTTCGCCGAGTACGCGGTGGTGAATCGCGGCGACCGGCTCGACCGCACCGCTCAGCTCAAGCCCGCGATGTACCTCCGGGGCACCGAGCAGATCCTCGTGGACCTCGCGACCCATGAAGCCGTCGCCGAGGCCATATTCCAGCATATCTACGAGTATTTTATGGCCTACAACCGCCGGGTGTTCGAGTCGGCTTCGGGTGGCGGGACGGGAGCCCCACCACCCACAGGGGGTGG
>DATKVD010000397.1:0-2276 GCA_035530235.1 Planctomycetota bacterium | reverse complement strand
GCTCCTGCGCATCGACGCGACGAGCGTCGACCTGGCGCGACTCTTCGCACCGAAGCCGATGTTCATGGGAAGCTGCACCGGCGACTGGACGAAGAACACGCCGACCGAGGAGCTTCCGGCGGTGCGCGAAATCTACGACCTTTTCGGCGCCGCACGACACCTCTCCCACCGTCACGTCGATGCCCCGCACAACTATAATCTCGAACTGCGTGAGGCGGTCTACGGCTGGTTCAACCGGACGTTTTTCGGGGCGAAGTCGGCCGGCGCGGTTCCGGAGGGCTGGGCGATACGGCCCCCGCTGCGCGACAGGATGGTCTGGTGGGGGCGCGAAAAGCCGACACCGATTGCGCCCGACGTGTTCATCAAGGCGTGGCGAGCGCGCGCCGAAGCGACACTAAAGGCCCATCTTGCGACACCTTCGACGGCCCGGAAAGCGCTCGGTCCGCTGCTCGGGCACACCCTCGGCGTCACGCTCACGAGCCTCGAGGAGTTCCGCGGAAGGAAGCCCGAAGGCGTCCGCGTGAAGGCCGAGGGCGACTCGCTCGTCGTGACGCCGGCCCGCGCGAAGCGCCTCTCCCGCACGGTCGATTTCTATACGGCCTACAACCGCTGCTTCGTCGGCGACCGCGTGCACGAGATCCTCGCCGCCGTCGAAAACGCCTCCGGCCGGAAGACGTTGGTCGGAAAAAGCGAGGCGGGAATGTGGTGTTTCCTGGCGGGCGCGCTGTCGACGCGCGTGAAGGCACTCGACGTCGACCTCTGCCGCTTCAACCCGTCGAGCGATGCCGCGTGGAAGACACATCTCGACGTCCCGTCGATCCGTCAGGTCGGCGGGCTCGCCACGGTGTTCGCGCTGGTGGGCCGTCGGCCGCTCACGCTGCGCGGCGCGACCCCTGGGGTCAGGAAGCTCGCGAAGCGATACGCGAGGTAGCCGGGTCGGCCGCCCGGCGCTGTCGGTCTCACGTTACCGCCGCAACTCGTCGAGGTTGTCCTCCACCTTCCGGAACGCCCGCAGGTATTCGTCCACGTGCTTCTTTGTGCCGTTCGGGAAGGTCGGCAGCCAGATGAGCTTCTGGCGGGTGGCTTCACTCACGGGAAGCTCGTTCCCGCGGTAGATGGGCTTGTTCGGCAGGTCCGCGAACACGGGAAAGATGCCGTGCCTGGTGTAGACGTCTGGGTCGGCGAAGATCTCGTGCTGGTGCAGCAGGTTGTAGCGTGCGTCCCGGACGACGCACCCCTCGGCCTCGAGTGCCTCGATGAACCGTGCCTTCGTCACGCCGGGCGCCGCTTCCGGATTCCACGGCTGCCAGTCCTGATACCACACGCGCTTCATGTACCCGGGCGCATCGTTGATGTCCCAGCACTTCAGCTTCCTGAGTCCCCGGTGAAAATACCGGCAGTTGACGTCCTTGGTCCTGTGGTGACGCTTCAGCTTCCGAAGCTGGCACAGTGCGATGGCCGCCGCGATGGGGTGGATGCGATACTTGCAGCCCAGCCCGGTCTGGAACCGCTGGTAGGGCGACTTCACCTGCTTGTTCCGCCCGTAGTGACCGAACGCCAGTGCGCGGTGGTAATACTCGGCACGGTTGGTGCAGAAGATGCCGCCCTCGCCCGCGGGCATCAGCTTCGAGGTCTGAAAGCTGAAGAAGCTCACGTCGCCGAACGTGCCCACCGGCCGGCCGCGATACGTCGCACCGTGCGCGTGAGAGCAGTCCTCGATCACCTTGAGTCTGTGTCTTCGGGCAATCCTCATGATGGGCGTCATCTCGCACGGCACCCCCAGCATGTGCACCACGACGACGGCCTTCGTGCGCCTCGTGATGCGGTGCTCGATGTCGTCGGGGTCGATGTTGAGCGTCTTCGGGTCCATCTCGGCAAACACCGGCACGCCGCCCAGATGCAGTGCCTGGAGGATCGAGGCCCAGAACGTGAACGACGGCGTGATGATCTCGTCGCCGGGCCTGATGCCGATCGCGAAGAAGCATGAGTGCCCGGCGGCGGTGCCGTTGTTGCAGGGGACCGCGTGCCGGATGCCCACCAGCTTCTTGAATTCCCTGGTGAGGATCTCCGCATCATCGCTGAAGCTCAGCTCCCCCGACTTGATCAGTCGTGTCGCCGCCGCGATCTCCTCGGCCCCCGTGTCGGGCCAGTGCTGAATCCGTGCCTGGTTCGATCGAACGGTCTTCGGCCCGCCGTTGACCGCGAGCACCGCACGCTTCTTCTTCCGCTTCACGGTTTTCTCCTGGACGTTTTCGGACGCACCCGTGACCGACCGA
>DATKVD010000396.1:0-3518 GCA_035530235.1 Planctomycetota bacterium | reverse complement strand
CACCACACCATACTATCACATGGGGGTCGGCCTGTCAAAGCGCCGGGTGGACGGTTTTTCGCACCCGTCGGCACGCCGGTTTTTCCGTCCGGAGGGCGGATTATTGCCAAAGGGACGTTGCCGTTCCCGCGTCTATGTGGTAGAAAGAGGGTGTGGGCGGACGGCCGCCCCGCGACACCCGACATTCCGTGGAGGGACACCGTGAGAACGACGGTTGTGACCATCGTGCTGATCCTCTGGGCCGCCGCGGGTGCATGGGGACTCGACCGGACGGAGATCCTCGTGGTCTACAACGAGAACTTCCCGGGCTCGAAGACCCTGGCCGAGTACTACGTGGCGAGACGGCGGATTCCGCGCGAGCAGGTCCTCGGCGTCAAGACCTCCCGCGGCGAGCACATCTCCCGGCGCGAGTACCTGGAGACGATCCAGACGCCCGTCCGGGCGTGGGTCGAAGCCAACAAGCAGTACGACAAGATCAAGTGCGTCCTGCTGATGCGCGGGGTACCGCTCACCGTCGACCGCATCCCCGACGAGGACACGTGGAAGGCCGTGGACGACGCCGCCCGCGCCATGCGCCCCTTCCAGAGCGACCGGAAGAAGCTCGAGACGGATAAGAAGCGTCTGGAGGACGAGGCCGCCGCGGACCGCGCGAAGGCGGTCATCAACGGGAGACAGATCAAGACGCTCGAGACCAAGATCGCCGCGATCGATGAGACGCTCAAGACCCTCAAGGAGAAATACGACGTCGCCGAGAAGGCCTGGGACGACGTCACGAAGAACACCAACGCCTCGGTGGACAGTGAGCTTGCGCTGATGTTCTGGGACGGCGCGGTCCTCGACCGCGACGCCCTGAAGCTGGGCCGGCTGCGACTCGTCAGGAGTGACGACAAGACGGTGCAGACGCAGATGTGGGTGCGGAACCTGCTGAACCACAACACCTGGCGGCTCCCGGGACGGAAGGAGATGCCCCGGACGTTCATGGCGTGTCGTCTGGACGGGCCGACGGACGCTCTGGTCAGACGCATGATCGACGACTCGATCGCGGTGGAGAACGCGGGCCTCGAGGGGGTGGCGTATTTCGACGCCCGCGGCATGCGCATCCCGCCGACGGGGAAGATGTCGTTCTACGCCGTCTACGACGAACTGATCCGCCGGGGCGCCGAGATGGTCGAGAAGACCGGCATCAAGACCGTCGTGGACGACAAGGACGCCCCCTTCCCGGCCAATACCTGTCCGAACGCGGCACTCTACTGCGGGTGGTACCACCTGGCACACTACGTCCCGGCGTTCAAGTGGCAAAGGGGGTCGGTGGGATATCACGTGGCGAGTGCCGAGGCGACGACCCTTCGCAACCACGACTCGGAGGTGTGGTGCAAGCGGATGATCGAGGAAGGCGTCGCCGCCACGCTGGGACCGGTGAGTGAGCCCTACCTCCAGACCTTTCCCGACCCGTCGCCCTTCTTCGCGTTTCTCCTGACCGGTCGGTACACGGTGGCCGAGGCGTTCTGGTATTCCAACCCGGTGAACTCGTGGATGCAGACGCTGGTGGCCGACCCGCTCTACACGCCGTTCAGGAAGAACCCGAAGATGACCGTCGCACAGATGAAGGACGCCTTGAAACCCAGACCGCTGCGACCGCTCCTGCCCGGTCAGGACGAGCCCGACGCAACACCCGAAGAATAGGAAGAAAAAGTACCTGGTACTTTTTTTCCGGCCGAACAACGCCCCCCACGGGCCAGGAACGGCGTTTTCAAAAAAGTACCTGGTACTTTTTTCAGGTCGGGAGATGCTTTTTGGGGAACTTGGCGACCACCGTGTACGCCGGGTCCACGACGTTACCGATGCGCGTGGTCGACGCCTGCGAGACGAGTTGGTAGGCCTCGTCGCGGTCGAAGCCGTAATCCCTCACCAGCCAACCAATGAGTTCGACGTGCGCGAGTGTCATCGCGTCCATCAGCGGCTTCATCGAGCATGACGTCATGATGTGCGTGCGGTCTTCCATGCGCGGCCACAGCAGGTGACGCCCCTTCACGACGTCAATCGTGAGCGTGACCTCCGCCGAGACCTCGAGCGCGACGCCACAAATTTCGCCGTCGCCCTGGGCGGCGTGAACGTCGCCGAGATAGAGATACGCCCCGTCTACATTCACCGGCAGATACAGCGTGGTGCCCTTCTTCGTCTCGATGTTGTCCATGTTGCCGCCATACTCGCCGGGGGTGACGGACATTTCAACACGAGCGAACCGCGGCGCCACGCCGATGGACCCGATGAACGGCGCCAGCCCAATGGTGGCTTTCTTCAGCTTGCTGTTCTTCAACGCGAGCGTTCCGGTCATGTTCTTGCGGTCGAGTTTCCACAGCCAGTCGCGCGCCGGCTGCGCCGTGTGCGGTCGGCAGTTCAGTCCGGGCGCGCCGCTGCTGAAAGCGCCGGCCCCGGGTGAGTGGGATGAATACGCGGTCGGTCGCGTCAGCTTGATATCGCGAATATGAACCACGAGCGTATCGTCCTCTTTCGCACCGTCGACGACAATCGGCCCCGTCAGCGGGTTCGCCTGGAAGGCCCGTCCCCCATGCAGTTCCTTCATCGATTCCGGAATCGGTCGGCATTTTTCATCGCCCCCGCCCGCGTCGCGCGTCGTCGTCACCACACGATCGCCCGGACGGATGACGACCGCCGCTTCCGCAACACCATACGTGAAGTAATACTTCTTCGGAATCAGCCTGTGCGTTCTTGTCATGACGTTCCCACCCCCGGTTCTTCTCCTTCGACCTTGGACCTTGAACCTTCGACCTTCAGTACCACCCATACTCCCGATATGCCTCGAAGAGTGCAAGGATGTTTTCGGTGGGCGTATCGGGGAGGATGTTGTGCGCGGTGCTGATGATGAACCCCCCGCCGGGTTTGCCGGCGGCCATCCGCTCTTTCACCTCCGCGCGCACGTCGTCGGGCGCCCCGTGCGGCAGCGCCCCCTGGATGTCGACCGAGCCGTGAAAGCAGATCTCGCGGCCGAATTCGCGCTTGAGTTCGCCGAGGTCCATCCCCGCCGCCTGCGGCTGAAGCGACTGGAGGATATCGAGCCCGCAGTCGATGAAATGCGGTATCAGCGCGCGCACGCTCCCGCACGTGTGGTGCATCACCCGGATGCCGAAGCGGTGCGCGAGGTCGATGAAGTCCCGGAAGCGCCGCTTGAAGAACCGCCGCCACATCGCCGGACTCACGATGGGACCCGTCTGCGTCCCGAAGTCGTCCCCCATCATGAAGATGTCGATGAGGTTTGATCTTGTCTGTCCCCCCTCACCCCGGCCCTCTCCCTCAAGGGGAGAGGGAGATAGCGATGTGGCACTGGTGGCTTGTCCACCAGTGCTCATGCGCGCCGCCTCGAACACCCGGCGGTTGTAGGCCATAAAATACTCGTAGATATGATGGAATATGGCCTCCGCGAGGGCCTCGTTCGTCGCGAGGTCCACGAGGATCTGCTCGGTGCCTCGGAGGTACATCGCGGGCTTGAGTTGAGCCGT
>DATKVD010000395.1:0-9431 GCA_035530235.1 Planctomycetota bacterium | reverse complement strand
CGCCTGAGAAATCCCACGCACGGTGGAACGTCGGATCGACGATCATGCGCCCGGTGGCGTCGATGTAGCCCCACCTTCTTCCGACGCGCACGGCCGCGAGACCTTCGGAGAAATCACGGACCTCGTCGAAGCGGAGGGCGTCGACGAGCTGGAGTCGCGACGGATCTTCCCGGACGAGGAGTCCGGCGTTGTCCACCCAGAGGGCGAAGTAGGGTCTCGCGGCGCCCTTGCGTTCGAGGAGGATGAGGAACGGCCGGTCGAACCGGAGGACCTCCGGACCGCCGAAGATCCCGAGGACGGCTTCGGACCTGAGTGCGGCCCCGTGCTCGTCGAGCCGGAAGCGGATGTCCTGCTCCGCACGGCCGATCGGCATGTCGCCGGCCGAGGTCACACGCTTGCCGATGAGTTCGTCGTAGGTCCGGTGGAGGTCGAAGTTCAGCTTGGGGACGTAGAGTTCGGTCATCGGCCCGGCCGGTGTGGGTGTGGCGTCGGCGATGAGGCGGTGGACCTCGTCGACGGTTGAACGGAGCGTCTTCGCGGGCGGGACCATCGCGAGGATCAGCCGGTCGTCGGGCGATGTCGTCTTCAGCTCGACGACGATCCGTCGGTCAGCCCGTTCGTCGTCGATATCCACGTGGTGGATGACGATCTGCTCGTAGAATTCCCGCGGGTGCTCGCGGTCGGACGTGGCACCGAAAAACTTCACCGGCTCGCCGCGGAAACGCATCACCTTCTCGTCGATCGACTCGAAGGGATGCGCGAACCGCAGGTCCTTCAGGAGACAGGCATACGCCACGATGACGTTGAGACCCGTATCCTCGAGGAGCCGGGGATGGAACTCACCGTGAAACTTCTCGTCCACCGCCTTCCGGATCTTCCCGTAGATGCCGTCTCGAACCCACCCCGCCATCGCGACGTACGACGCCTCGTCGAGGTCGTCCCGGGTCGCGTCCTTCCGGTTCAGGACGGCGACCATCGACGGCGGGTCCTCGATGACCAGGTCCCCGCCCCCGAGCGTGCACATCTCGTTCCACGCCAGTTGAAACGTCGAGCACCAGAGGACGTTCCTGCCCGGCGTGATGGGTGCTTCCAGATGGGGCGTCACCACGGTGGTCTTGAGTTCGGCCGCGTCGGCCTTGAGGAGACCCGCGTTGTCGTCTGGCGCCGGGAGTGCCGCGGTGGGGGCTTCGCCTTTTCCGCAGCCGGCGAGTGTGAGCGCGACGAGAGATACGATGGAGAGTATCCGACGCGTCATGACGGGCATCTCCCCCCGGTCGGGTGCGATGTGGGTAAGAGGCGTCATCCCATTATATCGACAAGCGGGGGGATTTCCAGACTCCGGGAGGGGTGTCGTACCGAAGAAGCCCGCGGCCTCGATCGCCGGTGGGACGTGGGCACCACGTCTGTAGGGGCACAGCATGCTGTGCCCCTACGGCTCAGATGAGTCTGTTCTCGCGCATCCAGTCGACCGCTCTTGCCAGCGTCTCCTCGCAGGTGAACTCGGGCGCGTAGCCTAACTTCGCCCGCGTCTTCGAGATGTCGGGCGCCATGTGCTCCTTGAAATGGTAGTTGGCGCCGACGTCGGGGAGGACCTCGGTGTAGAACTTCTCCGCCGGGACGTACTCGATGGGGATGGTGCTGCCGTGTGCCTCGCCGAGTGCTTCGATGAAGCGCGGCGCGGCGAGGGCGTAGGGCGCCCCGGCGTTGAAGATCTCATCCGCGGCGGCGTCGCGGTTTTTGACGGCGAGTGAGAAGGGCCGCGCGACGTCGGAGGCGTCGCAGGGGGCGATGAGGGTGTTGCAGTTCTCGGGAAGCTGCACGGGTTCGCCGCGTGCGTGGGCCTTGTGGACCTCGACGGAGCGGCCGCCTTGGCCGTCGATGGGGACCTTGCCGGGGCCGCAGATGTTGGGCGGCAGGACGCCTGTGAACGCGACGCCGTCCGCCTTCGCCCGTGCCCTGGTCTCGTTCAGTTCCCGCCAGCGCATCCCGTACCAGTCGAAGGGACACGGCGACTGCTCTTCGGGCGGGACGGGCACGCGCCTCGCCGAGCCTAACATCCAGACCGACCCGCACGCGATGAGATGCCTGGCCGTCTTCTTCGTCGCCTCGAAGACGCCCGGGACGTTGGTGCCCAGGATGTCGATGACGACCTCGGCGTCGAGCGATGCGAGGAACTTCGGCCACGCGTCGCCCTTCCGCTCGTAGGCGCGCTTCACGAGCGTGACCTTCTCGAACGCGGGATCGGGCGGCGCCGGACGCTCCCCCCGCGCCACCACCGTCACCGCGTGACCGTCCGCGACCAGTTGCGGGATGAGGAAACTCCCGATGTGTCCCGTGCCGCCGATGACCAGAACCTTCATGATTCGTCTCCTCGCCTGTCACGTCGAGTGTGCAAATCCGAAGCACGAAACTCGAAACAAACTCGAATCAAACAATGACCGAAATTCCAAACCCCGCATGCGGACCCGTTTCGGTCATTCCGTCATTGTGTGATTGTCTGATTCGGATTTGTTTCGGATTTCGGATTTCGGGTTTTCGCCGCCGTCCTTCATTCCTCGACGGCTGTCTCTTTCGCTCCCTCGGCTTTCTTGAGGATGAGTGCCTTGAGTTCCGCCGGGTGGTTCGTGATGATCTGGATAATCACCTTCATGGCGTCGCCCAGTGCGTCGATCTTTTCGTCGTCGGTGAGCGTGTCCCAGGTCTCGACGAATTCCGCCAACCGTTTGTCCTCCTCGTCGGTCAGCTTGAGGCCGGCGCGCAGCTCCGCGAAGGACACCGTCGCCTCGACCTCGTCGACCCCGAACTCAACGTCGGGCAGCTCATTGCCCCACATCGAGACCCCGGCGGTGAACTCGCCGTGTCCCTTGTCGTATATGGTCGTCTCAGACGAGTAGGCCGGCGACGGCACGGGCGTCGACGCGCTGAAATATCCGAAGAAGAAGACGCCGACCAGTGCGGCGAAGAGGACCACGATCAACACGTTGAACCAGGTGCCCATTGCTTTGAACTCCCTACGCTCCCGTCATTCGGAATTCGGGCCTGACTCGGGTTTCGCGTCTTCGATTTCGGGTTTCTTCTTCGGCTCGCCCCACTCAATGGCGCCTCCGCGATCTCGTCTCCAATCATCCATCAGCTTATCGAGCGGGTCTTTGACGATGGTGCGCCGGGGGACGTTGTCGGCGGGCTCGCAGGGCGTCAGGTCGGGGACATATTTCACGTCGTCGGCAGTCGCTGGGAAGTTGCCCCACTCCAGCTTCTCGATGAGTCTCATGATCTTTGCATTGCGCTCGTTCTCTCCGTGCAGCGGGGCTACCCGGTCCTGCACGTATTCCTCCATGCGGCCGCCGTGACTTTTCATGTCCCGCCTGATAACACTCGTGATCCTCTTAAGTGCCGCAGTCCGTTCGGTTTGGGAGAGGCGGGACCATTCCCCGACGATCCGGTCCAGCCACTGGGCCTCATCTCCGCTCAGCCTGGCCAGTTTCTTCAGGTGTGCCGGTGAGAGCCTGAATCCGATGACATCCCCCCGTCGGCGCAGGTCGACCCAGAAGCCGCCCCTTTCGAGACCCGCCGCACGGAGCTCCGAGCCGGGCCAGTCCAGTGTGCCCGACGGCTGGAACTCGACCTCCACGCGCGGCCCGCGCCAGTTGACATACACGAGTCCGCAGACGAGGAGCACGGCGGCCATGAGCGTCATCACCGCGAGTGCTGCCAGCTTCTTCCCCATCGCTCCCCTCCTTCCGGCGCATCTTGGAAGGCACGGGGGTCCTCGTCGCCCCAACGCATTATACGCACACGACGGACCGACGGCAAGGGGAAGGCGAGACCCCCGAAGCACGAAGCTCGAAGCACGAAACAAGCACGAAATTCAAATGACGGAATGACCAAAACGGGTCCGCATGCGGGGTTTCGGATTTCGGTCATTGGTGCTTCGAATTTGTTTCGTGCTTCGGATTTCGTGCTTCCCTCACGCAGTTTGCGGTTGACCTGTTCACGGGACGGTCGTACACTCGGAGGCGGTGCCTGTTGTCCCGCACGGGGATTCCCACGATGAAGCTGAGTCTCTTTCCGTCGATGCCGAGCACGTCACCGGTGCGCGAGCTGAAGGGCCTGTACTGGGACGTGGAGGCGTCCGGACGGGAGATGGCGTGCGGCTTCCACGGCCTCGAGCCCGTGGCCCGGGTGACGCTGCGCAGCGAGCCGCCGGCGCCCAAGTGGCTCGGGGACGTGCTGGTGCTCTCCGAGCGCGGGGAGTTCGCCATCACCGTGAACCGTGGACTGGTGATGTCGGTGGAGGCGGAGCGTCTGACGCTCGAGGGGAAGAAGCTGGACCGGGAGGCCCGCACACTGCCGGTGCGCACCGACGTCGGACACTTCCTGGTCTACTTCGAGTGGGGCGACGTGCTGAAGTACCGCAAGGCCGCCGACGGCAAGGTCACCGTCACCTCCCCCGGGGCCGACTGGCCGCTCATACTGTTTGTCGCCTTGGGCCCCACCCCGGCACTGGCCGAAACCGAAATGAACCGCCTGAAGTCCGTCGACATGGGCAGCATCGTCGCGGTCACGCACTCGTTCGGAAAAAGCCAGCCGCGGCTCCAGATGACCGCCCCGCTCGAACGTCTCTGGGACCACGTCCACCAGCTTCACCGCGTCAACACCTACGAGCCGGAGCCTCCCTTCATCTACGAGTGGCAGTGTCCCACCCGCGCCGACGGCTACGCCTCGCGCGTCCTCGGTCACACCGACACCGTCCACATCGTGTGGGACTGGCTGCTGATGGACGCCCGACGGGCCCGACAGGAGTTCGAGAACTACCTGAAGAGCTACGACCCGGGGACCTCGCAGCTGGCGCTCGACGTGGCCCCCACCTCGGAGGACCTCTGGCCGAAGGGTCACCGTGCCACGGACGACGGCCGGTGCATGGTGTCGTCGCATCCGCCGGTGTGGCCGGAGATTGCCTGGCGTCTGTATCTCGCCACGGACGACCGGAGCTGGCTGGCGGTGACCTACGAGGTGGCGAAGCTGAACATCGCGTGGTGGGAGCACGAGCGGGACCGTGACCGGGACGGGCTCTACGAGTGGGCCGACACGCGCTTCCCGCAGCCGTGGGAGTCGGGGTGTGACGGCTCGCCGCGCTTCGACCGCATCACCTCGGACGGGTTCGCGTGCGTGGACCTGAACGCCCAGCTCGTGATGTTCTACCGGAACCTGGTGCGTTTCGCGGTGGCGCTGGGCGAGCGCGGGGCGGCCACCGAGTGGACGCAGAAGCAGGACCGTCTGGCACATCTCGTGCGTGAGCGGCTGTGGGACCCCCAGACGGGGTGGTTCTACGACCGCTCGGACGACGAGTTCGTGCGCGTGCGGACCCCCGCGGCACTGTGGACCATCTGTGCGGGCATCCCGACCGCCGAGCAACTGGACGCGATGCTGGCACACGTGGCGAACCCGGACGAGTTCGCGACGTGGTTTCCGCTGCCCTCGGTGGCCGCCGACGAGCCGACGTTCGCACCCGTCGGCTCTCGCGGACCGTGCCGGGCGTCCCTCAACCTCTGGGTCGCCATGGGACTGAGACACGCCGGACGCGTGGAACTCGCCGGGTGGCTCGTCCGACGCTCCCTCGACGCCATGGCCGAGGTGCTGAGAAACGAGGGCGCCGTCTTCGAGTTCTACAACCCCCACGGACCGGACCAGGAGGGTCTCCGTCTCTTCGACTTCTCGGCCCGGGGCGACCCCGTGAGACGCTACTACCTGGGTCACGCCCCCGTCCGCGCGATGGTGCTCTGGGGGCTCATGGGCGTGGAGCCGACGCGTGACGGACTCCTCATTCACCCGGCGGCGGAGTCTCTGGAGACCGACGTGAGCGTCGAGTTCGTCATCAGCACCAGGCTCTACACCCTCGAGACCCACAAGGTGAAGGAGGGACTCAAGGTGGTGCTCCGCCGCGGGCGCAAAACCGTCGCCACGTCCTACGGCAGGATGCTCATCCCCCGCGAGGAGCTGCTGTGAACGACACGCCCACGTGCGGTCCGTCCCTGTCTGCGTGGTGGGGCTCCGGTCCCACCACGCTCGCACCCCAACTGACGCGGGATCGCACAGGAGTCCCCACACCGTGACCGCACACGTCGCCATCGTCTACTCGGGTGAATACCGCGTCGACCTCGGCGGGGTGGAGCAGCTCCACGCCTTCGACGTCAACAAGTACGCCCGGATTTACGAGCAGCTGGAGGCCGACGGGCTGCTTGCGGGACGTCCGGCGGTCGCCCCCGAGCCCGTCTCCGACGACGACCTCCGGCTGGTGCACAGTGACGTGCTCCTCAGGAGTCTCGACAGTTCCCGGCACATCGCGGAGTACCTGGAGGCCCCGGTGCTGGCGATGCTGCCCGTGTCGGTGCTGAGGGACACGATCCTGAGGTCGTTCCGTTGGGCGACGGGTGGGACGATCCTGGCGGGACGTCTGGCGTTGGGCTGCGGCATCGCGGTCAACCTGGGCGGCGGCTACCACCACGCGAAGCCCCACCGCGGCGAGGGGTTCAGCATCTTCAACGACATCGCCGTCGCCGTCCGTCGACTCCGCGCCGACGGACTCTTCCGACGCGTGCTCGTGGTGGACCTCGACGTCCACCAGGGCAACGGCACCGCCGTCATCTTTGCCGACGACGCCGACACCTTCACCTTCTCCATGCACCAGGAGGAGCTCTACCCGCTGCCGAAGGCGGCGAGCGACCTCGACGTGGGACTGGACGTGGGCACCGACGACGAGACGTACCTCGCGCGTCTCGGTGAGCACCTGCCGCGGGCGTTCGACGCGGCGCGTGCCGACGTGGTCTTCTACCAGGCGGGGTGCGACACGATGCGGGACGATCCCCTTGCGGACCTCATGATGACCGAAGCCGGCATCGTCGAGCGCGACGCGACGGTCGTCGCCGCGTGCGTCGAACGCGGACTGCCCGTCGCCATGACCCTCGGCGGCGGCTACGCCCCCGACGCCTGGCACGTCCAGTACGCCAGCGTCCGCCACCTCATCGATGCCTACGGATTGGAAAAAGGGGAGCCTCCCCTTTTTTAAGTGCCGTATACGACGGTTTTGAGGCGATTCGAGGGGCTGTCCCGGCAGGCCCTGGCGCACAGACAGGGGGTCAGACACTCCTGTCTGACGCGACCCATGACCCCGATGCATCGGGGTCCTCCTTTCCTAATGACAGGCAGGAATGCCTGTCCTCCTATGTTCTATACAGAGCAGGACATTCTGCTTTTTCCCTGCGACGCGCACCTGAAGCATGCCTCAAGAGGGCGGGAAAAAGCAGCATGTTCCCATTTTCACAGCTTCTGGGTCTTCAGCCAGTCGACGGTGAGCTTGAGGCCGTCTTCGAGGGAGACGTGGGGTTCGTAGTCGAGGACGTCGCGGGCGGCGGCGACGTCGGCAAGGGAATGACGGATGTCGCCCGGGCGGGGGTCGTCATATCGGGGCGGCACGTCGACGTCGAGGAGCTGCGAGATGATCTGGTAGAGCCGGTTGACGGTGGTCTGAACGCCGGAGGCGGCGTTGAAGACCTTTCCCGGGGCGTCGGGGGCGCTAGCGGCCCTGAGGTTGGCACTCACGACGTTCGCGACGTAGGTGAAATCGCGCGTCTGCTCGCCGTCGCCGAAGATGGTGGGTGTCCGGCCGGCCAGGAGCTCGCGCACGAAAATCGGCGTCACCCCCGCATACATGCTCTGTGGGTCCTGCCGCGGTCCGAACACGTTGAAATACCTCAAGGCCACCGTCTCCATCCCGTAGCAGTGGTGAAACACGCGGGCGTAAAGCTCGCCCGCCAGTTTCGCCACGCCGTAGGGCGAGATGGGCACCGTGGGCAGCGTCTCGACCGCGGGCAGCGTGTCGTTCTCGCCGTAGACGGAGCTGGACGACGCGTAGACGACGCGGCGGACGCCCGCTTCGCGCGCCGACATCAGCACGCACAGCGTGCCGTCCACCGAGGCACGGTTGGTAACCAAGGGCTCGTCCAGGGACCGCGGCACCGACGGAATCGCCGCCTGGTGGTAAACCACCTCGACGCCCTCGGAGACCCGCTTCATCAGGGCCTCACTGCACACGTCGCCCTGGACGAATTCGAGGTCCCCCTTCAGGTGCTCGACGTTCTCGAGCTTTCCGGTCGAGAGGTCGTCGACGACGCGCACATGCTCGCCCTCTCGGAGGAGTTCCTCGGCGATGTGCGAGCCGATGAAACCCGCGCCGCCGGTCACCAGGTGCAATGCCATTTGGTCGATCCCTTCCCGGGCCGAGTGCCCCGACGTCGGGGAAAATCAGAAATTCGAAGCACGAAATCCGAAACAAATTCGAAGCACCAATGAGCGAAATTCAAAACCCCGCATGCGGATCCGTTTCGACCATTCCCTCATTTGAATTTCGTGCTTGTTTCGTGCTTCGTGCTTCGTGCTTGAGCAGGCCGGTGGTGCGCCGCTGGGCGTTCACCTCTTAACATGTTTCAGGACTTCCCCCAGCACGGTATCCGCGTCGAGTCCTTCGGCTTCGCCTTCGAAGTTGAAGATGATGCGGTGCCGAAGCGCCGGGAGCACGGCGGCCTGGACGTCCTCGAAGCTGACGTTGCTGCGTCCCTGCGTGAGCGCGCGGACTTTGGCCGAAAGCGTGATGGCCTGTGCCCCGCGCGGACTCGACCCGTAGCGCACGTACCGCCGGGCCGCGTCGGGGGCGTCCCTCGAGGTCGGGTGCGTCGCCAGCACCAGCCGCGCCACGTATTCCTTCACGTGAGACGCCACCGGCACCTCGCGCACCAGCTCCCGCATCGCCACGATCTCCTCGCCCGACGCCACCGCCTCCGCCCGCGGCGTGTCCTTCACCGTCGTGCGGTCCACGATCTCCACCAGCTCGGCCACCGAGGAATCCCGGACGAAGATCTTCAGGAGGAACCGGTCGAGCTGCGCCTCGGGCAGGGGATAGGTCCCCTCCATCTCGATGGGGTTCTGCGTGGCCAGGACCATGAAGGGGGGCGTGAGGTGATGGACGACGCCGGCGACGGTGACGCTCTGCTCCTGCATGGCCTCGAGGAGCGCCGACTGGGTCTTCGGGGTGGCACGGTTGATTTCGTCGGCGAGGATGATGTTGCCGAAGACGGGTCCGGGCTCGAAGCGGAAGGCGCGGGCGCCGTGCTCGTCCTCGTGGATGACGTTCGTCCCGATGATGTCGGCCGGCATCAGGTCCGGGGTGAACTGGATGCGACTGAACTTCACGCGGACGGCGTCGGCCAGCGTCCGCACCAGCAGCGTCTTGCCCAGTCCCGGAACGCCTTCCACCAGGGCGTGCCCCGCCGCGAGGAGCGCACAGATCGCCTGCTCCTTCACCGCGTCGTGTCCCACGATGACACGGTCCAGTTGACCCTTGATCGCATCGTACGTTGACCTGAAGTGAGCCACTC
>DATKVD010000394.1:0-2687 GCA_035530235.1 Planctomycetota bacterium | reverse complement strand
CATCGCCCGTGCACGCACGTTCAGAGAGCGCATCGGGGGCTTCCTGAAGCAGCCCGCACCCCTGGCCAGGTGCGGCATCATCGCACTCACCACCATGATGGACCGCCTCGCCGAAGACCACGACAACGCCGCACGTCTCGAAAAGGGACTTCGGGCCATCCCGGGAATCGACAAGAAGCTCGACGTCGAGGACGCCGAAACGAACATGGTGTTCATGACGCTGAAGCAGGACGACGCCGACGCGTTCCTGGCCCGACTGGCCCACGAGCGTGTCTACGCCTACCGCATCGTCGGCGGCCGCATGCGCTTCGTCACGCACAACGACATCGACGCGGACGACGTCGACCGCACCGTCGGGCTGTTCAAGAAGCTCCTTCTCGGGAAGAACTGACGGCAGCCGAACGGATCCGCCGCGGAATTCGCGCTGCACAAACGTCCGGCGGGAACCGACCGGCTCCGGCTTCGTCCAAGACGGGGGGCAAGGCGATGAAGCGTCCGGCAGCATGCGGGGCAGTCGCAGCAGCGGTGATTTCGCTCTGGATGGTGTGGGCGTACGGGCAGGAAGCGCCGCCGACACGGGTCGAGAAGCCGGCGGCGGGCGGACCGCCGGCCGACGTCGTGCAGATCTTCGACGACTTCGAGAACAGCGAGCCGGGCAAGGCACCTCAGAACGGGTGGGTCATGCGCTTCAACGCGCAGGACGACCCGGAGCACAACAAGCTCGTCGATACCGTCGCGTTCTCGGGGAAAAAATCCATCCAACTCTACGGGGCACACGGAGGCAGATGGGCGGCACAGGCGGGTCTCGCCCTTCCGCCCTGGAAGGAGCCCTACCTCGTCTCGTGCAGGGTCCGACCGGGAGATGAATCAGGCAAGGGGTGGAACATCGAGGCCATCGTGGGCCTTGTGTACAGGTACCAGGGGGTGAACGCCTGGCAGGCGGGGACGGTCGCCTTCCTCACGGACAAGACCGTCTCGCCCCGCTGGCTCTCGCCGATTGTCTTCTCCAGGACCGAGACCTACACGTCGAACGCGTGGTACGCGGTGCAGATCGGGGTGATTC
Source organism: Planctomycetota bacterium (assembly GCA_035530235.1). Lineage (GTDB taxonomy): Bacteria > Planctomycetota > DG-23 > DATKVD01 > DATKVD01 > DATKVD01. Next base: position 1,624 of record DATKVD010000394.1, on the reverse strand, counting down.
CCGAATACCACCGGCTCTTCTTTTCACTGAATGGGCGCTACATCGGGTGCCGGGACGTCCCGGAGAAGGAATGGCCCGAGGAAAGGTTCCACCTGGACCTGTCGAGCGGGGACGGCATTGCGTGGTTTGACGACGTGTGGGCACGCGTCGTCCCGCAGGCCGGGCCGTACGTCGAGCCGCTCGCGTTTCTGACCGACGAGATCGCACGGGCGCTCGCCCACCGTCCGCTGGTGCCGGACGTCGCGGTCTCCCTCGACATCACGCCGCCGACAGTCGTGGCGCTCTTCGCCGACAGGGACGAGCCGATGCCGGGGAGTCTCAGGAACCAGCGCGACAGGCTCAGGGCCGAGAAAAAGTGGATCGGGGCGTTCGGGACCGTCCAACTGAAGGTCCGTGATCCCCAGGGACGATCCCTGTCGGCCGAGGCAGGCAACATCCCCAGGGGTGTCTACCTCTGCGAGGACCTGAACGGAGACGGGAAGAAGGAAGTCACGGTGCTTCTTGACGCACGCGGGCTCGCGCCCGGGAAATACGTCATAGAAGCGGTGAACGACGACGCACAGAACCCGGCGAAGTGCTCGGTGTTCTACTACGACCCGGCGGCCGAAAAGCTGACGCCACTGGCGATTAACGACGACCTCGAGGCCGCGGGGTCACGTGAGTACACCGTGAACATCGAGCGGACCGGAACGCAGGAGTAGAAGGAATAGCGGGCGGCCGCGACACCCCTGGGAGGGGCTCATGTCGAACATCAAGACGTGGCTTGCGAGTTCGCTGGTGCGGCAGTTTCCGCTGGGCGCGGCGGGCGGGAAGGAGACGCTTTCGATTCCGGCCGCACGCGGATCGAGCGTCTCGTTCCAGGCGTGCGTCCGCGTGGAAGGCACCGAGCCGGTGGACGTCACGGCAGCCGCCGTCGCACCCGACGGACTCGACGTGCGCGTGAGACGCGTCGGCTGCGTCCCCGTCCCGCACCACAACACCGAGACGCCCCCCGACGAACTCGACGGCGTCGGATTCATCCCCGGATACGTGCCGGACGTGCTCTTTCCGGAAGAGACGGCCCTCGCGGCGCCGGGGGAGGTCACCGCGTTCTGGATCACCGTCACCGTGCCGCACGAGACCGGACCCGGAGCGAAGAACGTCGACGTCGAGCTGAGCGCGGCCGACGGGAAAATCGCCCCCATGACCGCCCAGATCGTCGTCTCAGACGTGACCCTCGCCGCGCGGAAGAACTTCAACGTCACGCACTGGTTCTATGCCGACGCGATCTGCGACCGGTACGGCGTCGAGCCGTTCGAGGAGGCATTCTGGCCGGTCTGCCGGAAGTACATGCAGGATTATGCCGGACACGGATGCGACACCATCTACGTCCCGGTGTTCACGCCTCCCTTGGACGGCGTCAAGCGCCCGACGCAGCTTCTGGGCGTGAACCGCCGCGAGGACGGTGGGTACACATTCGACTGGCGGCCCGTCAAGCGCTGGATCGAGGAGGCGAAACGGTGCGGACTGCGTCACTTCGAGTGGACGCACCTCTTCACCCAGTGGGGCGCGAAGCATGCGATCCGCATCTACGAGAAACAGGGAGACGATGATTGCCTCCTCTGGCCGCCGACGACCGGCGCGA
>DATKVD010000393.1:0-2272 GCA_035530235.1 Planctomycetota bacterium | reverse complement strand
TGACCCGTCCGGTTCTCCGTTGACAAGTCCCCCGTCACCCGCTATAGAAGCCCCTCGTTCCCGTCCCATACCGGAAAGGCCGCCCATGACCGCCAAGGAAGAGAAGCCCCCAGAGGAGAAACCGAAGGTCATCACCCCCTGTCGGACGAAGTGGAAGGGCACGATGACCGACCGGGAGCGGTTCAACCGCCAGATGCACTACCGGGCCGTCGACCGCTGCTTCAACATGGAGTTCGGCTACTGGGAGGAGAACTTTCACCAGTGGTCCATCTTCGTCGAGAACGACATCACCTCGAACGCCGAGGCGGACGTCTTCTTCAACTTCGACCGGATCCGCGGCGTGGGCGGCAGCGTCGGGATGAACCCGCCGTTCGAGCAGGAGGTCGTCGAGGAGACGGAGACCACGAAGATCATCCGGAACGGCGTCGGGCTGCTGGCCGAGGTCCCCAAGGACGGACACGACACCATCCCGCATTTCATCAGGTCCTCCATCCAGACGCCCGACGACTGGCGGAAGATCAAGGAAGAGCGCTATCGACGGGACGACCCGGCGCGGAAGGTGGACGTCGAGGCCCTGAAGGCCGCTCACCCCCCCGACCGCGACTATCCCCTCGGCGTCAATACCGGCTCACAGATCGGATGGGTCCGCGACATGCTCACCTTCGAGGGGCTCTGCTACGCCTGCTATGACTACCCCGACATGGTCGAGGACATGGTCGAAACCCTCACCGTCATGGTGGAGGATTTCCTCGACCAGGTCCTGGGCAGGATCGACTTCGACTACGCCTCGGGCTGGGAGGACATCTGTTTCAAGAGTGGTCCGATCGTGAGTGTGCCGTTCTTCCGTGACGTGGTGATGCCGCGGCAGAAGCGCATCGGCGACAAGCTGCATGCCGCCGGCATCGACCTCTGGTGGACCGACTGTGACGGCGACGTGAGACCGCTGTTGCCCTTCTTCCTCGAGGCGGGCATCAACTGCCTGTTCCCGTACGAGGTGAACAGCTGTGCCCACCCGGCGGAACTCCTGGGGGAACACGGTCGTGACCTCCACATCATGGGCGGCATCGACAAGATGGCACTCGGGAAGGGGAAGAGGGCGATCAAGGCCTACCTGGAGACGCTCGTTCCGATCGTCGAGCGCGGGGGGTACATCCCCTTCTGCGACCACCGCTGCCCGCCCAACGTCAAGGTGGAGGACTACCTCTACTACCTCGACCTGAAGGAAGCGATGTTCGGGATGAAATAGCGTCGTCCGGGGTCCGGAAGTCCCGTCCCGATCAGAAATGGTCGGATGTCCACATGTATGGCCGTCCCCTGGGGAAGAGCGTGTCGACGACGCCGTCACGGTCGCCCGTGAGTTTCGTCGGCGTGTGCGTCACGAGGAACGACACGTCCTGCCAGCCGAAGAGGAGCTGCGTGAGGCGGTCCTGAGGGAGTTCGAGCCTGACGCGGGCCCGTCCGCGGCCGCCCACGCTGACCTTGGCGCGTTTCACGGTGAGGCGGGTTGTTTCGAGGTCCGTGGCGATGTCGATGCCGCCCGACCACCCCGAAAGCCTCGAGCCCCCCAGACGCCGCGTCAGTTCGGGAGCGATCTTCTTCAGGCACTGCGTCTGGTTGATGAGACGCGCCATCCCCCCGGCCACCCGCGGGACCTGCTCACGGAACGCCCCCCCCTGCTCCCGGCAGAAGTCGGCGAAGGGATGGTCGAGCGGCACACGGAAGACAAGGGTCTCGACGCGACGCTCGACGGCGAGGTCCGCCGCGTGACGAAGGATGCCGCCGAAGGCCCGCGGGTCCGTCGCCGACACCTCACAGCAGTCCACACGGTCCGCCCTCAGACAGAACCCCGCCACCCCCACGGTCCTGCCGCCGGCCGTGTAGAGGTGAATCTCGGGCGGCACACGCCACTCCACGCCCACACGCCAGGGGATCCACGTTGACTTCCTCCGGATGATCGAAGCGGTTCTGGAGGCGTTGTCACGGTTATAGATGCGCATGGCGACGGGGAAGTCGGTCTTTCGGAAGCGCCGTGGACGTGAGGTCCGCTTCGCCTTGTCCGCGTGACGCGTGGGCACTTCGATCATCGTCGAACTGAGCGTCGTGACGAACCCCCAGCGGTGGTAGAAGTCCTGGATGCCGAAGAGCACGCTCACGTCGTAGCCCTGTTCCCGCATCCACGCCACCGACTCCGCCATCACGATGGAGGCGTAGCCGCGCTTGCGGTGGTCGGGGTGCGTGTGGACGCCCCCGATGCCGCCCAGGAACACCTCGC
>DATKVD010000392.1:0-4893 GCA_035530235.1 Planctomycetota bacterium | reverse complement strand
CGGCGACCACACACAGCGCGGTCAGCATCATGCACGATGTCATGACCGGCCATCGGGCATTCACGATTTCTTCCTTTCTGCGGATTGCCGTGCGTCGCCTGCGGCCCCGTCAATCCCAGGGCGTCCGGACGGGGGGCTCGTACCCCGCGTCGAGGAGCGCGCGGAGTCTCTTGCGGGCCTCGGCGGTGATGACGCGGGATTTCTCCTGGAAGCGTTTCTCGGCGGCCGCGGTCAGGTTGCGGCTCCGCTCGTAGCACACGCGCGTCCAGTCCTCCTCGATGAGCGGGTCCCACCCGCAGTACGGCTTCACCTTCGCCGGCATGCTTTTCATCCTGCTCTTCCTCCCCAAGGGGTTCCGTTGGGAACACGTCGTGGTCTCAGGAAGCATAGTCTGCCGAGGCGGGAGTGCAAGCTCAAAGGGGCCCGTCGAGGCGACGACGCCGCCCGGCAGCGGCGAGGGGGGAAGGGAAAAGAGACGGAGCCACGGCGGCAGCCACCGGCAGTCGACTGGAGAGGGCCAACCACTACGTGGAGGTCTTCAGTGCCGGCCACAATCCCAGATCGGTTATGACGCCGAGGGCTGCCTCTCCGTGGCTCCTCGTTACAGAACGGGAGACGAATGCATAAGGGGATACGGCAAATGGCGTGCCAAAAACGGTGTTAAATCTATTCGACAAGCCCCGGAACGCGCAGGGCCTTGCGACACCTGGACTTGCGGTGGTCGTGACGCGATTGTTTAACAAAATGCACGGAAGGGGTAAGGACCGGGTGTTGTTTTTTCACAACACGCACGGGGGCACGGTGTGGCGGCTTTTGCGTTTAACCCTTTTCGCGAGAAGCACTTAGCGTCGTGTTGCGCCAAATCAACACGTGCGCCCCCGACGGGCACTGTCCCCATCTGCGGACCGGGCAAAGCGAGGCCGCAGAATGGGGACTGTGGGGCTGTTGAAAAAGCCCGAGCAAGGTGGAGCGTGTGCCAGGGGCAGCTCGTCTGCCCCTGTTTGGAGGGCCCCGTTGGATATCCACAGGGGCAGGCAAGCTGCCCCTGGCACGAGCACGACTTTTTCAACAGCCCCACTCTCCCCGCAGGTGCCGCCAAAACCCCTTGACACGCGTCCGCCCCCGCCTATAATTTGCTGACTTCCAAGCCGCCCGGCGTGCCTTTCGAGGGGGTACCGCGTGCTTCGGGAATTCACCAAGGGCCTGTTCACCAAGAACCCCATCTTCGTGCTCATGGTGGGGCTCTGTCCGACGCTCGCCACGTCGGGCTCGGTGGAAAGTGCGTTCTGGATGGGCATCGCCGCGACGGTGGTGCTCGTCTGCTCGAACACCATCATCTCTCTCATCCGTGATTTCATCCCCAAGGGGGTCCGCATCCCCTGCTATATCGTCGTCATCGCCAGCTTCGTGACGATGGTGGAACTGCTGATGAAGGCGTACCTGTCGGCGGAACTCAACCACACGCTCGGCATCTTCATCCCGCTCATCGTCGTCAACTGCATCATCCTGTACCGTGCGGAGGACTTCGCCTCGAAGCGGGGGGTGCTCGCGAGCGTTCTGGACGGACTGGGCATCGGGTGCGGGTTCCTCCTGGGACTCCTGCTCTTAGGGGTCATCCGTGAGATCGTCGGGGCCGGCACGTTCCTCGGATACCGGCTCATACCGGGCTTCAAGCCGGTGGTCATCATGATCCTGCCGCCGGGGGCTTTCCTCCTCATCGGACTCCTGATGGGATACTTCAACCTGCCGGCGAAGACGCAGCACCGGATCCTCCTGTGGGTCTTCCTGTTCCCGGTCATGGCGGTAGTTCATCTGGTCCGGTCGTACCGCCGGGCGCCGCGCGTCGAGCCGGTGCCCGTGGGCGAAGCGGCTCCGGCCGCCGGGGGGGACGCCGATGTCTAAGTACTTCCTCGTCATCATCTCGATGGTCTTCGTTCAGAACTACGTCCTGGCACGGTTCCTGGGACTGTGTCCGTTCATCAACGTCTCACGGAAGACCGACGCGGCACTCGGCATGGGCATGGCCGTCACGTTCGTCATGACCCTGACGAGTGCGGTGACCTGGCCGCTCTACTTCTACGTGCTGGAGCTGAACCCGAACAACCTCTTCGTGCAGCTGGGGTGGCTGGAGATGTCGGGGGACAGTCAGCCCCTGGTGGCGGTGCTGAAGGTTTCGAGCTATATTCTGGTCATCGCGTCGCTGGTGCAGCTGGTGGAGATGTTCCTGAAAAAGACGGTCCCCGCGCTTTATCGGGCACTGGGAATTTTTCTGCCCCTCATCACGACCAATTGTGCTATAATGGGGGTTGCCCTGCTGAACACGACGAACTACCCCGGTCCGGGACAGCTCAGCTTCTTCGGGGCCGTCTGGCAGGGGTTCTGGGCGGGGATCGGTTTCACGGTGGTGATGCTGCTGATGAGCGGCATCCGTGAGCGACTGGAATCGGCAAAGGTCCCCGGTCCCATGAAGGACATCCCACTGGCGTTCGTCTGCACCGGACTGATGGCGGTGGCGTTCATGGGGTTCACAGGGATCGTGCGCTGAAGGGTCAATCAAGGGACAGGTGACGGCGGGCGGCCGGTGTGAGACCGGCACGGCCCGGCCGTCCGAAAGAACGAGGTGAACGGACGATGAGAAGGCGGCTAATGCTGTTGACGGCACTGGTAGCGGCGGGGGTGTTCTGCACCCAGCTGTCGGCGGTCCGTGACGAGCAGTTCCAGCCGACACGCACGTTCTGGCGACTCGACTTCCAGCACACGGGACTCCACTACATCCGGTCGGGCGGACGGGCGGTGGCCTACACCACCTACCGGGTCACCAACAAGACCGGTGACACCCGACTGTTCGCCCCCATCTTCCGTGTCGAGACCGAGACCAACCAGCTCACCTACGCCATGCCGGCACCCGGTCTGGCACAGGCCATCCGACACAAGCACGGAAGGAACTTCGAGGACCTCAACCAGATCACCGGCGACATCAAGGACGGTGAGACCAAGCTCGGCGTCGCCATCCTCTTCGAACTCGACCCCAGGGCCGACCACGTCAAGGTCTTCATCAAGGGACTCACCGACGCCTACCGCTACCTGGACGAGGAGAACCGCAAGGGGTTCCAGCGTCAGGAGTATCTGGTCCACTGGTTCCGTCCGGGAGACACCCGCAACCGTCCCGACGACCGTGTGGACACGCAGTTCGACGGCTGGGTCTGGCGGTCGACCAGTTCCCCCGACACCACACCCGTGAACGAATGAGCCGTCCCGGCGGGTCGTCCCAAACCCTCCGCAACAAAAGACCGTACCCGTCCCACGTATAAGCATCGGGAACCGACGGCTTTTCCGCCCCGGGACCCCAATCCATGCGTTGGAGACCAGAGATGCCAGGAAGACCATTCACCGTGACCGTGCTGCTGGTCGTCCTTGTGGTGACGGCGGCGGCCCACGCATTCCCAGCCGAGGACATCAGCCAGGAGGTCCAGGACCTGGTCAAGAAGATGCGTCACCACGGGGACTGGGGGGTCCGCGGTCGGGCCGCCGAGATGCTCGGATACGTCGGCGACCAGGCGGTACTCTCCGACATGGCGGAATGCTTCAACTGGCACCCGCCGGAGTTCGCCGAGAAGATCACCGAGGCCCTCGGCCGACTGGGCGGGGAGCGGGCACTGCGTGTCCTCACCACGCTCCTCAGAAACCGTTATCACCTCCAGGGATGGAACGGAGAGCAACTGCGACTGCTGGGCGAGGCCGTCGGACGCATCGACCACGAGAAGAAGGAAGTCCTCGACCTCATGCGCAACCGCCACGAGAAGGGCTGTGAGTATTCCGAGGGGAAGCCCGAGCCCGAGATGCTCTTCTGCATGGCGTGGTACGGCGACGACAAGGCCGTCGCCGCGCTCGTCAACGAGATGAAGACGGCCGACCCCAAGCGTCAGCACCTCGTCGCCGAGCGCCTGGGGGAGATCGGAAACCGCAAAGCCGACGAGGAGATGTGCATGCTCGTCGACTACAGTGAGGACAAGACCCTCCGGAAGGTCTGTGCGCTGTCGCTCGGGCGCCGACGGGCCAGACTCGCGGTCGAGTCACTGCTCGACGCCCTCGCGGCCGGCCTGGAACTCGAAGCCTCCCAGGCCCTCGGGATGATCGGCGACAGGCAGGCCGTCGCCGAACTCAAACCCCTGCTCCTGCACAAGAGTGACGTCGTGAAACTCAACGTGGCCTTCGCCCTGGCGAGACTGGGCGACAAGAGCGGTGTCGAGTTCGCGAAGGGACAGCTCGAGAGCCAGGACACCCTCACGAAGACGAAGGCGGCCGCCACACTCCTGGCCGCCGGCGAGGAAAACGGACTGGCGAAGCTGAAAGAGGTCTGGACCACGCTCGACGCCAAGGAACGCTACTGGTTCATCATGGACAACCTGAAGGGCGACGCCTGGGCGACCGACTTCCTCAAGGAAGTCGCGGCGTCCGACAAATACCCCGGCACCCGCCAGACCGCTGCCGAGGCCCTCGAGAAGACGAAAGAATAAGTTCTCGTCCCAGGCTACCCCGGTGTCGGACTCAACGACCGGAAAATTTCATCGAACCACAGAGATCACAGAGAACACAGAGGAAAGAAGAAACGACGGGATTGTGGGGAAAGAAACGACCGAAGCGGTGCGTGTTGCCGTTTCTTCTTCCAGCCTTTGGTTTCGCAGTTTGTCTCTGTGACCTCTGTGTCCTCTGTGGTTCAAACTGAAGTCACGATTTCGAAGGTCGTTCTACCCCTTCAGCAGCTCCGCCAGCCCGTCCGGGATGCGCTGGATGTTCCCTTCACGGTCCACGCAGGCGAGGGTGGTCTCGGCCTCGCCGACGAGTGCGCCGTCGGATTTGCGCGTGACGCGGTAGGCGTGATCGATGCGCGTC